>JBGTBA010000129.1:0-4069 GCA_041749595.1 Flavobacteriaceae bacterium | reverse complement strand
AAAGACGATGATGAGGAAGATCCGAATCCTCCTTTAACAATTATTGGGGTAGTCGAGGACATGATTACCCAATCTCCTTATGAACCGGTAAAGCAAGGTGTTTACGTCTTCGATAAGCACGGAAATTCCAGTTTCTACAATTTAAGGCTTAATCCCAATCAAAGCGCAAGTCAGAACATAGCCATTATAGAAAATGTTTTTAAAACGCACTTCCCGGATCTTCCTTTTGAGTACGATTTTGTGGATGCCGAATATGGGGAGAAGTTTGCCTCAGAAGAACGAATCGGAACGTTATCCGGAATTTTCACAGCTTTGGCCATTTTAATCAGCTGTCTGGGGTTGTTTGGTCTCACCTCTTTTGTTGCCGAGCAGCGCACGAAGGAAATTGGGGTGCGAAAAGTATTGGGGGCAACGGTATTTAATGTTTGGAACATGCTTTCCAAGGACTTTTTAAAATTGGTCGTGATCTCTTGCTTTATCGCCGTCCCGATAGCTTATTATATCATGAATGGTTGGTTGCAGGATTATCCGTATCATGTTCTGCTGGAGTGGTGGATTTTCGCCTTGGCCGTAATAGGTGCCATGCTGGTTACGGTTATAACGGTGAGCTTTCAGGCCATAAAAGCGGCCAATGCTAACCCGGTAAAAAGTTTAAGAACGGAATAAAAAAGCTCATCCCTTTTCTAAAGGGAGGTGGCTTTCTGTCTATTTGGCGGGAAGACGGAGGGATAGATTGGTGGAACACAAATAAAAGGGAACAAGGGGTAAAAACAATGGCTGCCAAGGGGACCCCCCTCTTTAAAAAAACTGTGCTGAGCATAGCCGAAGCAGAGGAGCTAAAACTAAAAATCATGCTAAAAAACTATCTAAAAATCGCTTGGCGGAGTCTCTGGAAAAACAAGTTTTATTCCTTGATTAATATCGTGGGCATGGCGGTGGCCATTACCTGTTTACTTCTTGCGGTAATTTACTGGAAAGATGAACATAATTTTGATGATTTTCATGTTAATAATCCAAACTTGTATCGAATTACCACCAATTTGATAGGATATAAGGGAGCCAAGCCCCAGACCGTAGGTACAACCGGTCAAGTTCAAGGGAAGGCATTTCAAGAAGTCGTGCCGGAAATAAAAAATTATGTTCGTATGATGGGCGGTGAAATTTATAATGATGTTTCTACCGATGACAAAACCTTAAGTTTAAATACCCTATTCGTCGACAATACGTTTTTTGAGGTCTTTACTTTTCCCTTGTTGGATGGAGATGGTCAAACGGCGTTAAATGAGGTGAATTCAGTGGTGCTTTCGGAAAGTACTGCATTGCGATTATTTAACTCTACCGACGTAGTGGGTAAAGTTTTGCGAATGGACTCCGATCCCTCTTATCAGCGTTTAAATGAACATCTAATAATTTCGGCGGTGGCAAAAGACCCACCAAAAAACTCTTCCATTCAATTTGATATTCTACTTCCCTTCGATTTCCTTAGGCTTTCTTTTATAGATACTAATTGGTTGAACACCTATTTGGGAACATTTGTGGTTTTAGAACCTACATCCGATTTAGAAGCGGTAAAACAGAAATTCAATCGTGTGTTCGCCGTCCATGCCAAAGAACAGGTAACGCAAAATATCGCACGATATGGTTTTGATTCCCAAATAGAGTATGGTTTACAAAACATAACGGACGTACATCTAAATGCGTTTCTGGGCGGAAGAGGTTTTAATGGTGAGTCTGGCATCGTAAACACCAGCAACCCTCTATATTCTATCGTTTTTATCGCTATTGCCTTACTTATTTTGTTAATGGCTACCATTAATTTTATAAATATAAATATTACCACAGCCCTAAAAAGAGCAAAGGAAATAGGGGTCAGAAAAATAGCCGGAAGTAACAAAACCCAAATTATTTTTCAATTTCTCATGGAGTCGGGTTTATTATGCGGTATTTCATTTTTACTTTCTCTTTTGGCTATAAACTTGCTGATTCCCCTGTTCAATGATCTTACGGCCAAACAGTTTGTATTCGGACAAATGCTCAATTTTCAGTCAGGGGCGTATCTGTTCTTGATTTTTGGGTCTGTCATTTTACTTGCGGGCCTTTATCCGGCTTTTGTCCTTTCTAAATTACAGCCATCCGAGGTGTTATATAATAAACTCAAATGGAGCGGCAAAAATTTTGCGGGACGCGGGTTGGTCGTTTTTCAATTTTCGCTAGGTATATTTTTGCTTATTACGGCTATTGTATTCCATTCCCAAATGGATTATATAGGTACTAAGGATCTGGGTTATAACCCCAACCAGATCATTGCAACGGCTATTACAGGAAGCAGGGATTATGCTGCCATTGGTCGGCTTTTAAAGGAAGAGCTATCGAAAGAATCGGCCATAAAATCGATTTCTTATGCCCAAAATCATGGTGCGGGTGGCGTAATGGTCAATAACGCGCAAATGGAATCTTTGTTTAAGTGGGTTGATGAAAATTATTTGCCCGATGTTGAAATTCCGATTCTGTTGGGTCGTAATTTTTCTTCCAATTTCGAAACTGATAGCTCCAATTCAGTTATTGTAAATGAAACTTTCGTGAAAGAAAGCAATTTATCGGAGCCTTTGGGAACATATATAAAATTGATTGAAAATGATGAGGGAGAACAAATGAAACAAATAATTGGTATCGTAAAAGACTTTCATTTTGGATCTCTAAGAGAGCCCATCAAGCCGATGGTCCTTTCTATGTTACAAGTCCCATACGGGATTTTAGTCAAATTTCAAAAGTCAAAACAACAGGAAGCAATTAAGGCCTTGGAAAAAGTTTACAAAACCATCATGCCAGATGCCGTTTTTAAATACGATTTTTTGGATGAGCTGAATGCAAGAGAATACAAACAAGAGCGGCGATGGCAAAAATTAGTCAATATCGCTACATTTCTATCCTTGATTATATGTTGCTTCGGCCTGTTAGGAATGGCTCATCTATCAATTAATCAACGTATTAAAGAAATTGGTGTTAGAAAAGTTTTAGGGGCAACCGTTTCACAAATATTGGTTCTACATACTGCCAATTTCCTACGAATGGTCATCGTTGCCTTTGTTGTGGCTGCGCCAATTGCTTGGTGGGCAAACAATTATTGGCTTCAAAATTTTGCGTATCATGTAGAACTATCTTTTTGGTTATTGGCTTTGGCAGGAGCAGTTTCTTTATTTATTGGTGCCGTAACCGTAGGTATTCTGGCCATAAGTGCCGCAATGGCCAGTCCAGTAAAAAGTTTACGAACGGAATAGAATAAAATAGAGCACAAAATGTCATTTCGAGCGCAGTCGGGAACATTTAAAATAGCTTTACTTAATACTGATTACTAAATACTTAATACTAAAACAATGCTACTACAACTAAACAATATTTTTAAATGGGTACAACAAGGAGGACAGCGTGTCTTTCTCTTAAAAGACATAAATCTTGAAATAGAAGATGGTGAATTCATTTCCATAATGGGGCCTTCAGGTTCCGGGAAATCGACCCTATTAAATGTTATCGGGATGCTCGATACGTTTGATGAAGGGGAATACCATTTCCTGCATGAATCGGTTCATACCCTAAAAGAGAAACACCGTGCGGAATTGTATAAGGAATATATCGGGTTTGTATTTCAGTCGTATCATCTGTTGGATGAACTCACCGTAAAAGAAAATCTGGAATTGCCCTTATTGTACAAAAAATACAGCGGATCAGAACGCAAGGCCATGGTGGCCGATATGCTGGACCGCTTCAATATAGTAGGGAAAAAGGAACTGTTTCCTGCACAACTCAGTGGCGGACAGCAACAGTTAGTCGGGGTAGCCAGAGCCTTAATTGCAAATCCCAAACTTATCCTAGCGGATGAGCCCACAGGAAACTTAAACTCCAAACAAAGTGAGGAGATCATGGAATTGTTTACCAAATTAAACAGTGAAGGGGTTACTATTATTCAAGTTACGCACTCCGAACAAAACGCTACGTATGGGTCGCGTATTATCAATCTGTTGGATGGTCGTATGGTGTAATCACTAAAGCCGTTAGGAAGAAGTGACCGATA
>JBGTBA010000128.1:0-4412 GCA_041749595.1 Flavobacteriaceae bacterium | reverse complement strand
ATTGTAGAAACTGGAATTTCCGTGCTTATCGAAGACGTAAACACCTTGCTTTACCGGTTCATAAGGAGATTGGGTAATCATGTCCTCGACTACCCCAATAATTGTTAAAGGAGGATTCGGATCTTCCTCATCATCGTCTTTAATTAATTTGCCTACGGGATTTTGAAGTCCCATGTATTTTACCGCGGTCTGATTGATCAGCACGGCATTGGAGTCGGTTGGGAACTCCCGTGAAAAATCGCGCCCTTCCACAATTTTCATTCCCAGAGACTTTGCATATTCCGGAGAAACTTCTGTCCAAGCCAAATCTTCTTGAAACCCTTCGGGTTTTCCTTCCCACACAAAACCGTTGCGGTTGGACCAAATTTGCGTGGTAGGACTACTGGAAGAGGACATTTCAATTACTGCGTTAGATTTTATAAACTCAGTTCGCATCAAATTATATTTTCCTGCAAAATCCTCACTAAAAGTGGGGATTTGAACAAGTCCCTCTTTTTCATACCCCACCGGGCGGTTCTTGGCATGGTTAATTTGCTGCATAACAATCACCGTACCGATAATGAAAGCCACTGAAACCGTAAACTGTAGTACCACCAAAATTTTTCTGGGTAGCCCGGCATATCGGCCTGCTTTAAAGGTGCCTTTTAGAACATCCACAGGTTTAAAGGACGAGAGGTACAATGCAGGGTAGCTTCCCGCCACCAAAGCCGTAAATATGATAAAAGCTAGGGAACTAAGCCAAAAAAAGCCACTTGCCCAGGGAAAAGATATTTCTTTTTTAGAGAGCTCATTAAAACCGTTTAAAGAGAGGAGTACTATCCCTATTGCAAGAATGAAAGCGAATATTACGACCAAAAAAGATTCGCTTAAAAATTGGTTGATCAATTGGTTTCTTTGGGAGCCGATGGATTTTCGGATGCCGACTTCCTTGGCTCTTTTTTCGGACCGTGCCGTACTGAGGTTCATAAAGTTAATACAGGCCAAAAGCAGTACGAACGCCCCGATAATCCCAAAAAGCCACACATACTTTATTCGGCCCCCAACCTGTTTGCCGTTCTCAAAATTGCCGTGCAAATACCATTCTTTCATGGGAAAGAGAAATAGTTGCGGATTGAATTCGGCCGAATCTTGATTCTGCGTCTTTCTGATATTCCGAATTGTCTCACTAACTTTTTCCATCGTCGCATTATCAGCCAGTTCCACAAACATTTGAAACGAATTGTTGCCCCATTGATCTTCCGCTTCTTTCATCCACTCCTGGGTGGCAATGAGTTTATCCCAGGGCATAAAAAATTCGGCATCATGGAAGGAATTATTAAAGGGAATGTCTTCATAGACCGCACTGACCATAACATCGTACTGATTATTAACCTTAAGGGTCTTGCCTATGGGTTCTTCGGCTCCGAAAAGCGCATGTGCCACGGATTCGGAAAGCATTACGGAATTCAGCTCACGCAAGCCGTCTTTTTCTCCTTTCAAGATGTTTAATGCTAATAGTTCAGGTGCTTCCTGTTGCATGAAATAGCCTGTTTTAGATAGGCTTTTGTCCTGATACATCAAATACCTGGAGTTGTTCCAGGACGACATGACAAGGTGTTTAAAATTATCCGAATAACCGTCTCTTAGTGCTTTTTCCAACGGTCTGGGAATGGCGGGACCTGTACCTGTATTTCCGTTAAATGTTATTGATTGAAAAACCTGTGCAAGCCGCTCCTTTTTAACAAAGTAATTGTCATGGGATAATTCGTCTACCACCCAAAGTCCGATCAATAGGGTAACGGCCATGCCCAAGGCAAGACCTCCTATGTTTATGGCCGAATAGCCTTTGTTGTTCTTTAAGTTCCGCCAGGCGATTTTAAAATAGTTCTTAAACATGATGTTCGTTTTATTAGTTGTTTTTAGCTCCCCTCTTTTAAAAAAGAGGGGAGCTTTTTTATTCTGTTCGTAAACTTTTTACCGGGTTTAACAATGCCACCCTAAAAGACTGAAAACTAACGGTAATTAATGCAATAACTATAGCTATGGCCCCGGCAAGCGGAAAAACCCACCAAGGGATATCAATACGATAGGTAAAACGCTCTAGCCAATTGTGCATAGCCCACCATGCCAAGGGAATGGCCAGTATGATCGAAATTAGGACCAACCTTATAAAATCTTTTGACAATAATTTGATAATGCCAGAGACGCTGGAACCCAAAACCTTACGTACACCGATTTCTTTACGGCGTTGCTCTGCAGTATATGCAGACAGCCCAAACAAGCCTAAACAAGAAATGATAATAGCGAGCAAGGCAAAGATTTTGGAAAGGTTGACTACCAGTTTTTCACTTCTGAACATAGCATTAAAGGCGTCGTCCACAAATTCATATTCGAACGGAAAGGCAGGATTATGTTTTTGCATAACACGTTCCATAAAGGCCAAGGCTTCTGCCGAATCATTGCCCGGTTTAATTTTTACATACATGTAATTTGCAGCTTCAGGATTGTTAAAAAACAGGACAGGGTCGCTCGTGCCATACATATCACCATATAAATAATCTTGTACCACACCAATAACAGTATAAGTGACATCTCGCGTTATCGTCTTGCCAACAGCACTTCCGTCTCCCATCATTTTGGCAAGTGATTGTGAGACCATGACTGATGTACTGTCGGATGCCCTATTCTCGCTAAATCCCCTACCTTCCACAATTTTCATTCCTGCCGTCTCCAAGAAACTTGGACTGATGTGTCTAAATGAAATTAACACATCTTTAGTATCCGTACCCCCTTGCCATTCAAAACCTGACCCATTGTTACCGTCATAAAGGATATCAGAATTGTTGAGCGCTAAATTTTCAATCAAACCTGAAGCTATCATGTCTTGTCTAATGGGGTTAAAATTTTTAATCATATCCCCATTTACGTTTATTTTAATGAGATTTTCCTTATTATATCCCAGATCACGGCTTTTTACATGCTGTACCTGTTGATAGACTATTATAGTGCTGATTATAAATACTATGGAGACTGAAAATTGTACAACGACCAGTCCCTTGCGAATATATGCAGCGCTGTTCTCCCTGACCTGTACCCCTTTAATGACTTTGACGGGTTTGAAGGATGATAAGTAAAAGGCAGGATACCATCCTGCAAGAAGACCGCAGATTAAGGTAATTCCCATAAGTGAAAAAAAATGCACAGGGTTAAAAAGCCGAAGTTCCAATTGTTTTTCAGCGAGAATATTAAATGGAGGTAACAGTATCAGAAGCAAAACTACACTTACCATGGTCGCCAAACTTGCCGTAATCAATGCCTCGGCAATAAACTGGGAAATCAATCTGTTTTTACCTGAACCCAGTACCTTACGTATTCCCACTTCTTTTGCTCTTTTTTCACTTCTGGCGGTAGACAGGTTCATGAAGTTGATACAAGCGATGAGCAGTATTACAAGGGCGATAATGGAAAATAAACGTACAAAAGTGATTTGGCCGCCTACAATTTTTCCACCTTTAAACTCGGACCGAAGGTGCCAATCTTTTAATGAATGTAAAAAAGCATAGGTGTTTGCGTCTTCTGTTTTTGCAGGAAGTATCTTTTGAACCTTTGCATCGACCGCTTTAAAATCGGCCTCTGGAGCGAGTTCCACAAAAGTGTCCGCAAAATTATTTCCGTACTCTTTTGCCCATGACATGTCCTCTTGCCCTAATTGAAAGCGCTCAAATGGCAAGAGCCAGTCAAATCCAAAGGTGATGTTATTTGGTAAATCCGCTATAACACCAGTAACTGTAAAATTATATGCATTGTCAATTCTCAATATGCGGTTCAGTGCGGTTGTATTTTTTCCAAAAATGGCTGTAGCTGTTCTTTGGGTCAGAACAATGGCGTCCGGCCTGCTAAGCGCATTTTTTGCACTTCCCTCAACAAACCGGAGGCTAAAAATATCCAAAAAGTCAGGTTCGGCATACCGTCCTCTTCTGTTAATTCCCTTATCACCATCAGTAATTAGAATTTCCCCGCTCCAGGTAGCGGCAGACCTCTTGATTTCAGGAATTTCATCCTTTAAGTCTTTAGCTAAAGGCCCAGGTGTTGAATAAAAGGTGCGCCACTCCCCTTCATACTTCTGGTTTGTAGGTAAAAAGTAAACAAGGTCCTGTTTGGGAAAAGCCCCATCAAAATTCACTTCGTCCTCTACCCAAAGAAATATTAAACCGGCACAGGTTATCCCAATGGCCAATCCGAAAATATTAAGGGCACTGTAGCCTTTGTTCTTCCAAAGACTTCGCCAAGCGATTTTTAAATTGTTTTTAAACATAGTTCTCGTTTTATTAGTTCTCATTTTCAAGCTCCCCTCTTTTCTAAAGAGGGGAATGAATCCGTCGAAGGCGGAGAAAGGGGAGATTACCCCCAATCATGCTCTCGTAATCCCTCCG
>JBGTBA010000127.1:0-13261 GCA_041749595.1 Flavobacteriaceae bacterium | reverse complement strand
TAAATCTTGCTTCTTGTCATTACTTGAATTTTTTGTTGCTTTTAGGAAGCAAAAGACTCATAAAATCTGCATCAATTTGCTACATTTTAAACCGAGTTCAGTGTTCGGGTAATCGTTCTTAAAAATGTTATAAAATATTGATAATAAACAGTTTGTTATGATATTTTTAGGTCTGCCCACTCAACGAACCACATTCAAGTGATATCAAAGCACCGTTAAATGCATGATTATCGGTGTTTTTTTTCGGAATGTTGAACTAAACCAAATAACCCTAAAGAAAATGGCGACAAATCGGATAACAAAACCGTTTTAACATTTGTGTCAGCCTATTTGTTAAAATTAATCGACGGGTTGCATAGGTAAACTTTTCCATCGACTATTTTACGTCCCAGAGAAACCTATAACAATACTACTGTTTTTAAATTTGATTTAGTAAATTAGAGCCTTAATCTTCAAAATATTAAAAATGAAAATATTAAAATGGTTTCTGATTGTAGCAGTACTCGTGGGCATCCTATTTTACTTTGTGGGAATGCCCTATATGCGCGATCAAACAAAAAAACACAGCCCCCAAAGAACAGCCTCGTATACCAAAAACGGATTGGAAGTGGTAGTTAATTACAGTAGTCCTTTCAAAAAAGGCCGTGTCATTTTTGGGGAATTGGTGCCGTATAATCAAGTTTGGCGGACCGGCGCAAACGAACCAACGGTATTTACCACTAAGACCGACATTAAAATTGTCGACAAAAACCTGTCCGCGGGCAGTTACTCCTTGTGGACCATTCCAAACGAGGCCAGTTGGAAGGTAATCCTTAACAGCGAGGTTCCCGATTGGGGCGTTACTTTGAGCAGCGGAGGAAAGGAAACGACCAGGAATGCAAATTTTGATGTGCTTTCGGTGGAGGTGCCCACCGAAAATATGTCAAACAGTGCAGAAAGCTTCACCATTGCTTTCGAAAATGATGAACAGCTTTTTCTGACCTTGGCCTGGGATACGACTAAAATCAGCGTTCCTATCAACCATTAAATTTGAATCTCGAAAAAAATATAAATCCCCAGGCGATTTCTAAAATAAAATCCCTTAGAAATATGCCACCAACTTTACAGGCATTGACCGACGGTGTTTTAAAAGGGGATAAAACAGCTTTGGGCAGGGCGATTACCTTATTGGAAAGCAAAAAAAAACCGGATACCCAAAAAGCCGACAAGCTTATTGAAACCTGTCTTTCCCAAAAAGCGGATTCCTTGCGTATCGGGATAACCGGGCCACCGGGTGTTGGTAAAAGCACTTTTATAGAAGTATTTGGAAAACAATTAACCGCTTTAGGCAAAAAAGTGGCGGTACTGGCCATAGATCCTTCCAGTGCTATTTCTAAAGGAAGTATTTTGGGAGATAAAACACGGATGCAGGAACTGGCCAAAGATACCAACGCATTTGTTAGGCCCACCCCTTCTGGAGATGCTTCGGGCGGCGTGGCAAAAAAAACCAGGGAGACCATTATACTCTGCGAGGCGGCTGGATATGATGTGGTATTGGTTGAAACCGTGGGTGTTGGGCAAAACGAAATTGCCGCCTACAGCATGGTGGATTTCTTTTTGGTGCTGCAGTTGCCCGGAGCCGGAGATGAATTGCAAGGGATAAAACGGGGCATGATGGAAATGGCCGATGGGATCGCCATCAACAAGTCGGACGGGGACGCCATTAAAAAAGCATTAGTGGCACAAGGTGAACTTACCAGAGCCCTGCATTTATTCCCGCACAAAGAGAATGGATGGATTCCGAAGGTTTTATTGTGTTCTGCCCAAGAAAATGAGGGTTTGGCCGCCATTTGGGATATGATCATGGAATTTGCGACGATAACCAAAACGAACGGCCATTTCGAATTCCAAAGAAAATCGCAAAACAAATATTGGCTTTTGCAAACCATAGATGCCGAAATCAAAAATAGATTTTATCAAAACAAGCACGTTAAATCTCATATAGATTCTTTGTTAAAAGCGGTAATGGAAGGTCAAATTTCGCCTTTTGCCGCCGCCGATAAACTATTGAAACTGGCTACCAAATGAAAATAATAAAGGATGAGGCACTACGCAAAAAAAGGTGAATAAAGTTCTTTATCTTTGACCCCTAAAATGCCCGGCGTGTAGTCCCATTTCAAAAAATGTGGAGCTGCCGCCAAACAGTAACCTATGCAGGCTCATTATAGGCACTAACTTTTAAAAATGAACTACGAATTTACCATCATCGTTCCCGTTTACAACGAAGAAGACAATCTGGAGCGGGTTGAAAAGGAACTTAAAAACTACTTGGCTATTGCCACAAAAAAAACAAAAATCCTTTTTATCAATGATGGCTCAAAAGACCAGAGTCAGGCTCTAATTGAAATCATTTGCAAACGAAATGATGCCTTTCATTTTGTGCAATTCTCTAAAAACTGTGGCCTAAGTGCGGCTATAAAAGCAGGTTTCGACCATGTGGATACTCCTTTGTTGGGGTATATCGATTCTGATCTGCAAACGGCACCCGAAGATTTTAATCTCCTTTTGGAACATATCGGTCCTTTTGATCTGGTTACGGGGCACAGGGCCGACCGGAAAGATTCGTTCGTAAAAAATGCATCTTCCCGTATTGCAAATGGAATAAGAAGGGCCTTTACCCATGACGGTATGGATGATACCGGTTGTCCGTTAAAAGTCATAAAAACAGACTATGCCAAACGCATTCCCATGTTTCGTGGCTTGCATCGATTTTTACCGGCCATGATACTGCTGCAGCAAGGGAAAATAATTCAGGTACCCATTCGTCATTTTCCGCGAATGGCGGGTACGGCCAACTTTGGGGTCTGGAACCGCTTGCTGGGCCCGTTAATGGATTGCTTTGCGTATTTGTGGATGAAACGGAAATACATCAACTATAAGGTAAAAAAAACTGGCTAAATGGCAGACTGGCTCATATATGCAATTGGTTTTATGGCGCAGCTGCTGTTCTCCAGCCGTATGCTGGTACAATGGGTCATTTCCGAAAAAAAGAAAAAAGTGCTTACGCCAAGACTTTTTTGGCAATTGAGCCTTTTGGCTTCCTTTTTACTCTTTGTATATGGATGGCTGCGCAACGATTTTGCCATTATGCTGGGGCAGGCCATTACTTATTTTATCTATATCCGAAATATACAATTACAAAAAGAATGGACAAAATTGCCTCGGTTTTTCCGAATATTTCTTTGGATCTTCCCTTTTTTGATCATCCTTTACGGGTATAACAATAACGCTTATGACCTCCGTAATTTCTTTAACAATGAACATATTCCACTATGGTTATTGGTGTTGGGCAGCATAGCCCAAATTATTTTCACTTTTCGCTTTGTGTACCAGTGGCTCTATTCCGAAAAAAAGAAGATATCCAGCCTTCCCTTTGGGTTTTGGTTCCTGAGCCTTTTGGGTGCTTCATTAATCCTTACCTATGCTGTTTTTAGAAAAGATCCCGTCCTTTTTGCCGGACACACCTTGGGATTGATCGTCTATATCCGCAATTTGGTCATCCTTAAAAACGAAAGGCATGAAGTGGTTGGAAAGTAATCCAAAATGGGTCATTTTGCTAACGGGGCTTGCCATTTATGTGGTTCATTTGGGCATTATTCCCGTAACCATAATGGAAGCACGTAATTTTATTACCGCACGCGAAATGATCTCGGACGGACATTGGCTACTGACCACCCTTAACGATTTGCCCCGCTATGAAAAACCACCTTTACCCAGCTGGATTACTGCCGTTTTTGGTCTTATTTTCGGGGCAGACCATCTGGCAGGAATGCGATTACCAGCCATGTTGATGGCCTTGGCGATGGGCTATGCCGTTTATTCGCTTTCTTTGTCGCTGATTCAAAACAAAAGGCATGCATTGATGAACGCCCTCATTTTGCTTAGTTCTTTTTATGTGATCGTAATTACCATTGAAGCACCTTGGGATATCTACGCCCACGGGTTGATGCTGGTGGGTATTTCTTATTTGTATCTCTTTTTTTCAGTGCCGGAATCTCTTTGGAAAAACGGATTGCTGGCGGGTTTGTTCATTGGTCTGTCGTTTATGAGCAAGGGGCCTGTTTCCCTGTATGCCTTATTGCTGCCCTTTCTTATAGCCTATGGCTTTGTTTTTAGGTATCAAGGATTTGTAGTCCACAAGAAGCTACTCCCCTTAACGGTGATGCTACTGCTGGCTACCCTGGTAAGCATTTGGTGGTTCCTGTATGTGCGCATGGCCGATCCGCAAGCGTTCCATGAGATCACGGAAAAAGAAGCCGCCAATTGGAGTAGCTATAACGTACGCCCATTTTACTATTACTGGTCTTTTATAGTGCAAAGCGGCATTTGGACCATCCCCGCACTTATGGGGCTTCTTTATCCATACCTCAAAAACAGGGTGAGCCATCTTAAAGCGTATCGGTTTACCCTTTTATGGACCCTATTTTCCCTGCTCCTACTTTCTATTATTCCGGAAAAAAAAGCACGCTATTTGGTTCCTGTACTTATTCCGCTCGCTTTGAATACGGGCTTTTACCTGGAATATAGTATTCGGAATTTTAAAAATGGTATGGCTGCCAAGGAAAGGTTTCCGGTGTATGTGCATTTTATAGTATTGGGAGCCATAGGTATGGCCTTCCCTTTTGTGGCGTACTTTTTTCTAAAGAATCGATTAGAGGGCTATTGGGGATATTATGTGGTGGCCTCCATCTGCCTTTTTACCATTGGGGCATTTATACTGATTCAACTAAAAAGAAAGCGGATTTTTTATGCCTTTTTGCTAACCATTGTCTTAGTGACCGCGATAAAAATAACCGCATTGCCCTTAGTTGGGGCATTGGAAAAAAATCCGTCATTCAAAACCATTTCGAGCCTCAGCGAATCTGCCTTTGCAAAAGACCATCGCATCTATGCCTTTGGGGAAATAGCCCCGGAAATGATCTGGGTATATGGGGTATCGATCCCTGTTTTAAAAGGTTCCGAAGAAATTACCATTCCGGAAGGCGATGTATTTGGCGTTTTGGTAGTCCCTGCGGAAGAAATTGAATTTAAGAGTATCTTTGATCCTGAATATACGTACCAGCTAAAAACCGTTTACGACCTGAATTACAATGCAAGTCCGGGCAAAAAAGGACATAAAAATAGATTAGTGAGTACTCTTTATACCGTAAAAAAACGATGATGGGCAATGTTACAACCTTAGAAAAGATAGCGTATGGTCTTTTGACCGTTGTGGTACTTATAGGCACTTATCTTGGCTTTACGGACGAATCTTTTTTCAATGCCCGGTTTGCCCAGGAAGACGGTCCCGTAGAATGGGGTACGTCCATTATGCTATTTGCCATCAGTATTTTGTCGCTATTTCATCTTATCTCCTTGGGAAAATCGAAGAAATTGCTTTGGAAGTTGGGGACGGTTATTTTTGTAGTGCTTTTCTTTTTTGCTGCGGGGGAAGAGATATCTTGGGGGCAACGTATTTTTGGGGTACAATCCAGTGAATTCTTTTTGCAGAACAACGCCCAGGGGGAAACCAACTTGCACAACCTTGTAGTGGGTGATAAAAAGTTGAATAAAATAATTTTTAGCCAATTATTAACGCTGGTCATGGTTGTTTATCTTGTGATTGCCCCCATACTGTACCGCAAGTTTTCGTGGTGCAAGAATCTGGCCAACCATTTTGCGGTACCTATTGTAAAATGGCACCACGCCATTGCTTTTTTTGCAACCACACTATTGGTGGCGCTCAATCCGGCGGATCGAAAATGGGAGGTGTATGAAATGGCCTTTGGCGTATTGTTTTTTCTGATATTCTTCAATCCGTTGAATGCGGTTATTTTTGACAAAGAAACGCCTGAGGATTCCCAGATGTAGCCGATTCTCTTTTGACCGGATGCCGACCTGAAACATTCTGGCTGCGGTCAACGGCGTTAAGGATTGCAGTGAAAATACTTTTTTTGAGGTTAGAACCGAAAAAAAGATTGTAGCGGAAAGCCTGACCCTTGCGGTAACGCCAAAAGACTACTGATTTTAAATCTGATATTATCCCTTTTTACTATGTGGGATTATAGCGACGAATTTAAGGTACAAACGGACGAAAATCCAGCTTAACACCCCACCGAAAGCCATACCCGAGAGTACGTCCAACGGATAATGTACCCCAATGTAGATTCTGCTGTAGGCTACCATAATGGCCCAAACAATGAGGAAGATTCCCAAATACCGGTACTGCTTTCCAAACAGGTAGGTAAAGAAATAGGCCAGGGCGAAGGAATTGCCGGCATGTGCTGAAAAATAGCCGAATTTACCACCGCAGGACGACTTTACCAGGCGCAGTAGGGGACTCACCTGCGGATCATAGCAGGGTCGAAGCCGTTGTACCCCAAACTTAAAAAAATTGGCCAGTTGGTCGGTGGTCAAAATGAGCAGCACTATAGCCACGAGCAACCACAATATTCTTTTTAAACCCAAGTTTTTATAGGCCAGAAAGGCCAGAAAGAGGTAAAGGGGTATGGCGCTCCATTTATTGGTGATCAGTAACCAAAAAGCGTCCCAAGTAGGACTGCCCAATTGGTTGAGCCAAAGAAAAAGTGCTTTATCGTGTTCTAATACCGCTTCTAACATAGGTTGTTAATCTTCGTAACGAGAAACTTCCCTGTCATAAAAAGCAGTGGCCTGAAGAATGAGGCTTTCTGCTTCGGATTCCAGTTCGGTTTCGTCCTCCGGGGAAAAATCTTCGAGCCATTCTACCTCATCGGCTTCCAAATTAATAATGAAACGGGGATATTCCGTATGAATGACAAAGATGGCCGTGGGATAATCTGTATTGTCCCCCAGTATAAATTTTGGTAAGTCCATGGTTGTTGTTTTATGTCTTTAAAATGAACGTATACAATTTTTTTTCAATGGGTTGGCTGATACCTGCTCAGCTGCCGCGGGGCGATTTTGACACCATCAACCCTCGGGTGGACGAATTTGTCAGGTACAGTGTCCCGATGTGTATCGGGTTGTATCGAGGCTGTATTTCCGCTTTACACCGAAAAGTAAAAAAGATCCATCGCCCTGCTCAACCACCGGAGATAATCAACTTCTTCGTTAAATAATTAAACCGAATATACAACATTATGGCCGATGCTGTAAGTCCGGCCAACAATCCGATCCAGATGCCCACGCTTCCCAAGGAAGTGTACAATCCTAAATAGAAACTTATCGGAAAACCAATAAGCCAGTAGGCAATAAAGGTTATAAAGGTAGGTATTGCCACATCTTGTAATCCGCGCAGCGCTCCTAAAATTACCACTTGTAACCCATCTGAAATTTGAAAAAAGGCCGCCACCAATAGCAATTGAGCCGCCATTAGAATAACCTCATTATTATCGAACTGATTGGCCAAATCACTCACATCCAAATACACGGTCGGAAGCCAATACCTGAACACCAAAAAAAACATCGCAAATACAATTTCCAATAAAAAGGTCAGAAAAAAAATAGATTGGGCTATGCGGCGCAATTCATGGAAACTTTGCAACCCCTTTTGGTTGCCCACGCGTATCATGGCCGCTACTCCAAGGCCCATGCCCACCATAAAGGTCATGCTGCTAAGATTAAGCGCAATTTGGTTGGCAGCTTGGGCATTCTTTCCCAAAACCCCGCTTAGCCATACCGCGGCGGTAAAAATAGCAACTTCAAAAAACATTTGTAAAGCCGATGGGAAGCCTAAATCTATGATCTTGCGCATTACTTTTTTCTCTATACACTTAAAATTAAATCCGATGACATACGCTTGAAATTTGGGCTTTTTCTTGAGCATGTACCAGAGGTGCGCCACCATGACCACTCTGGAAACCAAAGTGCCAATAGCTGCACCTACAATGCCCAATTCCGGAAAACCGAAAGTTCCAAAAATCAATAAATAATTCAATACTACATTGATGATATTGGCGAGAATGGTAGCATACATCGGATACTTAGTTTGGGATAAGCCCTCTGAAAATTGTTTAAACGCCTGAAAAATAATTAATGGCACCAAAGAAAAGGCCACCAGATCCAAATAGGGCATGGCCAATGCCACTACTTCCGGAGGCTGCTTCATGACCAACATAAGCGGTTTGGCCAGCAGTATAACCCCAAAAAGGGCAAAACCAAGGAGGGTGCACAAGACCAAACCGTGTTTTAAGGCACTTTTAGCGCTGGGCTTATCTCCAGCACCATCCGCCTCGGCCACCAACGGGGTAATTGCAGTAGAAAATCCAATGCCCAAGGACATCGCAATAAAGACAAAACTGTTGCCCAAGGACACCGCTGCCAGTTCCGCCGTACCCAGCTGTCCCACCATAATATTGTCTGCCAACTGCACAAAGGTATGGCCCAACATGCCGAGGATGACCGGAAAGGAGAGTTTAAGGTTATAGCGAAATTCTTTGGTGTATTGTTGCACGGTTTTTTTTGAAGGGCAAAGATACTTTCTTAGTTGTACTTTAAGGCAGCACTGGGTTTAAATTTTAAATCGTACCCTCTTCGCTTTTAGCCTCGGACGAAAAAGGTGTTTTTTTAGCCGCTTCCCAATACACATCCATCTCAGCCAAAGTCATATCCTTTAGCGATTTTCCCAGTTCGCAAGCCTTACTTTCCAAATACTGAAAACGAGTGATGAATTTTTTATTGGTGCGCTCTAGGGCATCTTCGGGGTTTACGCCAATAAAGCGGGCGTAGTTTATCATGGAAAACAGCACATCGCCAAATTCGGCCTCTATGCTATCTTTGTTGGCTTCTTTGAGCTCCGTTTGTAGTTCGTTAAGTTCCTCCACCACTTTATCCAATACCTGGTGAGGTTCTTCCCAATCAAAACCCACGGCACGTACTTTATCCTGAATGCGGCTGGCTTTCACCAAAGCCGGCAACGATTTGGGTACGCCTTCCAATACCGATTTTTTGCCTTCCTTGAGTTTAAGTTGTTCCCAATTGTCTTTCACCGTTGCTTCGTCTTCTGCTTTTACATCACCGTAAATATGCGGATGCCGGTGAATTAGCTTTTCGGAAATGGTTTCGGCCACGTCACCGATATCGAAAGTATTGGTTTCCGAACCTATTTTGGCATAAAAGACAATATGCAGCAAAAGATCGCCCAATTCCTTTTTGATTTCTTCGAGGTCGTTATCGAGAATGGCATCGCCCAGTTCATAGGTTTCTTCAATGGTGAGATGTCGGAGACTTTCAAAGGTTTGTTTTTTGTCCCAGGGGCAGCCGGCGCGCAAATCGTCCATGATGTTCAATAACCTATCCAGTGCCTTTAAATGATCTTCCCTTGAACCCATAAAAAACGTTTTGGCTAAAATACAAAGTCCACCGCTTTCAGCGTGTCATAATTTTAGACTATTTTAGAGGGTTATCTTTTTTCTGATTAAAAACAACCGAATCCATAACTAAAAGCAAAGCAATGAAAACACGAAGAAATTTTTTAGTACAAACAACTACGTTGGCGGCTGGTGCCCTGGTATTGCCCACTTTTGCCATGCCAGACATGCAACCTAAAGTAAAAAAATATGGCGTACAACTTTACTCCTTTAGGAATGAATTGGACACGGATGCCGTGGGCACATTACAGCAAATTGCATCTTTGGGAATAACCGAAATTGAGACGGCAAAAAGCAAAAAAGGCCATTATTATGGGCTTGCACCCGAAGAAATGAAAAAAATCTGTGACGACCTGGGCATGAACCTGAAAAGCGGACATGTACATCTGGACAGCCAATGGGAAAAAACGATCGATGAAGCGTCCGCATCCGGTCAGGAATACCTCATCTGCTCCAGTATGCCATCGGAAGGACAAACGATCGATAATTACAAAAAAGTGGCGGAGTCCTTTAACAAGGCTGGGGAAGATTGTAAAAAAAGGGGCATAAAATTTGGGTACCACAACCATGATTACGAATTTGATGTAGTTGATGAAAAAGTGCTTTATGATGTTCTATTGGATAATACTGAAGCCGATTTGGTGCACATGGAACTCGACCTCGGTTGGGTAGTGGTTACCGGCAATGATCCGTTCGACTACTTTAAGCGTTACAAAGGCCGCTTTCCACTTTGGCATTTAAAGGATATGAATCTCACCAAAAAAGAAAGCACCGAATTTGGAAAAGGCGGACTGGATATTGCAGGTCTTATTAAAAACCAGCAGGTATCCGGCGTAAAGCATATTTTTATTGAACAGGAAGAATATGCCAGCACCCCGTTTGAAAGTATGCAGCACAATATGGCCTTTTTGAAAAATCTTTAAATCGTTGTTCGTTGTTCGTTGATGGTTGTAAAAAAGTTCGAAAAACAAATTAAAACTCAAATTCAATTTCAAAACTTAAGCAAGAAACCTGAAACCAAAAACTTTTGGCCTTCGACATTAGACCTTTGACAAACGCTAATTCATCCCAATGACTGAAACCAACGATCCGTATGTGTTATCAGCCGACAAAATAAAGCAACCCCCCGATTCCTTTCGGGGAAAACTCAAATTTTTGGGTCCCGGGTTTATTTTATCGGCATCTATAGTAGGTTCCGGAGAATTAATTGCCACCACGGCACTGGGTGCCAAAGCCGGGTTCATCACCTTTTGGGTCATCATTATAAGTTGTATCGTAAAAGTGATGGTACAATTGGAGTTTGGCAAGCATACCATTCTCACGGGAGAAACGGCCATGCAGGCCTTCAACAAACTGCCGGGCCCCCGTTTTGGAAAAGCCAAATGGTCGGTTTGGGCCGTTTTTCTGGTAATGGTCATTAAACTATTGCAAGTAGGGGGCATCGTGGGCGGCGTCGCCATAATCCTGCACATGAGCGCCCCGATAGTTAGCGTTACCGCCTATTGCTTTCTTATCGCCATAGTGGTTGCCCTTATGATCTTTCGTGGCTATTACAAATTTATAGAATCGGTTTCCCTTGGTATGATCGGGTTTTTTACCCTATTTACCTTTGCTTCGCTCTATTTCCTAAAATTTACCCCCTATTCTATATCCTGGGAAAACATTTGGAGCGGACTCCAATTTGATTTGCCCAAAACTGCTTTGGCCGTAGCTTTTGGAGCTTTTGGGATTACCGGTGTGGGCGGGGACGAAATCATCCACTACAACTATTGGTGCCTGGAAAAAGGCTATGCCGCTTATACCGGAAAAAACGATAATTCAGAAGCTTGGCGCCAACGGGCCAATGGATGGATAAAAGTGATGCGATTGGATGCCGTGATCGCCATGTGCGTGTACACGTCCGTAACCGCCGCTTTTTACTTATTGGGTGCCGCCGTGCTACATGCGCAGGGCAATGTCATGGAAGGTTATGGCGTAGTAGAAACCTTATCCGCTATGTACACCGAATCGTTAGGTCCCGGTGCCAAAATAGCCTTTCTTATCGGGGCGTTTGTTACCCTCTTCTCTACATTATTTGCTGCCCTAGCAGCATGGACAAGACAATTAACAGACATTTTTGGGCAACTAGGTTGGATTGATTTTGGTAATTTCATTATCCGTAAGCGTACCATAGCTATTTTGGCTTGGGTCATTCCTATACTTTGGGCCATTGCCTTTGTTTTTATCCAATTACCCGTAATGATGGTCATCACCGGAGGCATTGTAGGCTCATTTTTATTGTTTTTGGTGGTGTATGCCGCTATTTATTTCCGATATTACCGCTTGAACCCTCTTTTTAAACCAAGTTTTTTATACGATTTTATCCTTTGGATTAGTATTTTTAGCATTGTTGGCGTTGGCGCCTTGGGGATTTTTAAGTGGTTTAGTTGATGGTTGTTCGTAATTTGTAATTTTTGCAAAAAGAGAATACAGTAACCCATAAAACCCAATTACCAGATACCGGTAACTCATTAAAATGCAAAAACAAATTTAAACACAAGTTCAAGTGCATCCGGAAACAAGAAACAAGAATCTTCAACTTTAGACTTTCAACCATAAACACATAAAACCATGAAATTAACATGCTATTCATTCTTTATCGCCTTTATCGGAGCTGGGTTGCTCGGTGGTTCCTCTAATGCTCAAGAAAATTCCATAATAGCGGATGACGCACAACTCACTTTGGTTTCTGCCGACTATACGTTTACCGAAGGACCTGCGGTAGATCCGGAAGGAAATATTTACTTTACCGACCAGCCCAACGACCGCATCTTAAAATGGAACTGGGCAGACAATTCGGTGTCCGATTATCTCTCGCCAGCGGGGCGGGCAAACGGACTTTATGTTGACCATCAGGGCAACCTTCTGGCCTGTGCCGATGAAAAGAACGAGTTGTGGCGCATTGACCGGGAAAAGCAGGTTACCGTGCTCCTCACCGATGTTAAAGGCAAAAAGCTCAACGGTCCTAATGACCTTTGGGAAGATTCCCAAGGCGGAATTTATTTTACCGATCCGTTCTATAAGCGCGACTATTGGATCCGCACCGAAAAAGAGATTGAAAAAGAAATGGTGTATTACCTCAGTCCGGATTTAAAAACACTTACTGTTGTGGCCGATGATCTGGTAAAACCCAATGGCATCATTGGCAGTGCCGACGGTAAAACACTCTATGTGGCCGATATTGGCGACAGCAAAACCTATGCCTATACCATTGCCGATGATAGCACCCTAACCCATAAAACGCTCTTTTGTGAAATGGGATCTGACGGCATGACCTTAGATAACCAAGGAAATCTTTACCTAACGGGAAAAGGGGTAACCGTTTTTAACAAAGAGGGACAACAAATTGCCCATATTCCTATCGCCCAAAACTGGACCGCCAATGTCACCTTTGGCGGCGCAGACCAACAAACCCTTTTTATTACCGCCATGAACAGTGTGTATACCTTGGAGATGCAAGTGAGGGGAATAAGATAAATACAGAGGTATAAACAGAAACCCTAAAAGTGCGATTGTTGCGCCTATATGGGCGTTGAGCGAAATTGGCTTTGGTTCCGGGAATTTTCGACAATAAAGGAGGCGGACCTATAGGGGTTGGGACAAGAAAAACATTTCTTGTCGGCAAGTCTTACGATAAAAATCGTGCAAAGCTAGCTTAGTAACGTTTGACAACGTAAAAGACTTGGCCAAGTTAGTTAAAAAAAACGACAATGTCAATTTAAGACCGTTGCACGGTAAATTCCATTGAAAAGGGCATAAATTGGCACAAAATATTAACTCAACTATTTGTATATCAGTATATTGTATTGTATTTTTGTCTTATGAAAAAAGCAATTCACCTTACTTTAGCGGAC
>JBGTBA010000126.1:0-11161 GCA_041749595.1 Flavobacteriaceae bacterium | reverse complement strand
CATCGAAAAAATCGGGGTTTTGATTTATAAAAACAGTACTGTAGAAGCTGTTGTTCCCAAAATCGTAGCGTGGATCGGTTTGAAGCAGCCCGCTGACCTGAAATTTAATGAGGCTGTTCATGAAGTTAAAATTGAACTGATGGGAATCGGTACGGTCCAAAAACAGTTCTTGGGACCTATTGCCATCGATGATACAGTTTACAAAATTGGCCTGTATGAGGTCTTTTGCTTCACTTCCATTGGCTCCGTTGCCGTAGTTATCGATCCGTACCGCTGGTCCGGTCCGAAACCCGTTACGCCAATAATTGGCAATGGTACAATGCAAAAAGCGGTAATCCCCGCCAAGATTACAATATAAAGAAGTGTTTCCTGCACCGCCCAAAACCAGATTTTCGCCCCGTACCATAGCAGATCTTGCCCATAAATTGGTTATTGAGCTGTTGTATATCCGTGCGTTTTTAATGGAAAGGGTAGGGGATTCCAAAATTTGAGCACCTTCTACCAGAAGTCCCACAGTGGCATTTTTAAGGGATAGGTAACTTATTTGGTTGTCCGCACTGCCCGATGAAAGCCAAATGCCGCCCCACTGGCCCGGAACATCATCAAAGCCCGGTTCCAACCGGTCCCCTTCAAATAGCACTTCTTTTTCCAACACTTTGGGATCCGCACTCAGTTCCCCATTGATTTTTAACGAGGCTTTTTCCATTACAAAAATTCCGGAATCTTTATGGAAATGTACTCTTGCCCCGGCATTTATGACCAATTCCTTTCCTTCCGGCACCGCCGCATACCCGTAAATAACATACGGTTTTTCACCGGTAAACGTCAGTTGGCCGTCATTGAGTTCAAACCCTTCAACCCGTATTTCATTGCCCAGCCCATCAACACCTATAGGTAAAGTTTCCTTGAACCCATTAGATAGCCGCCTTGGGAACAAAAAAACGGCATCCCTTACCAAGGTCACCAACTGCACGTCTTGCCGGTTGTCACCTGTGTCGAACTCAATGGCGTCTGTGTACAGGAATTCATTTTCCCCAAAAGCGGAAACATCAAAAGTGATTTCCACGAACACATAAATACTATCCTTTGCCAAAATGGGCAAATCCCGGAATTCCTTTCCAGGAACACCGTCCACATTGAGCCTATACCCACTGTTAGGTCCTTTGGCCAATTTGATGATGGGCACCTGAATATCCTTATTGCCCCTATTATACACCTTAAACCCATACGTGCTACTGCCAATGGTAGAGAAAACGGTATCTAGATACACTGTATCCCGGGAAAATTGCAGATTTCCGGTACTTAAACCATATTCAAAATCCTTTCTGCAAGAACCGCACGTGGCCACGAGAATAAAAAGCATGGAAGTATAGCGCAGTTGGTTTATTTTTCCCATGACTAAGTAGGTAATTGGGTCCCATCGCTGAAAATTCCCCGGATTTCCGCAGATATCCGAATGGGGCGTAGCGTTTCCGCATGTAAGAGGCACCATTCCGTTTCGGAACGGACCAATAATTGTTCGGTTCCGGCAATATACATTTCCACGATCCTTGTTGTGATAGCTCCTTTTGTATTTGCAATATGGGTTTTAATTAGAATGGGATCATTTAATTTGGCCGCACTTTTGTAATGGATGTTATGGTTCAATACTACCCAGACAATATTTTCCTGGATGGCTTTGGGAGCTTTGGCCTGCCAATGCGCTTTGGAAATATCCTGGATCCATTGCACATAACGTACATTGTTCACATGGTGCAGATCGTCCAGGTCATCGGCAACTACGGTAAGGGTCTTGTTAAAGGTTTCCATCACTCTTTTTCTTGATCCGAACCTCAAAGAGCCTGTCCCAATTTTTGCCCGTAACAAAAAACGTTTTTCGGGCGGCGTTGTACGCAACACCATTTAATACGTCCAAACTTTCATGCTTCGTTACCCTGTCTTTTAAACCGCCGAAATTAATTACGCCTTCAATTGCCCCGCTAGTGGCATTTATGATCATCATACTCTCCTTTTGATATACATTGGCATATATCTTTCCATCCACGTATTCCAGTTCGTTGGCTTTGTTGAAGATGGATTTGTCAGTGGCCGTTTCTATATGGTCTTCCTCCATGAGCGTTTCGGCGTTAAGTATCCAGATTTTCTCGGTACCATCGCTCTTAAACAGTTTTTTTCCGTCATTGCAAAGGCCCCAACCCTCTTTGCTTTCCCCATAGGTAAAACTATCGATCTTCTTAAAACTAGCTACATCATACACAAATCCAACACCGCTTTGCCATGTAAGCTGGTATATCTTATTGTTCAAAATCGTGATCCCTTCACCAAAAAAAGTGTTTTCAAGATCAATTTTTTTCAGGACCGTACCCGTTTTAAAATCAATTTTCCGAAGAGAGGATTTCCCCTTCTGTCCCGTGCTTTCATATAGGGTATCCCTGTAAAACTCCAGTCCTTGCGTATATGCCTTTATATCGTGCGGATATTCGTTGATGATTTCATAGGTGTAAATTTCTGGGGCTTGTGCGGCCAAAACCCTTATTTGTTTAACTACTTCGGAGGAAGTACCCTCATACTGAACAACCGCTTTTAATGATTTGTCCCCAAGTTTGGGAATGTCCAATAGCAAACTGGAGTTGTTCGTGGGCAATTCCTTCCCATCAATGGAATAGATGACCCTATCGATCGCTTTTCCCTTCCTATTTCCAATGGACACAATAATGGGGTTGTTTTGGCGGAACTCATTTTTATTTCCTTCGATCTGTATATCAAAAAGTTGTGCTTTGGAAGTAGTGTCGCCACAGTAAACCAGAAAAGTAGCCAAGATGTTCAGAATCCAAAATTTCATGGGATACATAATTTATGTGCTTTTTTGGGGCAAGGTATTTAATTAAATTAAGAATGTAAAACGATTGCCCCAAATTTAAAAGTTTGTATATTTGCCACGGCAAGTCCTACACGACCAGCTCCTGCAAAATCCCCCAGGGTGGGAACGCAGCAAGGGTATGTGGTTGTAGCGGTGCGATGTAGGTAGCTTGCCATTTTTTGTTTTCAAAAACCATCGTTTTTTAAATTTTTCAGCATTTAAAGCAAAGCTGTCAATGCTCTTCACCATTTGTACTTGATTTTCCGTTTCCCATTTTTATTTGTTTATTTGCAATCGATGTGCGATGAACCCCAGTTCGGTCAAAGGATGCCCAATGTTTTTTTTTGGAACCGTTTGGATCCAATACCTTATTATAAATCATTAATGATTGAAGGGACTCAATTATAGGGCTATGGAACAAAAAGTAGTATTGATTACGGGGGGTTCTTCTGGAATCGGTAGGGCCATAGGGATTTATTTAACTTCGAAGGGGTTCAGGGTCTATGGAACAACAAGGAACTTGGCCAGACATCCTGATTTCAATGACTTTAGTTTACTGGAACTCCATGTGGGAGATAGTGCAAGCGTTGAAGCGGCCATTAATCAATTAATTGGGAAAGAGGGAAAGCTGGACGTGTTGATCAACAATGCCGGTATCGGAATTGCGGGTCCCATAGAAGAAACGCCCACTGAAGAAATTTTAAAGGCTTTTGACACGAATTTCAACGGCCCCATAAACCTGATTAAAGCGGTACTTCCCTTTATGAGGGCACAAAAATCGGGGCTCATCATCAATATTACCTCTATTGCAGGCTATATGGGATTGCCCTATAGGGGCATCTATTCAGCCACTAAAGGTGCATTGGAACTGGTTACCGAGGCTTTACGGATGGAGGTTAAGGATTTTGGCGTACATGTGGCCAATATAGCACCAGGTGATTTTGTCACAAATATAGCTGCTGGACGTTACCATGTCCCTGTTAAGGAAAATTCCCCTTATCACAAGCCCTATGGTAAAACCTTAAAGTTGATGGATGAGGGTGTGGGTAGTGGGGAAAACCCCATCCGAGTAGCTAAAATGGTTTTAGAGATCATCATTGCCAAAAACCCCAAAGCACACTACAAAGTAGGTGCATTCCTGCAATTGTTTTCTCTGTTTTTAAAGAAAGTATTGCCCGATAAAATGTACGAGAAACTACTTTTGAACCATTATAAATTGTAATTTTGCGACACTTATATAAAAACAGGATTTTCACTAATAAATAAAATAAGTTAACATGAAATTTTTTATAGACACGGCCAATTTGGAGCAAATAAGGGAAGCACAGGAACTAGGGGTTTTAGACGGTGTTACGACCAATCCTTCCCTTATGGCCAAAGAAGGCATTACAGGAAGGAACAATATTTTAAAACATTATGTGGACATCTGTGACATTGTTGATGGTGATGTTTCCGCAGAGGTAATAGCCACGGATTATAAGGCGATGATAAGGGAAGGCGAGGAGCTGGCCGAACTGCACGATCAGATCGTCGTTAAGGTCCCAATGATAAAAGATGGGGTAAAGGCCATTAAATATTTTTCGGATAAAGGGATACGGACCAATTGTACCTTGGTTTTTTCCTGTGGGCAGGCTTTGTTGGCCGCAAAGGCAGGGGCAACCTATGTTTCACCTTTTATCGGAAGGTTGGATGACATTTCAACGGATGGACTGAACCTGATTTCCGAAATCCGACATATCTATGATAATTACGATTATGAAACACAGATCCTTGCAGCGTCTATTCGCCATACCATGCACGTAATAGATTGTGCCAAACTGGGCGCGGATGTCATGACGGGACCGTTATCGGTGATGTTGGGATTATTGAGCCACCCACTGACCGATAGTGGACTGGCAAAATTTTTGGCTGATTATCAGAAGGGCAATTGATCCTTATATACTAAGGATATCCAAAAGAAAAAACCCAATGCAATAGATGATTAAGCATTGGGTTTTTTCTTCTGGTCCTTTTGGGACAATCTTTTTAAAAGGAAGTAAAGAGATTTGCAAAAGCATCAACTATGACACCATCTTTGGCAATGATGGCTTTATTATAATCGTCAAAGACCAGAGTTTTAGCAAATACTTCAAAATCAGTGCTCCTATATTGTCGATCTTTGTCCAATTGCCGCGAATCCAATAGCGATATCCACTTTACAGGATCGGTGTTCCAACTTATACCGATAAAGGTGTATTCGGGATGCTTGGCGGTTAACCCAGCAACATAGTTGGTGACATTTTCAAAATGTCTTGCCTGGGTTGCGGACCAAAAGTAAAAGACAACGTTTTTTTCCTTTGCAATTTCGCTTAAAGTGGTTTTGTTTCCACTAACAGTATATACATTCAGATCTGGCAGTATATTGTGGGGCTGCATTTTTTTAATGCCCTCATAAAGACCTGTTATTTCATCTATGTGTTGGTTGTCCCCGGAGCGTTTAAGGAATTCGTCAATGAATATTTTATTGTTTTCCATATTGTCACGTACTTTCAAAAAATAATCCATGGCGACGTTCCTGAAAAGATTGTCCCGCAGGTTTTTTTCCTTGACAAGGCTATCTATCAATTTTAGGCTATGCCGATTGTAATGGAGATTGTTTTTAACTCCGTGTTCAGCAGTGGCACAATTTTGGTCACAGGCCATATAGGATAAATTCCCGAAATGGTATTTCATGAAATTGTAGTAGGGCCTAAAGTAGGTAAGGTTTTTGTTGTTATAGGTTACTTGTTTTCTATAGTCATAAAAACCCGGATCTAAGTCATGGATTACCGTCCTGCCTGTTTTTTTCTTGTGGTAAAAAGGATATTTCTCTTTATTGATGTAGGAGTTATAATCAATACTTGCCTTGGCAATTTCCAAAGCCTTGTCGGATAGTGCCATTTCGGACAATAAATCATTGAGCAAATTAATTTTACCTTCCCTTAAGGAATCAATTTTTTTGCCGAACTCCTTCGGTTCCAACGTATAATAAGAATCCACCAATGGCCCTTCCTCTTCTTCCTTTAAAAACACATCCAAAAGGAAGTTGTTAATTTCACCCCCTCTACCCGAGAAAATCAGGGACTCATCAAAATCAACGGTATTTAGCCTAACCAATAGACTGTCTCCCCGTTCCAAATACACATATTGCAGTTCTGGACTATGGTCAAAGTGGTATAATCCTTCCTCCACATCTGCCAATTCCATGTAAAACATATTATGTTCATCCAGAAGAGCGGAGTCAAGGGCAACCTCATCCTTATAGAGGACGACATATTTATCCGTGGGATTGACTATTTCACCGATAAATACAGCTCCCAATGGCTTTTTTTCTGTTGCACAGCAACCAAACAGCACACATAAAAATAAATAGTAAAAATTTTTGATCATGCACAAACATTTACCATATAACGAACAAAGCTAGCAAACACTATAGTTCCATGCTGTTAATTGTGCGTTAAAAATAAATGGGCAACGTTAAATGGCACATGGCCTTATCTTTTGGGATAATTGGTTTAGAGCCCCATTTTTCTCTATTTTTGCAAAAATTTTAAATTCTGGAATATGCTAACGGTGTCAAATTTGTCTGTGCAATTTGGAAAAAGAGTTCTTTTTGATGAAGTAAATGCAACCTTTACCCCGGGGAATTGTTACGGGGTCATAGGGGCGAACGGTGCCGGCAAATCTACTTTCTTAAAAATAATCTCAAAGCAAATAGATCCAACCTCTGGAAATGTAAGCCTTGAAACCGGTAAACGTATGTCCGTTTTAGAGCAAAACCACAATGCCTATGATGAATTTACGGTTCTGGAAACCGTTGTCATGGGGAACAAACCCTTGTTTTCCATTAAAAGGGAAATGGACGCACTGTATGCGGATTACAATGATAGCAATGCCAATAGAATAGGGGAGCTGCAAGTGCGTTTCGAGGAAATGAACGGTTGGAATGCAGATAGTGATGCCGCTGCACTTTTGTCCAATCTCGGTATTTCAGAAGAATTGCATTACTCGTTGATGGCCGATGTGGATTCCAAGTTAAAGGTCAGGGTGCTATTGGCGCAAGCGCTTTTTGGAAATCCCGATGTGCTCGTTATGGATGAGCCGACAAATGACCTGGATTATGAAACCATAGGTTGGTTGGAGAACTTCCTGGCAAATTATGACAATACGGTAATTGTGGTTTCCCATGACCGACATTTTCTTGACTCGGTCTGTACACACATAGGGGATATCGATTTTGGAAAACTCAACCTTTACTCCGGCAACTATACGTTCTGGTATGAAAGCAGCCAATTGGCCGCACGCCAAAGGGCACAGCAGAACAAAAAATCAGAAGAGAAGGCCAAGGAGCTCCAAGAGTTTATTTTGCGCTTTAGTGCCAACGTAGCAAAAAGCAAGCAGGCCACTTCCAGAAAAAAAATGCTGGCCAAATTGAAGATAGAGGACATTAAACCATCAAGCCGGCGCTACCCGGCAATTATTTTTGACAGTGAACGTGAGGCAGGGGACCAAATTTTGAACATTGAAAAATTGACCGCCTCCTCGGACGACGGGGATGTACTGTTCCGAAACGTGGACATCAATCTCTCCAAAGGGGATAAAGTAGCGATCATTTCAAAGGATTCTAGGACCACGACCGCATTTTACGAAATCATCAATGGAAACAAAAAAGCCGATAGCGGTTCTTACCAATGGGGAATTACAACCAACCAGTCCTATTTGCCGTCCGATAATTCCAACTTTTTTGTCGAAAACATTAATCTGGTGGATTGGCTGCGCCAATGGGCAAAAACGGAAGAAGAAAGGGAAGAGGTATATGTCCGGGGCTTCTTGGGAAAAATGCTGTTCAGCGGGGAGGAAGCCTTAAAAAAGTGCACGGTATTGTCGGGAGGCGAAAAAGTACGCTGTATGGTCAGTAGAATGATGATGATCAGGGCCAATGTCCTAATACTGGATGAACCCACCAACCATTTGGACCTGGAAAGCATCACCACATTCAACAATTCATTAAAAAACTTTAAAGGGACCGTGCTGTTCACCACACATGACCATGAATTCGCTGAAACTGTGGCCAATAGGGTAATAGAATTGACGCCAAAGGGCAATATTGACAGGTATTTGACGTTTGATGAGTATATGTCCGATAGGGCGATAAAGGAACAGCGTGCCAAAATGTACGCCGTTCCTGTTTGAATTGTGTAAAACCCCAAGTCTTACATTAAAACAAATAAATAGGACCAGATGAAAACCTACTACGCTTTTTTCATGCTTTTTGCCGTGGCATTAATTGGTTGCTCCAAATCGGACGGCCCAACAAATGGAGATGTTGGCATTGTGGGATTTGATGTGGGGTATTCGCTGCTTTTGTCCAAACAGGGGGCACTTGCCAGTTCATTGCTCAATGCAAATCTGGAAACAATAACCGTAAACCCCAATGATGGCCCATTTGAAAACATCCCAACACCCCAACATACCTACAGGGATGGTTCAGAAATGAGTTTCTATACCAAAAACTTGAATTGTAGTGGGGAATTTACCCGATTTGATTTTGATACCGATACCTCGGTTTCGTTTCCTGTTTTTACGGATATTGGCAATTGTGGGCTCTCCGTAATTGGTATAGCGCATTCCCAAAATTTTTTCTTTTTGGCCTATGAATTGCCCCAAGATGGGAAGGAAGACCAATTTTTTATACGGATCGTAGATGCAACCGATCCAGAAGAAAATTCAAATTTCATAGATATCTTATTGGATAAAAGGCCATTGCAATTGGTTTCCTCAAAAAACAGGTTGTTCATTTTGGTTGTGGACGAAGCGGTTACCGGAAAGTATTCCATAATTGTTTTCGATACTGGCACCAAAGGATTGGTACATGAAAAAAACCTAGGGATCGATGTACAAAAAATAGTGAAGGATCACAATGGGGACATCATGGTCAACTACCCGCAACTCCACAGCGTCATCAGTAGCAATACGCTGGCCATTATTTCCGAAACAAGGTATCTTGATGGGAAAGAAACTAAATTTGGCAATTCCCCTGTCGGCTATTTCAATGGGAACAGGCTTTACTACCCAATGGAAACAGATATTGCCACAATTTACCCGCACATTCCTGCCGTGTATGACTTTGGGACCAAAACGGCCATCCTTTATCTTTATGAAAATTTTTTAACCTTGGAAGAAAGACAATTTGAATTTGGGATAGGGGATACTACAATGGTTTTCTACGATGCCAAAAACAATTTGATCTTGATTGGGTACAGAAAAAAGGCCGATCCAAACTTAGGTGGCCTGCTCCGCATAAAACCGGCACCGGATTCCAAATTTATTGACAACACCGATTTGGACGGGGTGCCACAGGCCGTTTTTTTTAGATAACCAAAAAGCGCGGAGGACTTGCCCGCCCGATTCCCGTCGGACGGGTCTCGGGGATAGCAGTCCCAAGAAATTTTTATGCCTCACAGCTGATTTTTTCCCCAAAATCAGGTAATTATCCATCCCTTTATGATGGGAGAAAAGCAGAATAGTTAATATTCTGTTAATTTACATGTGGGACGGTTTGCCAGGCAACAATGAAGAGCTAATAATTGTATATTGTCGAAGAAAAATCACCGTTCATCGATTATTTTCTTTTGCCCTTAAATCCGAGACCCATGAAACCTGCCGGTACCTATTGTGCCATATTTTTGCTGTCCCTTATACCGTTGGCCTCTTTTGCGCAAACAAGCCTATCCAAGGGGGCCGAACTGAATATGGAAAAATCAATTATAGAAAGAGCTTCTGCCTCTGAAAACCTTAAGACTTTATTGGCGGCGGTACATGCGGCGGATTTAGCGGGAATTTTAGATGGGAATGGGCCATTTACCGTTTTTGCACCTTCGGACATGGCCTTTGGAAAATTTTCAAAAGATAAAATGGCCCATCTCTTGTTGCCCGAAAATAAAATGGAACTGTTCTCTTTGCTGACCTACCATATTGTGGCCGGAAATTTTACCGCATCAAAAATATTGCAGGCCTTGAGCCAAGGGAATGGCAAAGCCACTTTTACTTCTGTTCAGGGCACCGAGATCACGGCCTCCATTAGTGGTATAGATATAGTGCTTACAGATCATTTTGGGAATTCGGCCAAAATAACAACGGCAGATTTAAGCCAGTGCAATGGGGTGATACATGAAATTGACAGTGTGATCCTACCAAATAAAATATAGCGGATCAACGTATCTCGGCCCCTAGGTCGTTTTGAAAGCACTGTTGCAGTTTTTCCATCGTTTTGTCAATTTGTTTGTCGGTCAAAGTGCCTTTATCATCCTGCAATATAAAACTTACCGCATAGGATTTCTTTCCATCAGGTAAATTTTTGCCTGTATATACATCGAACAAACCGATTTCTTTCAACAACTTACTTTCTGCCTGAAATGCGACTTCCCTAACCTGTTTAAAAGTAGTGGATTCATTGAGCAATAATGCCAAATCCCTTTTAACTTCAGGATATTTAGGAACTTCCTTGACTATAATTTTATTTTTGGAAACCAATCCCAGAATGGAGTCCCAATCAAAATCGGCATAGAATACCTCTTGTCTTATATCGAACTTTTTCAGGATCGATTTTTTAACCACTCCAAAATGGACCAGACCCTGTTTTTCTTTGTAAAATGAAATGCCCTCGGAAAAAATGTCCCATACTGTGGGCTCGGTATGGAAGTGTGGAATCCCTAAGCGGCCCAAAACAATTTCCACGCTTGATTTCAATACGCTAAAATCCGATTTTTTTGTTTCACCCGTCCAACTTCCCTCATTTTGATTGCCGGTAATAAAGAGTGCCAAGCACTTGTTTTCCCTATGTTGCGGTTTATTCTGATGGTACGTTTTCCCGAACTCGAAAAACTTGAGGTTCTGCTTTTTTCTATTTATATTAAATGCGATGGCCTCCAAACCGGAAAAGAGCATGGTTTGCCGCATAACGGATAATTCCAAACCAAGAGGGTTCAATACGGTTACGGACCTTGCTTCGACAAATCCCTGCGATAATCCATGGTATGCAGGAGAGGTAAGGCTATTGCTCATGATCTCATAAAACCCTTGGGACGTCAATATATCTCCAATAACATTCTGCACCTTATGGTCTTCAAATTTAGAGGTGCTTGCAATGGATGCGGTCAACTTTTCCTTAAAATCGATATTGTTGTACCCATATACCCTAAGGATATCTTCTATAACGTCCACTTCACGTTGCACGTCCACCCTATAAGAAGGGATACTAAGTCCCAGACCGGATTCCGATAC
>JBGTBA010000125.1:0-11500 GCA_041749595.1 Flavobacteriaceae bacterium | reverse complement strand
GAGAGGTCGGAACTGCCTTTTTGCAGTTCCGGGTGAGGTAAAATACAAAATTTCGGTTTTTGGCCCTAAGGCCAAAATGAAACTGGCGAAATACCCCTATGGCTTGCCTCGGGGATAGTCAGTTTCAAGAAATTTTTTATTGATTTTTAAAATTAATAGGTAGCATGCCTTTTTCGTTAGGGATATTAATGTTGGTTTCCTATTTTTGCAGTCAAACCAAATAGATATCAGGTATGAATCTTCATGAATATCAAGGAAAGGAAATTTTAGCAAGTTTCGGGGTACGTATCCAGAGAGGGATTGTGGCACACAATGCGAAGGAGGCTGTTGATGCGGCCAAGCAACTGACCGCAGAAACCGGGACAGGATGGTATGTAATCAAAGCTCAGGTGCATGCTGGTGGCAGAGGTAAAGGTGGTGGTGTAAAACTTGCCAAAAACTTGAGGGAAGTGGAAGATATAACAGGGAAGATTATAGGGATGAACCTAGTTACGCCCCAAACTTCAGCAGAAGGTAAAAGGGTGCACCAAGTTTTGGTAGCAGAAGATGTGTATTACCCTGGAAATAGTGAGACCAGCGAATTTTATATGTCAGTTTTGCTGAATAGGGCATCGGGAAGGAATATGATCATGTATTCGACTGAGGGCGGAATGGATATTGAGCATGTAGCGGAAAAAACGCCACATTTAATTTTCACGGAGGAAATCGATCCTGCTGTGGGCTTATTGCCATTTCAGGCTCGGAGAATAGCCTTCAACTTAGGCCTTTCGGGAACGGCCTTTAAAGAAATGACCAAATTTGTTGCAGCCCTGTACACTGCCTATGTGGAAAGCGATGCAAGCTTATTTGAAATAAACCCGGTGCTTAAAACCTCCGATGATAAAATTTTGGCGGTGGATGCAAAAGTATCCATAGACGATAATTCTTTGTACAGAAGAAAACAGTATGCCGAAATGAGGGACCTACGGGAAGAAAGTCCGATAGAGGTCGAAGCCAGGGCGGTAGGCTTGAACTATGTGGATCTGGATGGAAATGTAGGCTGTATGGTAAATGGTGCAGGTTTGGCCATGGCAACTATGGACCTTATAAAAATGGCAGGTGGTGAGCCGGCCAATTTTTTGGATGTTGGGGGTACCGCCGATGCAAAAAGGGTAGAGGAGGCATTTAGAATTATTTTGAAAGACCCTAATGTTAAAGCTATCCTTATAAATATTTTTGGAGGAATTGTAAGATGCGACCGCGTGGCGCAAGGGGTGGTAGATGCCTATAAAAATATGGGAGATACCATTAAGGTACCTATAATTGTGCGCTTGCAAGGCACCAATGCCGAACTGGCAAAAGAAATCATAGACAATTCCGGTTTGGCGGTCCATTCAGCCGTTCAATTCCAGGAAGCGGCAGATAAGGTAAAAGCGGTGTTGGCATAGCTTATCTGGAGGTAATTTATACATTGAAAAATTTAAAAGGCGGTGCTTTTTTGATGCCGTCTTTTTTGTTATACGACTTTTGTTTTTCGGCTTTTTAACTTCGGATTACTGGGAATTTGTGCCCTCCTTACTAAAATCTACGTTCTCTTTGGATAAAATCTCGATGGGGGAGTACATTTTTCTTTCAGGCCGTTTATGGTCAAGGATGTAATTGGTCATCGTTTTTACGGCATCATACCCTTGTCTAAAGGGTTTTTGCGAAATCAAAAAAGTGGCCTTGCCTTCCTTAAGGCAATTTACATTTTCCGCAGTGCCATCAAAACCTATAATCGCCAATTCCTTGGCTTTCGACGTTTCCATACAACTTACGTAATATGCGGTTCTGCTGTTTGGGACAAAAATGCCCTTAATAGATGGGCTTTTACTTAAAATCAAATTAAGTTTTTCCTTTAAACCGTCGTCTTCTTGGAGGTTGTATGCGTCAAAATAAGTGGTTTTTATGGTTAAATCATTCTCTTTCAGATATGACTTGAAGCCACTTATACGTTTGGAAATGGTCTTATTTACATCGCTGTTGCTACTAGGCCGTAAAATGAGCACACCAACCTCATCCCTTAAACAAAGATGCATTAATTTCCCTGCCAACCTTCCGCTCAGATAGGCCTCCTGTCCTACGAAAGTAATGTTGTTAAATCCTTCAAGATCAATATTTATAAATATATACGGAATTTTATTTTCATCCAATTTTTGGGTCATCAAACGTGTTTCATTCAAAAAATTAGGGGCAATGATTACGCCATCTGGTTTAGAATCCAACACATTGTTACATCCTCTAACATAAGAAGCGGCATCAAATTGGTCAAAATAATGATACCCAACCTTTATACCAAACACTTCTACCTCTTCCTGTGCGGTTACTATACCCAAATACGGTGCTTTCCAGAAAATATTATCATCATCAAACTGCGGCAGTAGGGCAGCTATCGCCACGGATTTGTTCATCGCAAGCGACCGTGCAACTTTGTTTATTTTAAAATTATTTTGTTTAAGGATTTTTTTTATTAAAGCTTCGGTCTTTTTAGAAACCCCGCCACGGTTATGAAGGACCCTATCTACAGTGCCAGGCGAAACACGAGCCTCAATTGCGATGTCTTTGATGGTTTTCAATGATTGGTTTTTAATTCGCAAAGGTAAAAAATATATTCCGTGTGCGAACACTATAACTAAAACAAATATATTATTTTAGTGGCCTAGCTGTTTTTTTTGTTTGTCTGTATTGCAGTATGTTAAATAGTTAAGGCTTTTATTTAATTTATTCGTTTTTTTAAGATTATCTTAAGTAAATAATTATATTTGTGCGCACACACAATTTCAGAGTATGTTAAATATGTGTATTCTTTATAATTTTTTACTTGAAATAGTGTACGCACACGAAACAAACTAACTCTTAAATTAATTACAAGTATGAAACAAATGAAAATTAAACAATTATTGTTGCTGCTTTTTTGTGTCTGGGCAGGACAAATGTTTTCGCAGGAAGCGCAAATTTCCGGAACTATTTTAGACGATTTAGGCCAACCCCTGCCAGGAGCCAACATTCTTGAAGTTGGGACCACAAATGGGGTGCAGTCCGATTTTGACGGAAATTTTACCATATCGGTTTCCAAACCAAATGCGGTACTTTCGGCTTCTTTTATCGGTTTTAAGACCGTAGATTACCCCTTGAACGGGCAAAAGACCATTTCTATTTCAATGGAGGTGAGTGCCAACAGTCTGGATGAAGTAATAGTAGTGGGGTACGGATCCCAGAAAAGGAGTGATGTTACAGGGGCCATAACCTCAGTTTCAGGAGAAGATCTTAACATCACTAGGGAAAGTAATCCCCTAAATGCACTTGCCGGTAAGGTAGCTGGTGTAGATATAGGAATCAACAATAACGCACCGGGCAGTAATCCGAGTATCTTGATCAGGGGCCGTAGTTCGCTTACTTTTTCCAACGAACCCCTTATCGTTGTGGATGGTATTCCGTTGGAAGGGAGTCTGGGCGATGTGAACCCCGCCGATATTTCGTCCATTGAGGTATTGAAAGATGCTTCATCTGCCGCCATTTATGGCGCCAGAGGGGCAAATGGGGTAATTTTGGTTACCACGAAAAGAGGTGTCACGGGTAAGCCTAGGTTTAATTTTGATACCTACACGGGTTTTTCCGTTCCCTTCAAGGAATTTGACATGATGAACGCCGATCAGTGGGTGGCCATGCGGCTAGAATCCAAAAGAGCGGCACAGGACCAGAGAGATGGGGTTCCGGTCGGGACAAGTCCGCTGCCTGCCATTGAAGACGGCTTGGAACCATTACAACTCCAAGCCTTTCGGGATGGTGTCAATACCAATTTTCAGGATTTGGCATCCCAAACCGGGGAGCAAAGCAATTATAATATTGGGGTTAACGGAGGCTCGGAAAAAGTGAGATATGCCGTATCCTTGAATTACTTTAAACAAGAAGGTGTTTTTAAATTGGCGGAGTTTGAAAGATATACCTTTAGGGCCAACTTGGATATGGACCTGACCAAAAACCTTAAAGTGGGCATTTCCCAACAGGCCGGCTTTGGGGAACGGCAAGATTCCAACCCTATTGGTGGAGTTCTTACAAATAGTCCATTGACAAAACCTTTCAACGAGGATGGAACCCCAACCACGGATCCCTTGGCCGATGGATTGGTTTGGAACCCCTTAAATGATTTGGATAGAAAGAATTTTATAGATAAGACCAAGAACTTTAGGTATTTTGCCAATATTTTTGCATCCTATAACCTTTTTAATAATGAAAAAGTAGGAAATCTAAAGTACACCTTAAGCCTCCAACCTCAATTTGAAACCATCCGAAGGAATAATTTCCGGGGTATTGAAAGCGTTGCAGGCAGAGGTACCCGTAATTCGGCCAGTAAGACGGAATGGATCAATACCTCATACACCCTGGAAAACCTATTAAATTATACTATTGCTTTTAATGAGGATCATGCCTTGGATGCTACCTTTCTGTACAGTTTCCAAGATTCGGAGCGGGACTTCTTTACCTTGGGGGTTAGTGGGCTGCCTTCGGATACCCAAACCTTCAATAATCTTAGCGATGGGGAATTGGTAGATTTTAGGGACAGTTTTTTAGATACCGAAGAATGGACCTCATATATGGGTAGGTTCAATTATACATTAATGAACCGATACTTGTTCACTTTTACCGGAAGGTACGATGGGTCTTCCAAACTCTCACAAGGCAATAAATGGGGATTTTTTCCTTCTGGGGCCTTCGCATGGAAGGTTGCCGAAGAAAATTTCATGCAACAACAAAACGTGTTTTCGGATCTTAAACTTAGGGTAGGATACGGAGAGGTGGGCCGTAACCCCATAGATCCGTTTGCCACTTTAGGCGGTCTGGGAAGAACCGAGGGTTCTTTTGGTGGAAGTCCAGCGTTTGGATTTTTGCCACAGGATATTGCCAATCCGGACTTAAAATGGGAAACTACCAAAACTTTTAATATTGGCGTGGATTATGCCATTCTAAAAAATAGGATTTCCGGATCTATTGATTATTATTCAAATGAAACCGAAGATTTATTGTTGAACCGATTTTTACCGGCCACCTCGGGTTTTCAATCCATATTACAGAATATAGGTAAAACAAAAGGTGAAGGCTTGGATGTGGTTTTGAGTGCTGTATTGGTAAATACGGATAACTTTACCTGGTCTGCGGATTTTAATTATTCCGTAAACACAAACGAAATAGAGGAACTTGCAAATGGTAAGGTGGATGATGTGGGCAACAGGTGGTTCATCGGCAAACAACTTAACGTTATTTACGATCGTGTTTTTGACGGTATTTGGCAGTTGGATGAAGTTACCGAAGCAGCCAGTTTTGGTAGAAGGCCCGGCGACATAAAACTTAAGGATTTGGACGGTAACGGGGTTATAAATGACGACGATCGCCGTATCATAGGGCAATTGGACCCTAAATGGACCGGAGGTATTACCACTAGGATGAGATACAAAGGATTCGATTTTTCCGCGGCACTATACACACGGCAAGGAAATGTTGCCAATGCCACGGTATTGCGAACTGCCAACACCTTGTTTGGAAGGTTTAATAACCTTAATGTAGATTATTGGACTCCGGAGAATCCCAGTAACACCTTTCCACGTCCAAATGCCAACCAAGAGCGGCCTTTGGATTCGCAAGTACTGAGTTTTATTGATGCTTCTTTTGTAAGGGTTAGAAATATAACTTTGGGTTATAATTTTGCAACGAACGACAAATTTAAAGATTTGTTGGGAGTTCAGGAATTTAGGATATATGCTACAGCACAGAATCCATTTTTATTTGCATCGGAAGATTTGGATGGTTTGGATCCCGAGGTTGCCTCAGGTACGCCCAGTATCGTCGCTGGTAGGCCACCGGTAAATGAAAATACATTTACACCGAGTCCAAGAACATTTTTGTTCGGCATCAATGTTTCGTTTTAACACTTAATTTTAATAGTAAAGACATGAAAAAAATAATTTTATTAACAATGGGCGTGACCTTGTTTTCAGCATGTACCGGAGATGCAATTGATGAAAGTCTCACGGGAGATTTAACTGCGGATGGGGTTTTTGCCACGGAAGAAGGAATAAATCAGGGATTAAATGGTGCCTATTCTGCATTTACCTCATTTATCGGTAGTGGTACTACTGGAAATAGGGAAACGGGATGGACCTTGATCGCCATGGGAACGGATACCTATACCAATGGCTCCGATGGGAATTTTAAATATATGAACACCTATAATTCCGATTTAAATGCGAGTTCGGCGATTGTACAAGAACCATGGGAAGATTTCTATAGAGGGATCAATGCCGCAAATGCAGTAATTGGAAGAGCCCCAAATGTTATCAAAGATCCTGTAAAACTTCAAAATATTTTGGGACAGGCCCGATTTTTAAGAGGGCTGTATTACTATTATTTGGTAAGGGTGTGGGGCGATGTGCATTACACAGACCAAGAAACGGTTGGTGCAGAGACCGAGGCAACCAGAACGCCAGTAGCCGAAATCTATGCTAAAATAATTGAAGATATGGAATTTTCCGCCCAAAATTTACCCGCATCCCAAGGTAACTTTGGTCGGGCAACCTCATGGGCGGCCAAAGCGGCTTTGGCAGACATTCATCTAACTCGAAAAAATTACGATTTGGCCGCTCAATTTTCAGAGGACATTATAAACAACGGGCCATTCAATTTGGTAAGACCCGTTGCGGACCTATGGAACCTGAACAATGAAAATAACCCAGAAGTTATTTTGTCCGCACAATTCTCAGATATTTTGGAATTTGACAATGGGGGCATACCCGCACATTTATTTTTTCTAATGGAATATGATAAATTGCCCGGAATGGTCAGGGATGTAACCAACGGTAGGCCTTGGAAGCGATTTAAGCCTACCAATTATCTTTTAAATCTTTATGATTTGGAAGATAAACGGTATGATGCCACCTTTAAAACGGTATGGTTTTCAAATAATCCGAACTCTGCCCCTCCGGGTGTTCAACCGGGAGATACAGCTATTTGGTTGCCAAGGATTCCATTGTCCCAATCGGAAAAAGACAGTAGGGCCTTCAGTGTAAATATTTTCAATCAAGATGAATACACAGAAAAAATATATCCTGCCACCAAAAAATGGATACAGCCCAATAGGATTGCTGTCAACAATGAATCCGGTAGTCGGGATTTTATCCATTGGCGATTGGCCGAGATATATCTTATTGCCGCTGAAGCCAATGCGTTAAAATCGGCTCCAGATCAAAATAAAGCCTTACAGTTTCTCAACGAAGTACGCATGCGGGCCTACGATGTAAACAGTATGGCGCAGCTCCCAGTGATCAATGCGGTAACTTTGGATGTTATTTTAGAGGAAAGAGCCAAGGAACTGGCACAAGAGGGGAAAAGATGGTTTGATTTGGTCAGAACGCAAAAACTGGTAGAAAGGGTGAGATTGCACAACCCCCAAGGGGCACCCAACATACAGGATTTTCATATGCTCAGACCCATTCCGCTTACGCAGATCGATAGAACTACCACAGATTTTCCACAGAATCCGGGGTATTAATTTAAGTTTTGTTAATTTGACCTTTCCATTTTGTTGTTTGAAATGGGAAGGTTTTTTTCAATCTAAGGTATCCCATGTCCAATAATAAGGTGATATTTTGTTTTTGTACACTTCTTGTTGCAGGTTGTTCATCACCTAAAAAGGAAACGGCCAATGCCTTGGATATCCCACTTTTTAAAAAGGTGCTTTCCAATCATTCCGGCGTGGATTTTATCAATAAAGTGGAAGAACAGTACGATCGTTTCGAGGACTTTAGCTATTTGTACAATGGAGGGGGAACCGCTATTGGAGACATAAACAACGATGGATTGCAGGATATTTTCTTTACGGGAAATGAAGTGGGGAACAGGCTATACCTCAACAAAGGCAATCTCCAATTTCAGGATGTTACCGAAAAGGCAAACTTGGGTAAAGACAAAGGATGGCACAATGGTGTTTCCTTGGTGGACATTAACTATGATGGTTTGTTGGATATTTACGTGTGCCGTGGTGGATGGAAAGATCAAAGAGAAGATCGTAAAAATCTACTTTATATAAATCAGGGAGACCTTACCTTTAATGAAGAAGCCGAAAAATATGGATTGGCGGACAGTGCTTATTCCAATCAGGCCGCTTTTTTCGATTTTGACAATGATGGTGATCTGGATGTGTATATCATGAACAGACCCAGCGAATTTATGCTCCCTATCGCCGAGATTCTAAAAAACAAGGAAAACCCGGGGGATGACCACAGGGATAAGCTGTACAGGAACGACAATGGCTTTTTCGTAGATGTAAGCCGCGAAATGGGCATTACCCATAATTTCGGATACGGCCTTGGTTTGGTCACAGCCGATGTGGATAGGGATGGGTTTACCGATATTTATGTTTCCAACGATTACGATGAACACGATTATTTTTATATAAACCAAAAGGGAAAGGGCTTTAAGGAAAGCATAAAAAGCACCACAAACCACATCTCACTTTATGGAATGGGTGTAGATATAATGGACATCAATAACGATGGTTTGGAGGATATTTTGGTCACCGAAATGATGCCGAGCGATTTTAAAAAAGCCAAGATTTCCATGCCTTCCATGAACGCTGAAGGCTTTAATGCCTTGGTGGACATGGGATTTTACTACCAATACATGCAAAATACAATTCAGCTGAACCAAGGAAATAGATTATTTAGCGAGGTAGCGCATTTAACAAAAATGGATAAAACCGAATGGAGCTGGACTGTGTTGGCTGCGGATTTTAATAATTCCGGAAATAAAGATGTCCTCATTACGAATGGTTACAAAAGGAATGTTTTTGATAACGACGTGGATCTAAGGTTGCAAGACTTTTTCAGTCGGAATGCACCAAAATATAGATCCGCCAACGATTTGATATCTGCCAAAGGCGAGGAGATCATAAATCTGTACAAACCCATCAAGGAACGGAACTATCTTTTTGAGAACAAGGGCGATCTTGAATTTACGAATAGGTCCCAGGAATGGGGGTTCGCAGATGAAAGTTTTTCCAATGGTGCATCCCTTGGCGATTTGGACAATGATGGGGATTTGGATATGGTAATCAATAATTTGGATGAAGAAGCCTTTATTTTTGAAAACACTTCCAATGGAGCAAAGAATTTTTTAAGGGTAAACTTCAAGGGGCCCACGAAAAACAATTTCGGTATTGGGGCTGCCGTAACGTTGTGGCATAACGGAAAACAGCAGTTTCAGGAATTTAAAGTGGTTCGGGGATACCTTTCCTCACAAGAGCCTTTTTTACACTTTGGATTGGGAGCGGATACCAAAATAGATACCTTGGAAGTTACATGGCCAGGGGGTAAAAAGCAATGGTTAAGGGATGTAGGGGTCAATAGAACGATAACTTTATCCCATGCAGATGCTTCCCAACGCATTGAGAATACTAAAAACAAGGAAAAATACCTATTTACATTTTTAGAAGACCATTTGGGAATCGATTTTGAGCATAAGGAAAATGGTTATGATGATTATACAAAAGAACCTTTATTGCCCCATAAATATTCTCAGATGGGCCCTGGTATCGCTGTTGGCGATATCAATAACGATGCTAGGGACGATGTGTATATCTGCGGTGCTAAGGGTCAAAGCGGCCAGTTATTTGTGCAAGGAGACAATGGACGTTTTCAATCCATCACAGGGCCTTGGCAAAATTACAGTGCCAGTGAGGAGATTTCTGCGGTATTTTTTGATGCCAATGGCGATGGAAAACAGGATTTATATATTGTTAACGGAGGTAATGAGTATGCCCCTGGAAGCCCATTTTACAAAGACAGATTAGTTCTCAATACAGGGAATAATAATTTTGTAGATGCATCAAAGCAGCTACCGGATAATTTCTTTAGTGGCGCAATGGCAACACCATATGATTTTGATGGAGATGGCGATTTGGATCTATTTGTTGGCGAACGCATCGTACCCCAAAATTATCCCGTACCCGGCTCAGGGTATCTCTATGAAAATCAAAATGTGAGGTTTATTGATGTTACGGCTACTTTGGCTCCGGAACTTTCCGATTTGGGACTAATTACCGATGCTCTCTGGATGGATTATGACGGTGATGGCGACAGTGATTTGATTTTGGTTGGCGAATGGATGCCCATTACGGTATTTCGGAATCAGGCCAACTACTTTGAAAAAATGGAACAAGGGCCATTGGGATTAGAAAATACGGAGGGATGGTGGTACTCGGTTGCATCAGGGGACTTTGATAAGGACGGTGATATGGACATCGTAGCTGGTAATCTTGGCTTAAATTACAAGTACAGGGCATCGGAAGCATCTCCTTTCGAGGTTTTTGGTTCAGATTTTGACCATAATGGTAGGCGAGATATTATTTTGGGAGTCAATCAAGACGGTGAACGTTATCCATTACGGGGAAAGAATTGCTCGGCACAACAAATGCCTTTTATCAATCAAAAATACCACTCTTACAATGAATTTAGTAATGCCACAATTGTTGAAATTGTGGGCGATCAGGAATTGTCCAATGCCACCTATGGGAAGGCAACCACATTCGCCTCCACTTTTTTTGAAAATAACGGAAACGGAACATTCACATCACGGCAATTACCTATTGCGGCGCAATTTTCAGCGGTTAACAGCATTCAAATAGAAGATTTTAACTTGGACGGAAATCTGGATATTCTCTTGGCGGGGAATTTATTCACATCTGAAATAGAAACACCACGAAATGATGCCAGTTTTGGAGCTTTTTTACAAGGGGATGGCAAAGGTAATTTTAAGCCACATTACCCCAGTCAATCTGGACTATATTTAGGTGGAGATATCAAAGATGTTAAACGGTTGATAATTAAGGGCGAACCCTTTCTTTTAGCAGCGGAAAACAATGCCGCAACACATTTGATTAAAATCAATCCGAAGGAATAGTTAAAAAATCAGTATTTATAAAAATCTTTAAAATTTCTATTATTACAACAGTATGATTTTAAGTACATGCTTAAAATCATGAATAAACATAAACCAACGCTTTTATAAAATAGTAAAAAATCACTTAATCCAAATGAAAACATTAAAAATTAATAAAATATCGTTGCGTATAGCCTTTTACGGTATGGCTATTTTCCTTTTGGGATTCGGAAATTCCTGTAAGGAAAAGGGCTCAAAAACGAATTCCGACTCCATGCAACAGCCAGAGCTTGGGTACAGATCTGTTTCTTTAATGGAAAAGGACAATTTAAAATTCAAGGATTTAAACAAAAACAACGCATTGGATCCCTACGAGGATTGGCGTTTAAGCCCGGAAACCCGTGCATCCGATTGGTTCTTCGTCACTTTTGGTGAAACAAATCAAATAGGATTCGCCAGTACCATTCTTCTTAGTAGCTGAAAATCAGCTCTGCCGTACATCATCCTTTTAATGTTTTTTAATTTATTTACCTGCCCTTCGACCTGTCCATTA
>JBGTBA010000124.1:0-3920 GCA_041749595.1 Flavobacteriaceae bacterium | reverse complement strand
AGAAGGTACGGATCTTATCATCTTAAGAGAGCTTACAGGCGGAATATATTTTGGAAAAAGAGGCAGGGAAGATGATGGGAACACTGCGTACGATACCTGTACCTATACCCGTTCAGAAATACAACGTTTGGCCAAAATGGGGTTTGAAATGGCGATGAAGCGTTCAAAAAAATTGTGCTGCGTAGATAAAGCCAATGTTCTGGAAACCTCACGTTTATGGCGTGAGACCGTTCAGTCCATGGAAAAGGAATATCCAGAAGTAACGGTCTCCTATGAATTTGTAGATGCCGTGGCCATGCGGTTGGTACAATGGCCCAAAGCCTATGATGTAATGATCACCGAAAACCTCTTTGGGGATATATTGACCGATGAGGCTTCTGTAATCTCTGGCTCGATGGGCTTGATGCCATCTGCTTCCATAGGCCTAAAAGCAAGGTTATACGAACCCATCCATGGCTCCTATCCACAAGCTGCCGGCAAGGATATTGCCAACCCGTTGGCCACAGTACTGTCTGCAGCCATGATGTTCGAGGATTTTAACCTGATAGAAGAGGCAGAAGCCATTAGAAATGTGGTAAACAGATCCCTGGCCGAAGGCATGGTCACCGAAGATCTTGCGGATGGCGGAAAATCCTATGGAACCAACGAAGTGGGCAATTGGTTGGCCTCTCATTTATAGAAAGTGTTTTTTTTATTTTAGTACGCCATCCTTAGCGATATTAAAATCGATAAATGACTCCAGCCTTAATGAATGTTGGGATTATTTTTCAATAAACGCCCATTTCTGTGTTCAATCAATAGGTCTTCTTTCCCATTTTTAAGGAATGCTTTTTTTCCTCCAGAAAAAAAGCCCATTCCTTTTTTTTATTCCTTTGGCCAGCCATAAGAGCCTTCGCATAGGTGAAAAACCAATGCCTTGTCCTAACTACATTTTTAATATATTTGGTGTTCGAGCAAGTCTTTTTCTTGGTATCCGCTTTTGCAGACTTAAAAAAAATAGCTGATATGGTATCTAAAATAAAGAAAAAGAGTATTAAAAATTACTTTCTACCTAGAAAATGAAGGAAATAGTCTATACCCTGCCCCAAATTGAAACTATTGTCCAACAACTTATAGCAACCATTCCCAACAAAATTTTGTCTTTCCATGGCCCCATGGGGGCCGGAAAGACAACTTTGATAAAAGCGTTGGTCAAAACACTTGGTGGGACAGGTACCGTGAACAGCCCTACTTTTGGCATCGTAAACGAATACCATTATCAAAACGGGGAATTGTTGGGTTACCATTTTGATTTTTACCGTCTGAAAAGTGAAATGGAGGCGTTGGACATGGGGCTGGAAGATTATCTGGATCAGGACGTGTGGGTCTTTATGGAATGGCCGGAAAAAATAGGATCTTTGGTTCCCAAAGAAGCCACGCCCATTTATATAGAGGTGATCGGTCCTGAAACAAGGCATATTTCATGGTAGTCCATTGATTTATGGCTTTGACAAGGGCACCAGCTAGTGCTATAATGGCCAATGGATATATTAAGATGGTTGGGTTTATCGAAACTACCGTCAACCTGAAACCTTGTTTCATTACAAACCCAAAGGGAACACCTCAATATCCGCCAAAATGTTTGCTGTAGCTTACATTTGTTACCGGTATTGTTTTGTTATGCAGAACGGAGCGAAGCAGTTTTTCTTTACTACAGTAAGTTTCTTTGTCGTTTCAGGTTTAATCAAAAGTATTGAGATACTTCGCTAGGCTCAGTATGACAATAAAGACCAAAAGCCTATTGGGAAACCAAATGTGAAAGTTACGAACATACCAATCCATATTGTTTTGTCATGCAGAACAAAGTGAAACATCTCTTCTTCACATGAAGTTCTTTTTAATCCAAAGATTCCCCGACCCTTGGGTCCGGGTTTCCTATTTACCTCTCCGCTTGTCGAGGTATGGAGGGGTTGGAACTGCCTTTTTGCAGTTTCAGGTGAGGTACAATACAAAATTCCTTGAAATTTTGTATTGTTTCTGGTTTAAACCAAAACAGTACAATTTTCGAGATGCGTCGCTGCGCTCAATCCGACAAGAAAAGAGTTCCCGTATTAAAATAAGGCTGGGACAACATCGTTCAAAGCAAAAAAATATTGCACAATTTCCCTCTCAAAATTGTTAAAATCGATAAAGTGAGTGTTTTTTCTGTTAAAATGTCTAAAATTATCGTTGAATTGCATTGTGGTAAGAAATTTTTTCCTACATTTGAATTGAAAATGAATCCAAATTTTAACTAAAACCCTTTACGATGAACACTAAAAAAATCTTATTTGCTGTTTTTGCTTTTGGGATATTCACCATGGCAACATATGTGCCAACCCAAAACTCTGATCAAGATCGAGATAGTACTGAAAATTACATTCCTCGAAATATTGGAAGAGATCAAGTTAGGGCTTAATCAGCAACAATCTCTGTAAGACGTAATCGAAAATAATGTCTAGATCAAGGCATTATTTTCGATTTTTACAATAAATGTGGATTTTTGTTGTTTATGTTAATATGAACAACAAAAACAAAAATGTTATTAAAAAGAAATTAATAATTGAAGGGTTGTTTGCCTTGTTTATTGCTATTTCGCCCTTAATATTTTATGCTTATAAATACATTCCTGTTCAGTCCGACAATAATTGGACTATATTGGGAATTACATTTACAAATAATGGATATACTGATGTAGGAATAGCTTTTTATTTCTATTTAAGCAAATTGATGCCCTTGGCTCTCCTAGTGGTATGGTTTATAACGTGTAAGCAATGGTGGTATCACACTATTCTTATTCCTATTGCTATGTATGCCTTCCAGCTCTATAGTGTTTTTAGTGAAGATGCGGATAAAATTGACGAAAGTGAGGTATTATACTTACTAGGGGTATGTATGATCGTTATCCCGGCAGTCTATTTTATTCGACTAAAATTGGTTGATAAACACGTCCACGGCATCGATCTGGAAGCTATGGATGCCGAACTAAAGGCTTACCAGGAAAAAGAACGATTGCGGAACGAAGGCAAGGATGCAGAGCTAACCCATGGAGCGGCAACGGCACATGCGGAAGAAAAAACGGACCTTTCCAATAAGCATAAGCAAGATCATTTTTTCTTGGATTTCCAGGGGAAGGTCTCAAAATGGCTGGATCTAAAATTTTAGATCTCCCCTTTTCCCCATCCTATTTTTCGCACTGCCCTTTTAAAGTCAATATTCCGTCAAAAGTTGTAAATTAGCCCAGTTTACCCATTTTATTTTATAGTGTAAAACTGTTGCCGACCATGAACCAACCTTCCTCCCCTTTTAGCAAACAGCAATTGCTTCCACAAGAAGAAACCCTGGAGGTTTTTAGACAAAAAGGAGAGCTTTTTATCGGTATCCCCAAAGAAAACCAATATCAGGAAAAACGTATCTGTCTTACCCCGGATGCCGTAAATGCCATTACGGCCCATGGCCATCGCATCCTTATAGAGGCCGGTGCAGGGGAGGGATCCAATTTTTCCGATCTGGAATATACCAATGCGGGGGCAGAGATTACCCGCGACACCAAAAGGGTGTTTTCCTGCCCCTTGCTATTAAAGGTGGAACCGCCCACATTTTCCGAAATAGAATTATTGAACCCTCAGACCACTATCATCTCGGCCCTTCAAATTAAGACACAATCCAAAAAATATTTTGAGGAACTGGCAAAAAAAAGGGTAACCGCCATTGCTTTTGAATACATCCGGGATGATGACGGCAAATATCCCGCCGTGCGTTCTTTGGGGGAAATTGCGGGAATTTCCACCGTGCTGATCGCCTCAGAGATTATGTCGGCGACCAACAAAGGAAACGGACTTATGTTTGGTAATATTAGCGGTGTACCGCCCGTTGAAGTGGTCATTATCGGTGCCGGAACG
>JBGTBA010000123.1:0-26175 GCA_041749595.1 Flavobacteriaceae bacterium | reverse complement strand
CCTAAATGAATATCATTTTCGATACAATAGGAGGTCAAATATGGGGACAATCTTCGATGTGTTAATGAGAAAGATGGTAATTTTTGAATAAATATCAATAAAATCAACAGCTAACAAGGGAGGTCTAAACGCCTATACCAGTTATATTAAATAACCGATTACTGTAAATTTTTTCAATGTTTTCAGAGCCTTTCAAGGCGTTTGGCACAAATTTGGGTGATTCCTAAAACAAAAACATTAGAAAAAATGAATAAATTTGTTCAATATGATAGCTCACAAATCGTTCTTTTAGAAACCTGAAAATGACTGGTCAACATACTCCGGAGTGGGGTGGTCACTATGACCGGAATATCCACCACATATCAAAGACACATTTACCTACCAAAAACCTACAACCAAATTCCGGTAAAAAGGCGTAAAATTTAGGATTTTCGTGAAAGTTGCCGCAATCAACCTCAATGTTTACTGGTGTTTCCAGAGTTTTTGAGGTAAAGTTCCGTGAAAACTCATTTTTTGAAAAAATATAAAATATTGAATATCAAGTAAATAGAAAACGTAACCCGGCTTTAGCGGGTTACCCTCTTGCTATTCATTTTACGTCCCGAGAATTCGGGACAAAAATTTCAAACAACCAGGCGTTGCCCTGTTGCTTTTTTTGGAATCAAAGATTCCATATCTGTTGTTTTGTGATGGGTATCGTTTTCAGCGAAAGTCAAATAATAGGAAAACAATACAAATAAAATGTGCTGCGTATCAGCATGGAAAAGATACGATTTTTTTCCTTTCTTAGGGAAAATTTTTCGGCTAGGCTCGTTCTAAAACAAAAAAAATGCACTACCAAAATAGTGCATCTTTTATTGTATTTTGTGCGCCTAGTTCATACACGAAATTCATACCTATAGTTATAGAGATTTCGTTGGGCTTCTTCCTCCACTAAAGCATCAAAATTCAGGCAATAGGTTTTTGCATATTTGCGAATAGCTTCCCCAAATTTGCGTTCCACGTCCTTGATAGATTGCTGCAGCAATCGCTTTTGGGTTTCCTCACTGAGATCGGAATAATTCAGCTGTATCATAGTACCAGTTTTTTGGGTTAATACTCACTTGGAAGTAATAAGGTATCATCCACAAAATAGAGCCGCAATTGGTCCAGTGGAAAATCGGTAGCGGAATACCTTTGTTCAAAAAGAATATTCCCATTCCCATCGCTATAGGTTACAATCGCCTCGCATTCGTTTCGAATAGCTTCATCCCCCAAAAAGCGTTGCACGTCAATGGTAATAAAATAGGAATGGTCTTTGAGGCTTTTAGCAACTATGGAGGCATCGGTAAGCAGCCAATAGCATTTTGCACGTTCTGCCAAATACTGTATTCCCTCCGTATATTTGGTTTTACAGTGAGGGTGACTGTAAATAACCTGTGACCCGTGAAATTGGTTCAGTCCGGCTTTAATTTCATTTGCTAGTGTTTCCATATTGTGTGATTTAAAGGATTTATAGTAGTGCTATATGTTGCTGGATTCATCCCATTAAAAAGTGATTTACTTATGCTATCCGTAGCGATTTCCCTTTTTGATTTTTTTCGTCTCACTTCCTTTTTAATGTTTAAGATTGATTTCATACGGTTCAATTTCGATTTACTTCCGCCAGTGCCTTCGCTGATACCCTTTTTTTGATGCTTATGGCGGTACAATATCCGGGCTTGGCAAGACGTATAAATAAGAGACCGCGAAAGCGGTCCTGGTTTATGCCGTCGTCCAAGAAGGGATATTGTTGTTTTGCCATCAAAAAAAGGTGGCGCAGTGAATGGTTGCGGTATCGAAAGTGGTAGTTTGAGAAGTCATTAAACATGGGAAGTGGGACGACAGGCAATAAGATGAATTTGCCGGTACATCCAAAGGTTTTATTCCCTTAGAAGTGAAATGAACTTGATTAATGCCGATTTAAAAACTCCGGTTTGGATAGGTACCGGAGGAACCTTTTCATGGACTATAAAGCCATTTCATAAATCGTTTGGAAAAGCTGTTTATCCAATTTTTCCTGTTGCGAGAAGGTCTTTTTTAAATACCCGTGCAGTACTGAATTGAAGGCATTGTAGCCGAACCATAAATTAGGTGCCTCATTCAGCAACAATGCCTCATAGTCCAGAAATTTAAGGACCTGTCTGGATTTCTTCGAGGGATCCGGATTGGTATCGCTGCATTCATATTTGAACAGCTTTGTTCTTTCAAGAATTTCCCGGACAAATTCCTTGGTGTCGACAATTTTGAATTCCTTCATCCTATCGAACTTTCTGATGATGCCGTAAAATTCATTATCCAAAAACCGTTCGAAGAGATGGTTCAGTTTCGGCATAATCAAATCCGTACAATGCCTACTGTGCTTGATGGAAAATTCCACTTCGGTTTCTGCAACGTGCAGCCCATTGGAGCAGACCTTTCTGTAAAAACCAAAATGTCCGGAAGTCCGTTCACTACCATCGTAGGAATTTTTGAATCGCAGCATCGGCAAGATGATATCTTCGGCATGCTTCACAGAAAACTGATTCTCATCCTCAATGATAAAATCAATGATAAATGACCGGTCGCTTCTGTTAATGGATCGTTTCTGATACTTCAAATCCGCATCAATCAACATACTTTCCGCATGTTTAAAAAACAGTTCATTCGGAATGTGTCCATAACTATTAGAGACTACATTCACAATCTTCCCATTAGAGATGATGACATTTTCCAGACCTCTTCGGGAGGCCATTCCTGTAAAGCTTTGTAACGGTTTCATTTCAGAAGAAACGAAAACCGAATCCTGTTGTAAATTGTTTAGATACATAATTGTATGTTTTAAGTGAAACAATAATTATGCGATGACCAAACGGAAGATAAAATCCCGGCTCAAAAGGAAACGGAATAAATAGGAGAGCCTTTAGGATCCCGGTTTATGCCGTAGTAACCTCCAAAATAGGAATTTGGGTCATAAATTCAATAACTTTAGGGATGGGTTTCGGGTAGTCAAGACCTGAAAGAAATTGGTGTTCTCAAACCCTTGCCGTAGTCTGGTTTCTCCCGTTGTAGGTTTTTCATTGGTGATGCACAGCAATCCCTTATAGAAGATTACAGAGCGTACAGAACGGGCGGACCCGAAGCCTTTTTTGTTAAACCTAAAAACAATTTTGAAATGGCAAAAAGAAAAAAAGAAATGGTAGAATTAGCCATGCTGAACCCAAACGCAGCGGGCATCGACATTGGCAGCTCAGAACATTGGGTGGCCGTCCCTGAAGACAGGGATACGGAAAGGGTAAGGCGTTTCACAGCCTTCACCTGTGACCTTCACCAGATAGCGAGGTGGCTCAAAAAATGTGGCATTACAACGGTCGCTATGGAATCAACTGGCATTTATTGGCTCAACCTGTTCCTATTGTTGGAAGATTATGGCTTCGAGGTCTTTCTCGTTAACGCAAAAAATGTCAAGAATGTCAGCGGCAGGAAAACGGATATGAGCGATGCGGAGTGGATACAGAAGCTTCACAGCTGCGGGCTTCTCTCAAACAGTTTTCAGCCGGACAACCATACCCGGGAACTGCGTACCTATACCAGGCACAGGCAAAACCTGATACGCCAAGCCAGCCGTTACCTCCAGCATATGCAGAAGTCGATGGAACAGATGAACCTAAAGCTGCACAAAGTGATACGTGACCTGGCGGGAAAGACAGGAATGTCCATCGTAGGCTCAATCCTGGATGGAGAGAGGGACACGGAAATATTGGCAGAACTCAGGGATAGGTGTATAAGGGCTAGCAAGGAAACCATTATAAAATCCCTGGAAGGGACCTGGCAGGAAGAATACCTTTTCACGCTACAACAGGCCTACGATGCCTACCATTTCGCACATAATCAGATACGACAGTGTGATGAGAAAATAGAAAGGGCACTCAAAGAAAGAAAACCGATTGAAATTAACGGTAAGGATAAAAACCCTCTTAAAAAGCGCAGAAAATCCAAAAACAAGAACACTCCAAAATTTGATGTGGATAGCCATCTGAAAGCGCAATTAGGTGTTGACATTACCCAAATAGATGGAATTGACAGCCTGAGCGGATTGAACATCCTTGGAGAAATGGGGAGTGATTTCAGCAAATGGCCAACAAGGAAACAGTTCCTGTCCTGGCTCAACCTCGTCCCCAACAATAAGCAATCGGGAGGAAAGCTCATCAGCAGCCACCTGATGAACAAAAAGAACACCGCTGGACATATCTTCAGGAAATGTGGCAGTTGCCTTTGGAAGAGCAAAGGGCCTTTGGGTGATTATTACCGCATACAGAGAGCCAAAAATGGCGGTAAGGCGGCAGCCATCGCAACCGGGAACAAACTGGCATCCATAGTTTATACGATGGTAACAAAACAAGTTGAATATGATGAGTCCATCTTGGTAAAGATGAAAAGGAACAGCCAACAGCGCAGGCTCAGCAACCTTCAGAAAAAAGTCGCCCATATACAAAGAGAACTAGAACAAGTGGCCTGATTAACAGATTTTTGGAATGTAGTTATATAGAAGTCTTTTGATGGGGGATTTTGCGAGTTTAACTTGCGTGGGTATTGTATATGTTTCAAGAAATTTTTTATTTCCCAGGCTTTATGGATTTTGGACCTAAGTTGTTATGGACCAAATACGACCACTATAACTGCCCCAACAGGCACATTGGCAAAATAAGACCAAAACAAGGGCCTACAAACGAAAAAACCCCAACGAATATACCATTGTTGGGGTTTTATAAACAATCTTAAGCCAACGCTAATATCCTCCTTCCGAAGCCGCCGCCATTATAAATGCGGCTATCACCCCAAAATAAAGAACTATAAAGAGAAAGTATATAAACGACAGGACCAATCCTATATAGGAAAGTACCTTGCCCGTCTTTGCATTTTCATATCCCGTGTACATTCCGGGGTTTTCTTGGTACAGCCGTTTTGCCTTGTTGGCACTGGATATCCCAATAAAACTGAAGATGGAGGCAAATGGGCCGCAGCATATAAAGCATCCCACTATGGACAGGATGCCCATGGTAAGCGCATTACCGGCTCCTGGAAGTGATGTTTGGTTCATGGGTTTCTATTTCTGTTGGTTATTCCTCAATTCCGTACTGTTCCATCACCTGCCTTACTTGCTCCATATAACCATCTATTCCTCCCATTTTTTGAATTGAATAGATACTCCATATAAGGGACAATGCCCCTAAAACCAGCCCTATAATAGCCACTGTTTTTGCGGTTTTCAGGGAGCCAAAGTTAGAAAACCCTTCAGGATTTTGTTGATAGAGCTTTTCATCTTTTTTGGTCAAAAAGAAGGCAATGCCCGATAGCAAAATACCCCCTACACCTGCACTAAAACAGCAGCAGATATAAGATGCAATGGAAAGGACTATTGCCATCGTTACATTAGGTAATTTTTGTTGTTCCATAAGTTAAGGTTTTAGTTATAAAAATTTAAATATATAGTTGGTCAATATAAACAGCACGGAGGTGATCATTAAAAAAATGGTTATTTTATTGGAATGTTTAAAGCTGAAAAAAGTATCGGCCAAAAGAAAGCCCAATAAGAACAAGATAGGATAAATGGCCGGGTACATTTTAAAGGCCGCAACAAAATCTCCCTGGAACAATAAGGAAACAGAGCGTTGCAATCCACATCCGGGACATTCCACCCCAAATATTTTTTTGTTCAGGCATGGCAGCATATAATCTTCCAAGGCAAATAATAGTGCGGTCAATACCATTTTTAGAAATGCTTGTTCCTTTGCCGAAAATTACCATTATTTTTGTGGAATGAAAATAAAACGGATATTTAATTTTTCGTTACCTTCTTTTTTGCCGTGTGGGCTTGGAGTGGTCTAATTTTAAAAAGGAAAATAAAATGGGAAACGACCGCTTTAAGTTAGGAGATAGGGTTGAGGCAATTGACGAATTGGTCATTGGGACGGTCATAAAAATCGCGCCCAACCAAATTACTATTGAGAGCGTTGAGGGGTTTGAACTGGTATTTGCCCCCGCAGAGCTCATGCCGGCCCCGGGTGTTGGGGATTTTAAGGTTTCCCACTATGATGTGGCCCGGATAAAAGACGAAAAAGAGCTGTCAAAAAGAAGAAGCTATCACGCACCAAAGAAAAGGGAGGCCTATACGCCCGTTATGGAGGTAGACCTCCACATCAACCAATTGGTACCCTCTTCCAAAGGAATGGGGAATTATGAAATACTGAACTTACAATTGGATGTGGCCAAACGCCAACTGGAATTTGCCATGGGCAAAAAAATCCAAAAAATAGTATTTATCCATGGAGTGGGAGAGGGTGTCCTTAAGGAAGAGCTCCATTACTTTTTCAAAAAATATGGAAACGTAAAATTCTATGATGCCAATTATCAAAAATATGGTTTGGGCGCTACGGAGGTCTATATATACCAGAATCCGTAAATGGGGCTACTCTTTGGTGGTTACCGTTCCAAAATCATTGATCCTTAGATCGGTAATCCGGGTCCCGGATTCGGTTACCAAGGAAATCCCGTTCAAAGTTATTTTATGTTCAAAGGTCACGCCATCTTCATTTAGTTTTGTTACAACCCTTACCTCCCCGTTTTCCGCTTCAATTTCATCCACTACTATTGGGGTGGATGGTGGTATGGCGTCGCAGAAATAATTCTTGGCAACGGTCCCCGAAAAAATCCGATAGGTGATCTTGGATTCCGCGGGCACCGCACTTCTAATAGTGTCAATGGAAACCTCGTTCTTAAGCACGTTGTCGGGCAAATTGAGTATCAAGGCTTCGTCTTGGTTGATTTTAAAAAATATCCTGGTAGCAGTGGTAACGAGGGCATCGCAACTCTGGACCGTTGCACTGTCAAAATTTATGCCCTCAATCTGCACATCCCCATCATCACACGAAAGGAGGAGCAGCCAGCAGCAAAATAATAATCCTTGTTTCATCTGTCTAATTGTATTGATTTTGTCCGTTACCCCAATAGTCTTATGGCCCATTCCACAACCCAAATTTAGCGGAAATATAGGGGATAATTCTAGGGCTTTGTGTGTATTTTAGGAGAAATTAACTTTATTTCAAGTAATTTTGGAGTTTATTAAAGGAGATAGAACCGTTATGGATAAAGTATATCTGGACAATGCGGCCACAACACGGGTAAGGGAAGAGGTGATTGCGAAAATGCAGGATGCTTTGGCCAATAATTACGGTAATCCATCTTCTACCCACAGTTTTGGGCGGTCTGCAAAAACAGGGATAGAAAAGGCCAGAAAGACCATCGCCGGTTATATACACGCACATCCTTCCGAGATTATTTTTACTTCCGGTGGTACGGAAGCGGATAATATGGTCCTTAGGGGAGCGGTCCGGGATTTGAACGTAAAGACCATTATTACCACAAAAATAGAGCACCATGCGGTTTTGCACACTGCTGAGGAATTGGTTCGGGAATATGGTATTGCCCTTCATTTTGTACATTTGGATTCTTTTGGAAACCCTAAACTTTCCCATTTGGAAGAACTGTTAAAACAGGACGATTCCAAAAAATTGGTGAGTTTGATGCACATTAACAACGAAATAGGGAATAGGCTGGACATGGTTGCCGTAGCCAAACTTTGCACGGACCATAACGTCCTTTTCCATTCGGACACAGTGCAGTCTTTGGGACGTTACACTTGGGATGTCCGGAAAATCCCCGCCGATTTTTTAACGGCATCGGCACATAAATTCCATGGGCCAAAAGGGATAGGTTTTGCTTATGTAAAAAGGAATACCGGATTGAAGCCCCTAATTTTTGGGGGTTCGCAAGAGCGCGGATTCAGGGCAGGGACAGAGGCGTACCATAATATTGTTGGGCTGGAGACCGCCTTTATCCTGGCAATGGAAAATTTGGAGGAGGAGAAATCGCACATAACCGGGTTAAAGAACTATTTTATAAAGAAGTTAAAGGAAGGCATTCCGGACGTGAAGTTCAACGGACATTCGGGCGACATGGAAAAAAGCACCTACACTTTGGTAAGCGTACGCCTGCCATTTGACCCCGATAAGGACTTGATGCTTCTTTTTCAATTGGACATCAAGGGAATTGCCTGTTCCAAAGGCAGTGCCTGCCAGTCGGGCAGCGATAGGGGGTCCCACGTGTTATCGGAAATAGTATTGGAAGAAGATCTTAAAAAGCCGTCTTTGCGGTTCTCTTTTTCAAAATACAATACCATAGAAGAATTGGATTATGTGGTATCCACCTTAAAGGAACTGGCAAAAAACTAATTTTTGGCCTTTTCTTTGTGCCTTTCCTTTTCATAAGGAAATTTCCTAGTGGCTTGTTTCATCATCAAATCAATAAGGTCATACGTATTCTTGCCCGATTTTTTATTGATCTGTTTTTCGTATTTCCAAAGTAATTTGCCGGTATTCCCATCGCTTATCTTTATCCCTATACGGCCATAATTGGCGTCCCCACGGATATAATCAATAAAGCTGAACTCTGTGGGCACCCCCTTGGAGAGCAGCACGTTTAAGTTTAGATTGCCACTTATGATGCCATCTACTTCCAAAAGCGCACAAAGTTCTTTGGTGGTATAAATATCTATGTTGGTATAAGAGATGTTTTTTTTGGCCAAAATGGCGTTGGTGTTCTTTACGTTTTGGAATTCTACGGAGAATTTTTTCTTTTTTCTTCCCCGGGAAAAATAGGTTTCCAGTGCATTTTGTACGGTATAACCCTCTTTTTCTTCCAATGCCATCAATTCTTCTTTCGAGATACTGTCCTTTAGATCCAAATTGGTAATGAACGGAATTATGGCCAACGTTTTGTGGTTTTCGCTCAGCGCGTCGAATTTATCACTTTCGTAGATGTTCTTTTGGGCATTTATGGCGACACCCAAAAAGAGGAACAGGAAAAATACGCTTATTTTCATTTTTAAAATGGCTAAAATCCCATACTCAATTTTAGGTTCAATACCCTTGAGGTCATAAAATTGGGCACTGCAAATTGTTGTTTACTGTCCACATCCCTTACCCACGTATTGGTTATGGAATTTTGAGTGTTGAAAAGATTAAAAATTTCTGCCCCAACACTAAGCTCCTTAAATCGGCGCAACCAATTTTTTTTGGTAAAACCGGTATTGGCATCAACAAAAATATGGGAAATTCCCAAATCTGCACGCTTATAGTCCCTTAATCTGTTCTGAAAATCGTATGGATCGGCAAAATTGGGCGACCCACCCGGGACCCCAGTGTTGTACACTAGGTTTAAATACATTTTTAGATTTGGAATTGTGGGCATGTAGTCCTGGAATAAAATGCCCAATTTTATCCTTTGGTCCGTTGGCCGTGGAATATACCCCCTACCATTTATATTTTCCTGTGTTTTTAAAAAGCCCAGACTTACCCAAGACTCCGTACCCGGTACAAAGGCACCGTTCATGCGCATTTCAAAGCCATAGGCGTACGCTTTTGCGTTGTTATTTGCGGAATAACGTATGCGAACATCCTCCAAGGTGTATGTATTCACGTTGGTAAGCCTTTTATAATAGGCCTCACCGACCAGCTTAAAGGCCCTTTCCCATAGAAGAAAACTGTATTCATTGCCCAAAACAAAGTGCAATGATCTCTGGGCTTTTACATCGGGGACAATGGTTCCCGTAAAATTTCTCAGTTCACGGTAAAAAGGGGGTTGATGGTATATCCCTACCGCCAACCTAAAAAGCATGTCTTTTTGCCACTTGGGCTTTATGGCGAACTGCGCGCGCGGACTGAATATGGTATGGGACGTTTTTGATATCCCCTTTCCAGAAACCGTCCAATGTTGGGTGCGCACCCCTAAATTAAAATAAACGTCATGATCGTTCCAAGTGGTCTGCCGACCATATTGGAGAAAGCCCGAGAACCTGTTAGCCTTCACAAAATTCTGCGCGTTTACAGATTCTATGGGAACAATGGGGGCATCGAAAGGTTCCTGTGGCTGGTTGTTGCTAAATTCCGGTAAAGGGGGTCGAATGAAAAATCCGGCGGAATCTATAAATTCGGATTCCCTTATTTGATCACGGATATCTTCGTGTACATATTTTATGCCCCATTCCAAAGTATGCTGCTTTTTGTTGAATTTCCCTTTATGCTCCACATTGAAAATCAGGGCGTCCAATTCATTCCTTGCGCGGTTAAGCTGTGATCCGACGCCCCTTGGAGAGGTAACCCCGCCTAAATTTTCGCTACCTAGATCGGCGTCCAGCCCGCCCAATTCATATTGCGCCCTAATATCTGAAAATTCTTCCTCTGTGGTGTGGTAAATGGAAGTAATGAATTTTAAAGCAACATTGTCGTTTACGAAATAATCCGTTTTTATGGCGGCAAGTCCCGTAAAATAGCGATTGGCCTCCTCTCCGTCATAAAAAACCAATAGGGCTTTCGGATCATCCAAGGTGCCAAAGTTTGTCTGGCGGGTATTAGGTTTATTTTGATACCGATTCAGGGAAAGATTTCCCAATAGGCCAATTTGGATCTTTTGTGATACATTATAGGAAGTATAATTTTGTATATCCAAAAAAGTAGGGTTAAAATCTCCTCTTGTCTGTAAACTATTCAACAAGAGGTTATTGTCTCGAAACCGTATGCCGGTAATACTACTTAGGCGCCTGTTTTTGGAAACGTTCTCGACGGTCAGGGCCGCCCCCAAAAGACTGGCATCCAGATGTAGGCCATAGGTTTCCGGATTTTTGTACGTAATGTCCAGAACGGAAGATAGTTTGTCCCCGTACTTTGCTTGGAACCCTCCTGACGAGAACTCCACTTTTTGTACCATATTGCTGTTCAGAAAGCTAAGGCCTTCTTCCTGACCGGAGCGGATGAGGAAAGGGCGGTACACTTCCACCTCATTTAGATATATTAAATTTTCATCATAATTGCCCCCCCTAACGGTATATTGGGTACTCAATTCGTTATTGGAGTTTACCCCGGGCAAGAGTTTAAGTATATGTTCTATCCCGGCATTGGCCCCAGGAATGTTTTTTAGTACCTGTGGGGATATGGTTGAAATGCCCTCTACCTTTTTCTCTCCCGAAGAAGTGACCACCACGCCATCTATTTGGGTGATATCCGTCCGCATCATGGGGTTGAACACAAAGGTTTCATTGGTGCTGAGAAAAAGCTTTTCCAACACTACTTTTTTATACGCCAGATGGGAAAAAGTAATGGAAACTTCCTCGTCGGCAATAACTTGCAGCGAATAGAAACCTACCCCGTCGGAATACGTCCCACTATTTTGAGCGGTAATATTTACATTGGCAATGGGCGCACTGTTCCCGTCCAAAACCACACCAGTAATGGTTGCGGTTTGCGCTGTTATGATAGCTGTTGAGCACAAAAGGAGAAAGTAAAAAAACGGTTTAGGGCACTTCAATGGCTTATTTTTTGTAAAACGTGCTTGTAAAAGTGTTGGAATTACCTACATTATCTGTAACGGTAACAATTAGCTCACATTGTGTTTTGTCCAAGGGAATGTCATCAAAATTGTAGGTAAGGGTACTGGTCTTCGGTTCATATTCCATCAAAATCCACTCCCCATTTAGCGTAGCACTGTATGTATCCACGCCACTCAGGTTGTCCGTGGTTACCAGACTAAGGTACCTATAATTGTTCAGCCACTGTTTTTCCTTAAAGTTTTTTGGCCTTATTTTTGGGGGTACGGTATCCATTGCCAAAGTATAGGTTCCCAGATTCCGTGTTCTGGTGGTAAACGTGGCATCTCTTTTAAAAGTATTTGTATAATTGGGTTTCCCACGGTTGTCCAATCGGGCAATAAAAAGTTGCTTCCTTACTTCTTCCGGATACTTGGAAGCGTCAAAGGTTATTGTAAAATTGTTGTGCGCAGGTACTTTGCTATTGTGGATGGTAACGGTATCGTTCCCTTTTTTTAGGTCAATATAAAAATCGTCGTAAAAAGTGTTGGCAGGAAAATAAACCTTGGCAATCCCCAAGTCGTAATTATTTGGTTTTTTGGCAATGATATAATTGTCTGTTTTGATATCTTCCTTACTGATTTTGACCATCTCCCCTTTTCCTTCAACAGGAACAAGAAGTTTTGTAAGATTGCCCTTTAAATCTTTCAAAAGCAGCTCAACGGTATAGGCCAACCCTTCTTCCACTACTATTTTTCCATTATTATATAACGCATTATAGATGGTTAATTTGTTGCCCGTATCTTTAAAGCATTTTTGGATATGCTGATGGTAATTCGCATAATGGGTATAATCAATAAGGGTGTTTATATATCTGGTCTCCTCAAATGAAAAGGAATCAAAATCGTAGTCCGAATACACCTTCCCGTTCACGATCTGCTGTACGGAATAGATGCCATTCTGATTTGCTGCAAGGTCTTGCCTGTCAAAACCGGTGAAGCCAAAACCTATGGTTCCCAGTGCACGGACTTTATCGGCCAGAAAGGTACCATCGGGTTGTTTGCTGAATTTCAGTTGTATTTTATCATTGCTTTGGTTTATCTGCGCGTCCGGTGACAGGGCATAACCATATAGACTTACCAACGTAGGGTTGGTGATGTCCCCGATTTCCAGGCCATAAAGAAGGGGATTGGTAGGTCTTTCGGAAACACTGTTCCTTATTTCGAAATGTAAATGGGGACCGGAAGACCCTCCCGTATTTCCACTATATGCCAGTAAATCGCCTTTTTTCAGGCTTATCTCCCCAAAATCAGGGAATACTTCTACCTCGAACGATCTTTTTTGATACTGTATTTTTTTGATGTACGCTTCAATTTCAGGGGAGAATTTCTGTAGATGTCCATATAGCGAGGTATAGCCATTAGGGTGCATTACATAAATGACCTTTCCATATCCGGAGACGGATACTTTGATCCTGGCCACAACTCCATCCCCAATGGCATAAACAGGAAGGCCTTCCCTTCCCTGCGTTTTGATATCGATCCCCGAATGAAAATGGTTGGACCTAAGTTCCCCAAAATTGCCCGCCAATATCAAGGGGATGCCCAATGGAGGTATAAAAACATCCTTGGGATAATTTTCTTGTGCCCTGTTACTTAAGGAAAAAAATAGCAACAGGACAAAAAATTTTTTCTTCATAGAAAGTATAAATTGTTGCGAAAGTAGTTAATAGCATTTAATTGGTAAAAACTCTTCCGGTTAAAAATGGCCAATGTGTTTGTTGGGTCCTTACTAAGGATTTAAAGTATTACTTGAAGAATATTCAAAAAAGTATTGCTAAGTCGTAAGATGTATGTTAACTTTGTGTAAATGCATTGAACAGCTGCATATGGGCGAATTAGTGGAAATTGTTGATTCCTTGGAAAACAAAATCAGCAAGTTACTGCACAAAATGGAACTCCTTAACCTTGCCAATGTAAGGTTGGAGGAAATTCTGGCCTCCATGAACCACCAACATGAGGCCGATAAAAACTCCGTTTTGGAATGGGAACAAAAATACAATTCGCTTAAACTGGCAAGTTCAGTGTTGGGCAGTAATGCAGACAGGACAGAAGCTAAGCTTAAAATAAACACATTGATAAGGGAGTTGGACCACTGTATCACGCAACTTTCCGAATAGTGTACAATAATAATATGTCAGAAAAGCTCAAAATCAAGCTTTCAATCGCAGATAGGGTGTATCCATTGACGATTGATCCCAGTCAGGAAGAGGGATTGCGCAGGGCGGCGAAGAACATTGAGCAATTGGCAAAAAAATTTGAGCAAAACTATGCTGTTCGTGACAAACAGGACGTGCTGGCCATGTGCGCACTGCAATTTGCATCCAAAATAGAGCAAAAAGGAATTGATCAATCCGAAGGAGCCAAGGAAGCCATTGAGCGGATCAAGGCACTGGACCAATTGATAGATTCCAAGCTGAGCATAAAATAAGTTCTTTTAAATAAAACAAAATCATTACTGCCCACATTGGTAATTATATTTTTGACAAACTCAACACTAATTTGTTTTAAAAGGGTGAGTTTAGATTGTAAAAGCAAGCCTTCCAGATAGAGGATCCTTGAGCAGTCTGGTAGCCCTAAACCTGTTTATTGGAGTTTGTACAAGACTTCCATCAATGTGGGCTTTTTTTTAATAACGTAATATAAACTATGGACAGTACAACGATAATAATAGGAATTATAGCTTTGGCGGCCGGTTTTGTGATCGCCAAGCTTATGGAGAAAGGAAAGGCATCAAAAACAATTGCCAATGCCAAAAGAGAAGCCGCACTATTAATAAAGGATGCAAAGGCCGAAGGGGAAAACATAAAGAAGGATAAAATTTACCAAGCCAAGGAGAAATTTTTGGAACTGAAGGCAGAACATGAAAAAGTAATCATAAGCAAGGATAAAAAGATTGCGGAATCTGAACAACGCGCCAGGGACAAGGAATCCCATATCAGCAATGAACTGGCCAACAACAAGAAACTGAACGAGCAATTGGCTTCCAAATTGAAGGAAGTAGATTATAAGAGTGATTTTTTGGACAAAAAGCAATCAGAGCTTGAAAAACTGCACAGAAGCCAAGTACAGCAATTGGAGGTGATATCCGGACTTTCGGCGGACGAAGCCAAAAGCCAACTGTTGGAATCCTTAAAGGAAAAGGCAAAAGCCGATGCCATGTCCTTTATACAGTCAACGGTAGAAGAAGCCAAACTTACCGCACAGCAAGAGGCCAAGAAAATCGTAATCAACACCATTCAACGTATCGGTACGGAAGAGGCCGTTGAAAATTGCGTTTCAGTGTTCAATCTGGAATCAGACGATGTAAAGGGACGCATTATTGGCAGGGAAGGCAGGAATATCCGGGCATTGGAAGCGGCCACGGGTGTTGAGATCATTGTAGATGATACTCCCGATGCCATTATTCTTTCTTGTTTTGATTCCGTGCGAAGGGAAGTAGCCCGTTTGTCACTGCATAAACTGGTTACGGACGGACGTATCCATCCGGCTCGCATCGAGGAAATCGTAAAAAAAACCGAAAAGCAGATCGAAGAGGAAATCGTGGAAATCGGGAAGCGTACGGTGATCGATTTGGGCATTCACGGATTGCATCCGGAACTGATCAAAGCAGTGGGACGAATGAAGTACCGTTCGTCCTATGGGCAAAATCTGTTGCAACACTCCCGTGAAGTTGCCAAATTATGTGGTGTTATGGCGGCAGAGCTGGGCTTGAACACCAAATTGGCAAAAAGGGCAGGTCTGCTGCACGATATTGGTAAAGTGCCGAACACGGAAGTGGAGATAGAAACCCCGCATGCCATTTTAGGGATGCAGTGGGCTGAAAAATACGGTGAAAAACCGGAGGTGTGCAATGCCATTGGCGCCCATCATGATGAAATTGAAATGAAAACCCTTATTTCTCCCATAGTCCAGGTTTGTGATGCCATCAGCGGCGCGCGGCCGGGAGCAAGGCGGCAGGTGATGGATTCCTATATCCAACGCCTTAAAGATCTGGAGGATATTGCATTTGCGTTTGGAGGCGTACAGAAAGCCTATGCCATACAGGCCGGTAGGGAACTGCGGGTCATTGTGGAGAGTGAAAGAGTAAGTGACGAAAAAGCGGCCGAACTCTCTTTTGAGATTTCACAAAAAATACAAACGGACATGACCTATCCCGGGCAGGTAAAGGTTACCGTTATTCGGGAAACCAGAGCGGTAAATATAGCTAAGTAGCTTTGGGCAATGGCCATTTTTATAGTAGAAGTGGTCTAAACTTTTTTCAATTGGCTATAAAAATGTCCTTTTTGCTCTATTTTTTGTCTTTTTATTACTCCGTAGCACTGCTATGTAGTGCAAAAAAGTCTTCAAATAGAACAAAAAAACCTATTTTTCGCTTCAATCAAAAAAGTTTAGACCACTTCTGATGAAAGTAAAATAAAAATCGTTTTTCCTATTTTTTTTGAAAAATATTTTCAGTTGCAGGAAAAAGAATCAAAAAGGGATTAAAAAAGGCGGTCTGGTAACAGGCCGCCTTTTTGTCTTAATTTAAAAAAGCTCAAAATCAGGCCAAGTCAAAACGGTCAAGATCCATTACTTTGTTCCATGCTGCCACAAAATCTTTTACGAATTTACCATGGGCGTCCTCACATCCATAGACTTCAGCAAGGGCCCTTAGCTCCGAATTAGAACCGAATATAAGATCTGCACGAGTACCCATCCACTTCAATTCCCCTGTTTTACGGTCCATTCCATGGAACACGTCTTGGGAGTCGGAATTTGCCTTCCAGGTAGTACCCAAATCCAGTAGGTTTACGAAGAAATCATTCGTAAGTACCTCTGGACGTTTAGTGAATACACCGTGCTTGGACTGATCGAAGTTTGTGGCAAGAACACGCATACCGCCAACCAAAACAGTCATCTCAGGCACAGTCAGCGTCATCAGTTGCGCTTTGTCGACCAGCATTTCCTCTGCGGATGTATTGTGCTTAGGCTTGAAGTAGTTACGGAATCCGTCTGCAGCAGGCTCGAGGGCCGCAAATGAATCTATTTCGGTTTGCTCTTGTGAGGCATCGGCTCTTCCGGGCGTAAAAGGAACAGTTACATCAATACCCGCATTCTTTGCAGCCTTCTCAATGCCCGCACATCCGCTCAAAATGATCAAGTCCGCCATAGAGACCATCTTATCTTTAGATTGAGCACCGTTAAATTCCTTTTGAACGCCTTCAAGTGTTTCAAGCACTTTCCCCAGTTGGCCAGGATTGTTGACTTCCCAATATTTTTGCGGCGATAAACGAATACGTCCGCCGTTTGCCCCACCTCGCTTGTCAGAGCCACGAAACGTTGAGGCTGAAGCCCAGGCAGTCGATACGAGTTGGGAAACAGAAAGTTCCGTTGCCAATATTTTGGCCTTCAATGTGGCAATATCCTGATCATCTATCAATTGGTGTATAACCGCAGGAATGGGGTCTTGCCAGATTAGCTCTTCCTTGGGTACTTCGAGACCCAAATAGCGGGCAATCGGCCCCATATCGCGGTGCGTCAGTTTAAACCATGCACGTGCGAATGCATCGGCAAATTCATCAGGATTCTCGTAGAAGTGCCTTGAAATTTTCTCATAGGCGGGATCTACTTTCAAAGCAAGATCTGTAGTCAACATAAATGGGGCATGACGTTTTGATGGATCGTGTGCATCTGGAACGCTGCCTTGGCCCATGCCATGTTTCGGCTTCCATTGATTCGCTCCAGCCGGACTTTTGGTCAGCTCCCATTCATAACCGAACAGATTCCAAAAAAAATTATTGCTCCACTTCGTTGGGGTGCTAGTCCATGCACCCTCCAAACCACTGGTAATTGTATCACCTGCATTGCCACTACCGAAAGAGTTTTTCCAGCCGAGGCCTTGCTCCTCAATACTTGCTCCCGCAGGTTCTGCACCCACATATTTGCTTGGGTCGGCAGCTCCATGGGTTTTACCAAAAGTGTGTCCCCCAGCAATAAGCGCAACGGTCTCATAGTCATTCATGGCCATACGGCCAAAAGTTTCACGAATATCACGGGCGGCAGCTAGCGGATCTGGTTTTCCGTTTGGTCCCTCAGGATTCACATAGATAAGGCCCATCTGAACTGCACCTAGAGGGTTTTCCAGATCACGGTCGCCGGTGTAGCGTTTGTCTCCCAACCACTCATTTTCGGACCCCCAATACACATCTTCTTCTGGCTCCCAAACATCCTCACGTCCACCAGCGAAACCGAAAGTCTTGAATCCCATTGACTCAAGGGCACAATTACCGGCCAGGATCATGAGATCGGCCCAGGAAATTTTCTTGCCATATTTCTTTTTAATGGGCCATAGCAGCAAACGTGCCTTGTCTAGATTTGCGTTGTCGGGCCAACTGTTCAAGGGCGCAAAACGCTGAGTACCCGAACCTGCACCACCACGGCCATCCTGAATGCGATAAGTACCCGCACTGTGCCATGCCATTCTGATAAAAAATGGGCCATAGTGACCGTAATCTGCCGGCCACCAGTCTTGGGAAGTGGTCATCAGATCAAAGATATCTTGCTTTACCTCATTTAAATGAAGACTCTTAAACTCTTCAGCATAGTTAAAGGCCTCGCCCATTGGATTGGACAGGGAAGAGTGTTGGCGCAGGATGTTCAATTTCAACTGATTTGGCCACCAGTCGCGGTTTCTTGTTCCTCCGCCGGCACCCTGCTTTAGGGCTCCATTAGAAAATGGGCACTTGCTTTCAGCATTAATAGCGTAACTTGAGGCACTGCCTGCTGTGTTCTGACTTTTGTTATTGTCCATAATATAATCTATTTATTATTTTCTTGACTTCTAAAACACGAAGTTACCAAAAAGCCCCCCTATCTAAATTAATTTTCGATAGATAAAAACTATAACCCCTAGCTCAAATCTAATATACGATCAACGTACAGAATAAGGTACATATAAAAAAGTATAGTGGGCCACTATAAAAGGCAACCGGATTGCCATTGAACCTAATCAAAATAAATGGACTTGATGTAGCTTTTAAGGAGTTCTCTAAAAACCGAAAATAACGGTAAGTGTCCCTTACCATGCCGGCACGATGGGCAGCCGACCAATTATTACAATATAGACTCTTAAAAACAGCTTTTTAAGAATGTTTCGTTTTTTTAAACAGAGGAGTTTACCCCCTTTTCCCAAGCTCAACTATCTCTAGGTTTTTAATATCTTCCCCATCTATGGTAAACCGCAGCATGGTCCGTAATTGATGAAATCCATGTGTGCCACAAGCTCCAGGATTCATGTGCAACAATCCCAATTTTTTGTCCCATATCACTTTCAAAATATGCGAGTGCCCACAGATAAAGAGTTTGGGCGGATTAATTTTCAATACCTCTTTAATACGAAGATTATATTTATTCGGGTAGCCACCTATATGGGTTATCCACACGTTTACCCCTTCGCACATAAACCGGTTGTCCAACGGGAACTCCATTTGAATATCATGGTTGTCAATATTGCCATAAACAGCCCGGATAGGTTTTATCGCTCTTATGGCATCCGTAACAGCAAGATCCCCGATATCCCCTGCATGCCATACCTCATCGGCCATATGCACATATTTTAGGATGGCCTCATCCATGTGGCTATGGGTATCAGAAATCAATAGTATATGTTTCATAGGATTCTTTATATCGAAACCTTATCATAAAATAAGATTAAAACCTGAGCTCACAAGTGCTTTTTCAAAGGATTAAGATATCTTTGCAGCTCACAAAAATAGCGTATTCGTTTGAGATATTTCGTCGCTTTTTCATACTTCGGAAAGCATTACCATGGATGGCAGCGCCAACCCAATGCTATAACGGTACAACAGGTAATGGAAGAAACTTTCTCCACCTTTTTGCGCACAACGATTACGTTAATGGGTGCCGGACGAACCGATACCGGGGTACACGCCAAACAGATGTACGCTCATTTTGATTGTGGTGCATTGGCCGATCTGGCCGATCTGGCCGATAAGTTAAATGCATTTTTACCCAACGATATTGCGATATCCGGTATTTTTAAAGTGAAGGAAGATGCCCATGCCCGGTTTGATGCCACTGAGCGCACCTATGAATATTGGGTCAACGAACATAAAAACCCATTTTATGGGGATACCGCTTACTATGTGAAGCATCCTTTGTCTATGGAAAAAATGAATAAAGCCGCAGCTATTTTAATGGAATATGACGATTTTGAATGCTTTTCCAAATTGAACACCGACGTGAAAACCTTTCGTTGCCATATAAAAAATGCGGTTTGGGACAGGGAAGGGGATAAATTGGTTTTTACGGTTACCGCCGATCGGTTTTTAAGGAATATGGTGCGGGCCATTGTGGGCACGCTCTTGGAAATAGGTTGCGGAAAAATGGATTGTGAAGACATTCGGACAATAATAGAAAGCAAGAATAGGAACCATGCGGGCTTTTCAGTACCGGCAAAAGGTTTATATTTGGTGAAAGTAATATACCCCGAAAATATCATGGAAACAGATGGATAAGGATACAGGAAAAGCTTTTGATTACAGATTGTTCAAACGGTTAATTGCCTATACCAAACCCTATACGCTAACGTTTTACAGTGTGGCCCTGTCGGCAATAGTGCTTTCTGCCTTTGCCGTGCTTACGCCCCTTATTGTAGGGGATATTGTGGACAGTGCCATTAAGGGCAAGGACAGTGCAAAATTGCTTTGGCTTACGTGGGCCATGTTGGGCGCACTGTTGGGCGAAGTGTTGAGCCAACTTTATTTTAACTACTATGCCAATTGGTTGGGAGAATCGGTGATCAAGGATATCCGTATCAATCTTTTCGCACATCTTATGGGTTTTAAAATGAAGTATTACGACAACTCTTCAGTGGGCGTCCTTGTTACCAGGGCAGTTACCGATATGCAGAGGATAGGCGAGATTTTTAGCCAGGGCTTTTTTGTTATTGTGTCCGATTTACTGAAAATGTTGGTAGTGGCCGGTGTGATGCTGTTCGTAAACTGGAAACTGTCGCTCATCGTTTTTGCGCTTTTACCCATTATTTTATATGCCACCCGCTTGTTCCAACAGGCCATTAAAGTAGCTTTTATAGAAGTAAGGGCAGAAGTCTCCAATTTAAATTCCTTTGTGCAGGAACGTATTTCCGGAATGAAAATCGTGCAGCTGTTCACCCGCGAGGAGATCGAAAAGGAAAAATTCAGGGAGATCAATGAAAAACATATGAATGCGTGGTTAAGAACGGTTTGGTACAACTCCATTTTCTTTCCCATCGCGGAAATTATTTCATCCATTACAGTGGGACTTATTGTTTGGTACGGCGGCCTTCAGAATGTGGCCAACATAAGTAAGGAAGAATATGGCACCATTTTTATGTTTATTATGCTTTCCGGGATGTTGTTCCGCCCGTTGCGGCAAATTGCCGACAAATTCAACACGCTGCAAATGGGGATGGTAGCGGCGAACCGTGTGTTTAAGATTTTGGACACCCAAAGCCATATCGATGATCTGGGAACCGTGATGAAAGAGCATATTAAAGGGGAAATTCAATTTTTGGACGTTCGGTTTGGCTATGTGGACAATGAGGAGGTTCTACACGGCGTAACTTTTGAGGTAAAGGCAGGGGAGACCATCGCCATAGTTGGGGCTACGGGAGCGGGGAAATCTACCATCATCAATTTGTTGAATCGGTTTTACGAGATAAACTCGGGACAGATCGTGGTTGACGGCATAGCTATAAAAGACTATAAGTTGGCCTCCCTGCGCTCTAAAATTGCGGTGGTTCTTCAAGACGTTTTCCTTTTCGCCGATACCATTGCAAACAATATATCTTTGAAAGACAAGACGATCACATTAGAAACCATTGAACAGGCAGCAAGGCAAATCGGTGTCCATGATTTTATAAAGAGTTTGCCCGGCGGGTACCAATACAATGTTAAGGAACGAGGTGCCATGTTATCCAGTGGGCAACGCCAGCTCATCGCCTTTTTAAGGGCCTATGTCACCAATCCAAGTATTTTGGTGTTGGATGAGGCCACTTCTTCCGTGGACACCTATTCGGAACAATTGATACAGAAGGCAACCGAAAAAATCACCGAAGGCCGTACTTCCATTATTATTGCCCACCGTTTAGGCACCATTAAAAAAGCCGATAAAATTTTGGTCATGGATGCAGGTAAAATAGTGGAGACAGGTACACACAAGGAACTTTTGAAAAAGAGCGGGTTCTATAAAAAACTGTACGAAGCCCAATTTTTAGCCGAAGAGGTGGCCTGATGATTTTTGGGTTAAGTCAGGAATCTTGATCTAATACATTAATAATAAATCAGCACGTGTCGCTTTTTTTTACATTGATTTCGCAAAAGGATGTGGCTTTGGGAGCATCTCGCAAGTCTTGGTTCAAGAACTGCCTCAGCTACACAAAACACATGGCAATACGTTTTTCATACCGCCACTTATGTTATTTCAAAACAAATCGAATCGAATCAAATATCCTATCCTAAAATCTTTTGGTTTACCAGTAACGGCTGATCATAGAAACGTTTTCCCGTTGCTTTGTACAAGGCATTGGCAAGTGCACCCATAATTGGCGGGTATGGAGGCTCTCCCAGACCTGTTGGGTCTATGTCGCTTTTTACAAAATGCACTTCTATTGATTTAGGTGCTTCGCTATGGCGTATAAGTCGGTAGTTATGAAAATTGTTTTGTTCGGGAGCCCCATCCTTAAAGGTTAGGCCGCTGTACAGCGCATGGCCAATACCATCTACAATACCGCCTTCGGCAAGATTGGTCGCAGCATCCGGATTTACCACTATGCCGCAATCTATGGCACAGTGTACTTTTTCCACTACGGGTTTACCACTTTCGACTCGAAGGTCAAGTATTTGCGCTACATAAGAATTATGGCAAAAGTAGGCCGAAACACCTCTGTTGGTTTTGGTCTGCTCTTTTCCCCAGCCCGATTTGTCCCGGACAAGTTCCAAAACACCGGCGTAGCGTGCAGCTTCGTAATCATTATTTTCGCCTACCGGATTTTTCATGGCACGATCCAACAAATCCAAACGGAATTGAATAGGGTCCTTGCCCATAGCCTCGGCAACCTCATCAAGAAAGGATTGTTCGGCTCCGGCAATAAAATTGGATCGCGGTGCCCGGAAAGCACCCACGGAGATATTGGATTCTAGCGCCCAATCTTCTGCCAAGTAATTATCTACAGCCCCTGCCGGAAAACGATTTGCGGCGATCGGGCTTTCCGGAATACCTCCGGCCCGCACATGAAACGCAATGAGGTTTTTATTTTCGTCCAAAGCGGCACGATAGGTAGCGTGATAGGACGGTCGGTACACTCCGTTGGTCATATCGTCCTCACGGCTATAGATCAATTTCACCGGAGCGTTCAATTTTTGGGAAATCACAGCGGCTTCCACACCAAAATGGCCATATAATCGTCTACCAAAACCTCCCCCCATTCGGGTCATTTGAATGTCTATTTTTTCAAGCGGCATGCCTAAACGGGCAGCCACACTTTGTTCCAGAAATTCAGGGGTTTGTACGGGACCCACAAGTTCGGCCCTGTCCGAAGTTACATTGGCAAAGAAATTCATCGGCTCCATGGTATTGTGGGCCAGAAAAGGAGCCGAATAGGTCCGCTCTATAATATGTGCCGCCCTTTTAAAAGCACGCTCCGGGTTGCCATCCCTGCGCAGCACATTGGCCGACTTGGCACCCAGTTCGGCCATTTTTGCCTGATGATTATTTGTGTTCTCCAAACCGGCCGGCATTTTTCGGTAACTCTTGGCCCCGGTTTGATAATGGGTAAAAGTATCTGTATAATCTGATATGGGTTCCCATTCTAGTATCAATGCTTTTTTAGCGTTCATAACTTCCCAAGTAGAGTTGCCGGCCACGACTAAGAGTTCTGTAAACGCCGAAGCGTCAAACATGTTCTTTGTAGTATCTTCTTTGTACGATTTAATGGTAAACACATCCTTAATTCCAGGCATCGATTTTGCCACGGAATCATCAACGGATTTAAGTTTTAATCCAAACGCGGGTGGGTGCACCATCATTGCGAACAACATTCCTTCGTGTTTATAATCTAAACCGTAAAGGGGTTGTCCTGTTACAATTTTTAATCCATCTACATTCTTTCTCGAAGTCCCGATAATTTTAAAATCCTGTACCTCTTTAAGTTTTACCTCTTTTGGAACCGGAATTTTAGCAGCGGCCGAGGCCATTTCGCCAAAACCTGCTTTTTTGCCACTACCCTCATGCATGATATAACCAGCCTCTGTGGTAATTTCGTCTAGCGCAACATCCCAAGTTTGGGATGCTGCCTCCATGAGCATTTGTCGCGCTGCGGCACCTGCCATTCGGAGCCCTTCCCAGCCCTGCCGTATGGATTGGCTGCCGCCTGCCAATTGTCTGGTAAAAATAGCGGTGTTTAGTGGGGCTTGTTCTACCAGTACATTTTTCCAATCGGCATCTAGTTCTTCGGCCACGATCATCGGCATGGATGTTTTTACGTTTTGTCCTATTTCAGGGTTAGGAGACATAATGGTCACCAGCCCGTTTTCCCCTATTTTTAAGAAACCATTGATATTAAACCATTCCTTTGGCATCTTTAGTGCCAATTCGGGTTTGGATTGGCAAGATGCCAGCCAGCTAAAGCCGAGCATCAACCCACTTCCCGTTAATGCGGTAGTTTTTAAAAATGAACGTCTTCCGTATGATGTTTTTAGCATTGTCATTTCAATTCAGTTTTTTATTAGATACTCATAAAATTGCTTTAAAGGGCATGCAGGCTTACATTAAACAACCTTACTGGAAGCAGCCGTTTTAATGGCGGCTTTAATACGGGTGTAGGTACCGCACCGGCAAATATTTCCGTTCATGGCACTTTCAATTTGCGCATCGGTCGGATTTGGATTGTCTTTCAGGAAGGCAGCAGCGTTCATAATCTGTCCCGCCTGGCAGTAGCCACATTGGGGCACATCGTGTTCCAACCATGCTTGTTGCACGGGATGGTCGCCATTTTCGGATAGTCCTTCTATAGTGGTCAATTTCTTATTCTCTGCTGCAGAAACGGGCAATTGACAAGATCGGATCGCTACGCCATCCATATGAATGGTGCAGGCACCACATTGGGCAATACCGCATCCGTATTTTGTGCCTACCAGATTTAAATGATCGCGCAGGACCCAAAGCATAGGGGTGGTGGGATCTACATTTACCACTTGCTTTTTACCGTTGATGTCTAAATTGTATGTTGCCATGGATGTTGAATTGTAAAATGTGATTTAATTGATGATGAATGGTTTAAATTACTAAAAATTGTAGAATTCTCACTGCATTTAGGAATTTTTAACTTTTTGGTTTAACCTATAGTGTGCATTAGAACTTAGTGATGAGGTTTGAAAGTGCGATAAAATAAATGATTTCGTGAATGAGGCATAGCACCGCTATGGTGAAAGCGACGTAGGAGGTTCACGAACTCCTACAAAAAAATAAAAATAGGGGAACTATTCAGGGAAATCAAGTTTACGCCTTATTTTGAAGCAGTTTCAAGCCATAATAGATTTTTTAGTGCATAACGCGGGTTTAATTTCTAAATTAAATTGTGCCATGAGCAATGTTTTTATAAAGATCTATTTTTTTAGTACATGGTGTTTACACAAATCAAATAAGAACTTACGACAAACAAACTATTTTTAGCTTTATCGCTGTAAGATTGAATTCAGGTTTACGTATTTAGATCTTTGGTAAAGGGTTGTGTATAAAATCTTTTGCCAGTAGCTTTATATAAGGGCATTGGCCAAGGCCGCAAATACTGGCGGGTAAGCGGGCTCGCCCAAGCTGGTGGGGTCTATCTGATTTTGGACAAAAAAAATTTCTATTTTCCTGGGTGCTTCTTTCATCCGGATCATGCTGTAGGAATCAAAATTGTTTTGATCCGGCTGGTCTTGATTAAAGTTCAATTCACCAAATAGTGCTGTACCAATGCCGTCTACCACAGCCCCTTCGCACAAGTTTCTTGCTGCATCAGGGTTTATCACCATCCCACAATCAACTGCACTATACACTTTTTCTACCTTAACCTGTCCGTTTTCAATTTTGATGTCTACCACTTGTGCAGCATAGCTGTTATGGCAGAAATAGGCAGATACTCCTCGGGAGATCCCGGGAATTTCTTTTCCCCGGTCGGCTTTTTCCCGCACTAGTTTTAATATTCCCGAAAGCCGATCCGGGTCATAGTCATTTTCGGTGCCAACCGGATTTTTTTAGTTTTTTTCAAGAAAATAGATGGACGGCACTATATTTTTGAAAGCATGATACCCCATATTTTGATCGGCATCTCATTATACATTCTTTTTTGGCTTATTTTGCGTAAAAACCTAATTTATCTGCAAACCATTATGAAGGATAATACAAACCGGAAACACTTCAAGGGAACACCTTGAAGCAAGAGCGTATAGATAGCAAAAAGTATACTTCACGAACATAAAACCATGATGGGCATGGTTAATGTCCAATGGAGTATCGCAGTGCTATGAATGTGAATCAAGGGTTGAAAATAAGATAAAAAAACAAGTTCAATTAGTTGAAAAACAACGTCTTAAACCTGTTTAAGTTATTGATTTTCAGTATCTTAATAGTCAATTTCAACAAGATTATTTTGAATGCAAAGACCAATAACAA
>JBGTBA010000122.1:0-51284 GCA_041749595.1 Flavobacteriaceae bacterium | reverse complement strand
ATACTAAATGGCAACTCAGATTACTTATCGAATGGGAATTCCTACGATAATCGCCCATCCGACAAAACTAAAACATTTATAGAAACTAAAGTAACTGCAATGAAATTGCAGGGTTTTAACCTTTAACTAGAAAATAAAATCATGCCTTACTCTTTTTAATGGTTTGGGCATAATACTCCAATAATTCCAAAACCAGATCCAATCGTGCCCTTTTTTTCCGCTGACTAATCGCGGATTGCCGTATCCGGAGTTTAAGGGCCAATTTTTGTTGGGAAGCTTCCGGATTTTCTAGAGCCAGCGTTATAATTTCGGCAGAGACTTTAGTCCAGCCATCCATAAAGTCCAATCCCAGTTTTAACATAAGGTTCAGTGTTTGGTCATATTCATTATTCCCCGAGGCAAGGGCTAAATTGATCTTATGTTCTTTTAAGGTTTCAAACATCCTTCCGGAGTACTGGTATGCCGTGCCGTTGGATTCGCTTACGCTATTTCCCTTGAAGGTTTCCTTACCAATTCCAATGGCCAAGCGCACATCCATTCCCTTCATTGATTTCAATAAGGCTTTAATATATATGACGGCATGAAGTGCTTTTTCCGGTGTAGTCCTGATTTGAAATTCATCACCTCTGTAAATCTCCCAATCTTGGGGTGCTTTTCCGATTTTTGATAGATAATTTTTCAAAAGAGGCATCCATTCAGATCCTTCGGAAGCCCCTGAATTTATAATATCCCCTGTGATAATTGCGATCATATTTAATAAGCTAAAACACTAATATAGTAATTTATAAGCTAAAACGCCAATATTATTGCATATAAGTTTAAATGCTTATATTTTTAATTCTCCCCATACGCAGATGCAGCTACTTTAAAACCAGCGACGGACTTCGTTGAGATACTTTTGATATGCTTTACCAAAAAGTCCCATCAAAACCTGTTCTTCGGGAATAATTTGAAATTTGTTCATGTACGATACAAATCCTGCGGCAATTAATGCATTAAACGCATTACCAAGCCAAAGCCCCCAAACAATTAATACCAGCAATAAAGCCAGATACATTGGGTTTCTGGAATAGCGATAGATGCCTTGGGTTACCAAATGGGAAGCTTTGTTAGGCTTGGCCGGATCTACACTGGTTCTGGCGTTATAAAATTTAAAAACCGATGAGGTACCGAGCACCAATGCCCCTAGTAAAAATAGGTACACAAAAAAGATTCGTCCAAAAAAATCAAAACAACCAACCGGTAAAAAAGTGGCCAGCAGGTACATTAATAGTGCGAAAATCAGCATTACTAAAACAGGTGGTATCTTTAACCTCATAGCCTCAGAATTACAAAACATCAAATTTACTACATTTGGTGCTGTGTATGGAATACTTCTTTAAAATGCCTTAAAGTCAAAATATAAAAGAGCTTACCTGAATGAAACTCATATTTGCAACCCACAACCAAAATAAATTCAATGAAGTAAAACTATTGATGCCCCAGCACATAGAATTGCTTTCGTTGAACGATATTGGACTAACGGAAGAAATACCAGAAACAGGAAAAACCCTGGAAGAAAACGCACTTTGTAAGGCCGATTTTGTTACCCTACATTATGACCTTCCATGTTTTTCCGATGACACCGGGCTTTTGATAGATGCGCTAAATGGGGCTCCGGGTGTATATTCTGCCCGATATGCAGGAGGAGATAAAAATGCGGATAAAAATATGGATAAAGTACTGAAAGCCATGAAGGATAAAGAGTCGCGGGCCGCCCATTTCAAAACCGTAATAGCATTGAATTTAAATGGGGAATCTATTTTGTTCAAAGGTATAGTCCATGGTGAAATAACAAAAAAAAGACAAGGTTCGGCAGGTTTTGGGTACGATCCCATTTTTAAACCCATGGGCTACCTACAGACATTTGCGGAACTTTCGTTGTCTGAAAAAAATGAAATTGGCCACAGGGGCAAGGCTATTGAGCAATTAATCGACCATCTTCAAAAAAATCAAGGCCCATTTTTTTAACCAAATTCAACCCTCAAAAAAGTATCTACCAAATCTGACGGTATGTCGATTATTAGCAGTACCTTTGCCGATTAAAATAAACGCCGCTGGTATAGCATGTGTTGCTGGGAGTGTAATAGGTTATTACAAAAATCGCTCTGTGCAACATACATATTTGCGATTAAGTAAAACATATTATGACAAAATTCGAAGAGTTGGGATTGAAACAATCCCTGTTGGATGCTATTACTGATTTAGGTTTTGAAACCCCTTCAGAAGTTCAAGAAAAAACCATTCCCCTTCTATTGGGGAGCGAAATAGATTTGGTTGCCCTAGCGCAAACAGGTACCGGGAAAACGGCCGCTTTCGGCTTCCCGCTTATCCAAAAAATAAATAGCGAAAGCAGGACCACCCAAGGGCTTATTTTATCCCCTACTCGGGAATTGTGCATGCAGATCGCAAATGAGTTACAGCTTTACTCCAAATACGAGAAGGGAATTAACGTAGTTGCCATCTATGGGGGCGCAAGCATAACCGATCAGGCCCGTCAAATAAAAAGAGGCGCACAGATTATAGTGGCCACTCCCGGCCGTATGAAGGATATGATAGGCCGTGGTTTAGTCGATATTTCAAAGATCGATTATTGTATCCTCGATGAGGCCGATGAAATGCTCAATATGGGCTTCTATGAGGATATTCAGGATATCCTATCCAATACCCCAGAGGAAAAATCGACTTGGCTGTTCTCCGCAACCATGCCAAAAGAGGTTTCCATCATCGCTAAAAAATTCATGCACAATCCCCAGGAGATTACCGTTGGGGTAAAAAATTCCGGTGTTTCCACCGTGCGGCACGAGTATTATGTGGCCGGTGGAAGGGATCGTTATCCGGTACTTAAAAGACTTGCGGATGCCAATCCGGATATTTTCTCCGTAATATTTTGCAGGACCAAAAGAGATACCCAAAAAGTAGCCGAAAGTTTAATCGAAGACGGCTACAATGCGGGGGCACTCCACGGAGACCTTAGCCAAAACCAAAGAGATTTGGTAATGAATGCTTTCCGTAAAAAGCAAGTGCAACTGTTAGTGGCTACGGATGTCGCAGCAAGGGGAATAGATGTGGATGACATTACCCATGTGATCAACTACCAATTGCCGGACGAAATCGAAACGTACACCCACCGAAGCGGACGTACCGGAAGGGCAGGAAAATCAGGGATTTCCATGGTTATCATTACCCGAAGTGAGATTCGGAAAATCAAATCCATCGAAGCTAAAATAAAGCAGGATTTTGTGGCCAAAAAGATCCCGACCGGGATGGAAATCTGTGAAATACAGCTCTATCATTTGGCCAGTAAAATTAAAGACACCAGAATAAACAAGGATATAGATAACTATTTACCGGCCATAAACGACGTTTTCCAGGGCATTGACCGGGAAGAATTGATCAAAAAGATTATTTCGGTAGAATTTAGCCGTTTTTACAACTATTACAATCGCACAAAAGACCTGAATAATTCTTCGTTTGAAGCATCTGAAAATGGGGAAAGAAGAAGAGGTAGGGAAGATCAAAATGATATTCCTACCGATGGTTCTGTCCGCTATTTTATCAATGTAGGAGAAAAAGACGGGTATGATTGGATGTCCCTAAAGGACTTTTTAAGGGATACGGTAGACCTAGGAAAAGACGATGTTTATAAGGTAGATGTTAAGGAAAGTTTCTCTTTCTTCAATACGGATGCATCGGTTACGGAATTGGTCCTAAAAACATTTACCGAGTTTAAGGTAGATGGCAGATTTGTGAATGTAGAAGTCTCCAAAAACCCCGGGGATGGACGCAGAAGCGGAGGGGGCGGGGGCGGAGACAGAAACCGGGGAAGGGAAAGAACCGGCCATCGCGATAGGGATAAGGGAAAAAGAAGAGAGGGGGGTTCCGGTTCCTTTAGAAGTGGTTCCGAAACAGCAGGTAAACGCAGAACCAAAAGAAGGAGCGATTCCTTTTAGTTAATTGTATACTAAAAAAAGTTCCCCGTTCTTTTTTTTGCTTTGTTTCGTATGTTTATCGGTTAAATCGGATCAATGAAAAAATATATAGCACATATGCTTTTCCTGTTTGTACTTTTTAGCCATGCACAGGAAAAAAAAGAAGGAAAAACAATAGGTGCTATAGTGGTAAATGCCCAAACAGACGTTCCTATGGAAAGCGTCCATGTCATCAATCTCAACAAAGTTTTGGGCACCATTACCAATGAAAAAGGGGAATTCGATATCCATGCAGAAGTAAACGATACGTTATATTTCTCTTTTTTGGGCTTTAAATCGCAAAAGATCAGGGTTACGAACGATATGTTCAAATTTAAGGACACCAAAATAACCTTGACCGAATTGGCCTATGCATTGGAAGAGGTCATCGTAAGGCCCTATCAGCTTACCGGCTATTTGGAAATAGATGTAAAAAACCTTCCCATAAACAATTCCTATCAATACAGTATCTCCGGATTGTCCGTTGGTTATGAAGCAGGGTCGAAAAACCCAAGTGCGGTAACAAAAGTGTTGGGGGCAATATTGAATCCGGCGGATCTTCTCAGGAATCTTTTTGGCAAAAATCCAAATCAAATGAGGAAGCTGCGTCAAATGAAAGAAGATGACGAGATACGGAATCTCCTGGCGTCAAAGTTTGACAGGGAAACACTTACCGAACTCCTTCAGGTAGAAAAAGTTGATATAGATGATATTTTAAGCAACTGCAACTATTCCAAATCCTTTATAACCACGGCAAACGACCTTCAGATACTGGATGCTATAAGTAGTTGCTATGAAGAGTTCAAGGTCTTAAACAGGAAAAAATAAATTTTATATTTCCACCATCATTTTATAGCTTTATCCCAAAGAATCAAAAATGAAAAAACTGCTGATTGCTATTGCAATTGTTGCGCTTCTTTTTTCCTGCAAGGACAATAAAAAACAACCACAGGCGGAATCTCCTACCGTAAACGGCACTATTGTTAAACAAAAAAGAAAAATCCCATTTTCATGGGAATCGGCCAACATCTATTTCTTGTTGACAGATCGTTTTAACAATAGCAATAAGGAAAATGACCTTAATTTCGATAGGGTAGATTCTACCGCAATTCTAAGGGGGTTTATGGGCGGGGACATTGCCGGGATCACCCATAAAATAGAACAAGGCTATTTTTCGGATTTGGGCATAAATGCAATATGGTTTACCCCTGTTGTGGAACAAATACACGGTTCCACAGATGAAGGTACCGGAAACACATATGGGTATCATGGTTATTGGGCAAAGGATTGGACCGCATTGGATCCCAATTTCGGCACGAAAAAGGATTTGGAAAGATTGGTTAGGACAGCCCATGACAACGGTATCCGTATCTTAATGGATGTAGTGCTTAACCATACCGGACCTGTTACCGAAGAAGATCCCAGATGGCCATCAGAATGGGTAAGAAAAGGACCTACCTGCGATTTTACTACCTATGGAAATACAACAGGCTGTAACTTAGTCAAGAACCTACCCGATATCCTTACAGAGGCAGATGAGGCCGTGGAACTACCAGATCCCCTTCTTGCCAAATGGAAGGAAGAAGGCCGGCTCAGCAATGAATTGGACGAGCTTCAACTTTTTTTTGACCGCACAGGATACCCCAGAGCCCCTAGATTTTATATCATTAAATGGCTTACGGATTATGTAAATGATTTGGGGATCGATGGTTTTAGGGTGGATACGGCAAAACATGTAAATGAAAATTCTTGGTCTGAACTCTCCAAAGAAGCCTCTTATGCGTTTGAAACCTGGAAGAAAAAACATCCGGAGGAAGTACTGGATGATTCCCCGTTTTTTATGGTAGGGGAAGTCTATGGCTATGGAATTTCCGGGGGAAGGGATTATGATTTTGGCGATAAAAAAGTGGATTATTTTAACCACGGTTTTAAAAGCCTTATCAATTTTGAATTAAAGGCAGATGCTCTAAAAAATTACGAGACAATTTTTAAAAAATACAATGACCTCTTACAAAACCAATTAAAAGGGTATAGTGTGCTCAATTACCTTACTTCCCATGATGATGGAAGCCCGTTTGATAAAGAACGCAAAAAAAGCTATTATGCCGCAAATGTATTGTTGCTAACCCCTGGGGCATCCCAAGTTTATTATGGAGACGAAACCGCAAGAAATTTGACCATAGAAGGTGCAACTGGTGATGCCACGTTACGTTCCTTTATGAATTGGGAAGAGTTGGACAGCATTCCTGAAAAGAAGCAGATTTTAAAACATTGGCAAAAGCTTGGGAAATTTAGAAGGGACCACCCGTCCATAGGTGCTGGAATTCACTTGAGATTAGCCAAATCTCCTTATGTTTTTAGCAGGTTTTATACAAATGGCGAATTTAAGGACAAGGTCGTTGTTGGTCTGGACCTGCCTAAGGGAAAGAAATATCTTTGGGTCAAAGGATTCTTTGGAGACGGAACAAAACTATTTGACACCTATTCCGAAACTTTTGTAGAAGTCGCAAATGGAAAAGTTCTGTTGGATAATGGGTATGATATTGCATTGTTGGAATTGGCACAATAGTGCATCATTATTGTAAAGTTGTGAATAATGCAAAAAATAAGTTGCATACCATACAGAAATTGAACAGTTTAAAATTAATAATCGGGCTTTTAATTATCTTGCCAATTTATATCGACCAATGGGATTTAAAACCAACCTACAAAATTTCACCAACTAACTGATTATTTTCCAAAATCCGTTTTAAACTTTGTAGGCCATGCCCAAATCCTTCCCAACTATTTTGTCCATGCCCATAAGCGTTTTTGGGCACTGTTCAAATGGATGTTTTTGGCACTAATGCCTATAAAAAGCGTAACTATTTGTTTAACATAAGTATTACTGAAAAGTAAAGCCCGTCCCACCTATACCGAATTGCTATTTTTCAGGACTCCGTATTTTCTGTTTTTATTCGTTTTCAAAAAAGGTAACTTCACCGTTCGTAATGTCGTGCGTTCCTCCTACAATCCCAATTTGCCCGTTATCGATCATTTCTTTTAAAATGGGGCTTCGTTCCTTAATTGCTTGTACGGTTCGCTTCGCGTTTATGGTTGCAACTTTTTCCACAAAGTCAGGGTTACTTGAACTGCGGTTTGCCGTTTCAGTTTTTTCGTCAAAAACCGCGGGTTGTATCTTGCTCAACAAGGCAGTTAAATTGCCCATTTCTACGTGGTCGCAAGCACCTTTTACTGCTCCACATTTTGTGTGTCCCAACACGACAATGATTTTTGAACCAGCTACTTTACATGCAAATTCCATACTGCCCAAAATATCTTCGTTGATGATGTTTCCAGCAATCCTTACGCTAAAAATATCGCCTAAACCTTGGTCAAAAATCAATTCGGCAGAAGTTCGGCTGTCAATACAACTTAGTATTACTGCAAAGGGAAATTGACCGTCCGACGTTTCATTTGCCTGTTCCAAAAGATTTCTATTGGCTTTTAGGTTGTTTACAAATCTTTGATTGCCTTCTTTTAAAATCTGAAGTGCTGTTGCAGGGGTTAAACTTGCTTGGGTTTCTTGTGTGTGTACGCGCATTTTTTTAAAGTTTTAATTGTTATGAAATTAATTGTTATATAGAGGAATGTTGTTGAAAAATGCTATTTGAAATTGATTCCTGTTATTGTTCTCTAATGTTTGGGCCATAAAACCCGCCTCAACTTTTAGGTTTTTATTAATGACATATCCGAAAGCAGCATAAAGACGATTTCGGTCAAATATCGGGTCTTCGGTGTTTATAAAAATCTCGTTGTATGTCGATAAATAAATGGCATCTTTTTGCATCTTTTTTTTGTTCAGTGGGATGTTGACTTTTAAAAAATATCTGAACCTCATTTGAAAATCGTTGGGCAAAAATCGTTCTTCTATTCTGTATCGATGTTGAATGTAAACCCTGCCAAAATTTTGCTTGGTAATAAACTGTTGGAAGATGCGATGTTCATCTGAGCTAATTTGTTGGTCAGAATTTGGCGCAATTCTTTCCGTGTTTATAAATCCATAGCCTATCAACAAATTATTGTTGTCTTCGGTAAGGTCATAGCCAATACCGGTTCTTAAAAGCAGTTGATTCAAATCACCCGCAAAATTATAATTGCGGTATTGTATTTCATTATGCAAATTCCAATTTTTGCTTATTTTTTGATCTCCAAAATACATAAACCAATTACCCACATCGCTCTTCTGGGAAAACGTAAGTGTAGTATAACTCGCAAGTATAAAGGCTGTTAGTTGTTTTTTCATTTCGTACTATTTGGCAATGTGTGGGTTTTTACATGAATGAAATTTACAATGAACGAGAACGCCATCGAAAAATATATGTACCCCTTTGGTATTTCAAAATGCAGACCTTCGCCCAAGAGTGCAATTTCTATCATAATTAGGAATGCCAATGCTAGAATTTTAAAGGACGGATGCCTGCTGATAAATTCGCTGATTGGTTTTGCAGCGATAAGCATAATCGCAACACCTACAATTACGGCAACATACATTATCCAGAGCTCCTTGACCATACCTACTGCCGTTATGTTACTGTCTATAGAAAAAACCAAATCGAGAATAATTATTTCAACCAACATCGTATTGAAACTAACAGCTGCATTTTTTGGTTTTTCCCTATTGATTGCCAATTCGGTTTTGTGGTAAATTTCCTTGGTGCTTTTCCATATCAAGAATATCCCACCCAAAATGAGTATGATTGCTTTGCCTGAGAAATTGATTTTCGAAGATGGTAAAAAGTGTTTTATCCAATCTCAATATCCAGGCAATACCGGCCAACAAACCCAGGCGCATAACCACTGCCAATCCCAGGCCCCAAAAACGGAGTTTATTCCTCTTTTCGGGTGGCAGCTTATCAGTTAGGACAGAAATGAAAATGATCTTGTCAATTCCTAAAATTAATTCTAATGCGATAAGCATAAAGAGCGGTATTAAAATTTCAATCATTCTTTAGTGATAAAAGTTCGCTTTTTAATTTTTCTACTTCTTGCTGTAACTCTATAATCGATGCCACCAACACAGGAATAAGGCTTGCTTCATCGATTTCTTTAATAACATTGCTCTTTGTGTGATTTTTCCATGCCATATAAGAAACACGTTTATCATGTACCATTTCCGGAAAGACGGTTTGGAAATCCTCGGCTATAAATCCGTACTTTTTTTTAGTGCTTAACTTTAGGTGTTTGTGACTTTGCGAATTATACATATAAGTAACAGGTTCTAATTGTTTTAGTTTTTCTATTGCATTGGTTATCTCTATTACGTTAGTTTTTATTTCCTTGTCAGAAATGTTCTGTGCTGAAGCCATCGATATAAAGACGCTTAAAACAAGGGCAGAAACGGTAGGTTTGATTCTGGTTTTCATTTTTACTGTTTTTATAGTAAAGTAATTGATCATAGAGCTTAAAATTCTTAGAGTAAATTTTAAAAAAAAGAACTTAAGGCCGGTAATTTATTTTTTCAACGGTTATATTTTCTGTCTTGGCGTTTATTTCAAAATCTTTAATTATTTCAAGCACATCATACGCCACAGATTTTGAGTTAGAAAAATCTAAGATCACTTTAGCATTTTTTGGAATGGCATCCAATGCTTGCATTACACTTGCCTTATTAAAAAACGAAACCTCTTGTGCCAATTCTATGTGATGCACCTCTTGTCCGTTCATATTTTCAACAACATCTTTCATGTGGTGGGAATTTCGATAGCTATGGCGCAAGGTGTAGAAAATACCAAAAATAATCCCCACTGTAATTCCTTTCAATAAATCGGTTGTCAAGATAGCTATAACAGTTGCGGTAAAGGGCATAAACTGTTCCCAACCCAACTTGTACATAGCTATAAAAAGTTTTGGTTTTGCCAATTTGTAACCCACCATCAACAAGACCGCTGCCAAACTTGCCAGAGGTATCATATTCATTAGGCTCGCTAATGTAACTGCGCTGATCAGTAAGAAAAAACCATGAAGAATGGCTGACATCTTTGTCTTTGCACCAAAGTTTATGTTTGCAGAACTTCTAACAATAACTTGGGTTATCGGCAGTCCTCCGATTAATCCCGAAATTATGTTTCCTAAGCCTTGTGCTTTTAGTTCACGATTGGTAGGTGTAATCTTTCTTTCCGGGTCCAATTTATCGGTTGCCTCCACACATAGCAAGGTTTCTAAACTGCCTACAACAGCAATAAGTATGGCAACGCCCCAAACACTTGGGTTAAATATTGATGAGAAATTTGGAAAGGTAAATTGATTAAAAAAGTCACCTAAAGTATGTGGTACCGGCAAGGAAACTAATTGTTCATTGGATAAACTAAAGTTTAAAATTCCGTTTAGATAAAAATAATTCATCAAAATTCCAAACGCTACTGCTACTATTGGCCCTTGAACGATTTGGAAAAGTTTGTGTTTTTTCATTAAAACGTTGTCCCAAAAAATAAGAATTGCCAACGATATAACTCCAATCAATACAGCACCTGGCGTAATGATGTTGGTCAAAGCTTGATAAATTTCAGAGAACGAATTTTGCCCGTCAGCTTGAAAAAATGCAGTATTACCAAAAGCATCCTTATCCCATCCTAAAGCATGCGGAATTTGTTTTAAGATGATTAAGAGACCAATACCGGTAAGCATTCCTTTAATGACAGATGATGGAAAGAAGTAAGCAACTAAACCCGCTTTGGCATACCCCAATATCAACTGAATAATGCCGGACAACATTACCGCCATCAAAAAAACCTCCCAAGAGCCCAACGAAGCGATCGAGGTTAACACTATAACTGCCAGCCCCGCCGCGGGGCCACTGACACCTAAAGTTGAACCACTTGCAGCACCTACAACGATGCCACCAACAATACCGGCAATTATACCCGAAAATAAAGGAGCCCCAGATGCAAGGGCAATTCCCAAACAAAGTGGTAATGCCACAAAAAAGACGACTATACTAGCGGGTAAATCATTTTTTAGTTCTTTAAACATAAATTTTAGGTTGATTATTTAATTTCAACAAAAATAGTAATATTATTTAAAATAATAGTAAAACTATTATAAATAGTTGTTAAATATTAAATTCTTATATTTGTGAAAAATAGACCCTAATTTCAAATGAAATTGCACGTACAAATTAAAATGAATGAGGAGTTGTACCTCCGTAATCCGGAGAATTCTGATTTGGGTAAGAATATAATCAAGCACAGTATTCAACTTATATTTAAAATTGGATTTGAAGCGTTTACCTTCAAGAAATTAGCAGAGGAAATTGGTACTACGGAAGCAAGTGTTTACCGTTATTTTGAAAATAAGCATAAATTGTTGGTATATCTAATCTCTTGGTATTGGGGCTGGCTTGGCTTTCAGATAAGATTTCAAACCAACAACATACAAGAACCAAAAGTAAAGTTGGAAAAGGTCATAAAACTATTGGCAACAACCGTAGAAGATGACGAACAAACAAACTATGTAAATGAAAGTGTACTTCATCAAATTATAATTACTGAAGGATCAAAAGCATATTTAACAAAACATGTTGGTGAAGATAATAAGCACCATTTTTTTAGGCCATACAAGGAATTATGTTCAATTATAGGAAACCTTATTTTGGAATATGACCCGGCCTATAAATTTCCGAGATCATTGGCCACCACCATTATTGAAATGGCACATTTTCAAAATTTCTTTATGAATAATCTGCCTTCATTGACTGATTTTGGAGAAAATAAAGAAGAAACGGAGGTTGTTGAATTCCTGAATGAATTGGTGTTTATGAGTTTAAGCAAAAGGTAGATTTTCCAAGCTTGGTTTTTCATGAAGGTTCATTAAAATGGGATATTATGGATGGTTGTGTGTATGGCAAAAATAGCCTTGTGAAAAATTTTCCCTTTCCAATTAGTCCACGGAGGTTTCAAACCAACCAATATTTCACGACCAGTATGCTATTTTTCCAAAATCCGTTTTAAACTTTGCAGGCCTTGTTCAAAATCCTTCCCAACCATTTTATCCATGCTCATAAACAACATCATTATACTCATCGGAAAGGCATTTTTGCCTGAGAAACCCCAAGTTACCTTAGTTTTTCCCACACCATAATCATCAACTTTAAAATAACAGGCCGATGTGGATTTCCACGGTTTAAAAAACCGTAGTTCACCATCAATTCTATCTCCCTCGATGATTTTTGTTATCTCTTGTTCGCCTTCCCCTACTTCTTTGTTCCCTTTCCAATAACTAATGGCCCCCACTTCGCCATCTGTTCCCTTAAATTTCTTTTCCATATTCGGGTCTTTCTTTGCCCAAGGCGACCATTCATCTTGCTTTTTTAGTGATTTTAGATGTTTAAATACCTCGTTTCTGGGTTTGGCAATTTCAATGGATCTAAAAACATTATACGTTTTTGGAGCCAATATGGACAATACCAGAACGAATATGGTGATGCCCAATAAAATATAAAGTAGTGTAGTCATATGTTTATCAATTGGTTATGTCTAAAATTACTAAATATAATTCATTCCCCTTTATAATATCTTTCCAAAATGCCATCAATGCTTGAAATGGATTTTTTTGTCCAATCCAGCTGTATGGCCAATTTTTCAACTGTCGCCAATGGCCAGTCCAAACCTTGTTTCCTTAACCTTGTCGCCAGCTCCTGCAAAATGATGGCCGCAGATACGGAAATATTGAGGCTCTCGGTAAAACCCATCATGGGGATTTTTAAAAAACCATCTGCATTTTCCATTAGCTCTGCACTAAGTCCGTTTCTTTCGGTGCCAAAAAATAAGGCAACTTTGGCATCCAATTTAAAATCATGCAATAGACAAGAATCATTATGGGGTGACGTCGCTATGATTTTATAGCCCCTATCCCTCAGGGTTTCCAGACAATTCTTCGTGTTGCCATGTCGAAAAACATCAACCCATTGCTCTGCCCCCATGGCAATATTTTTATCCAAACGCTTCCCATATCTACTCTCAATGAGATGTACCTCTTGGATACCAAACACTTCGCAGCTTCGTATAACCGCACTTGTGTTGTGCATTTGGTACACATCTTCAACCGCAACAGTAATGTATCTGGTCCGGTTCTCCAAAATCTGTTGAAATCTATTTTTGCGTTCGGGGCTAATGAAGCGCTCCAAATAGCTTAAAAGTTGGGAATCTATCATATATCGAATATACGGAAAAGGAAAAAAAGTATATTTAGAAAAAAATACAACTTTAATGAAACAGAGAGTGGTTGTCCTTACCGGAGCTGGTGTCAGTGCCGAAAGCGGAATTAAAACCTTTAGGGATTCCGACGGGCTCTGGGAAGGATATAATGTCATGGAAGTGGCATCGCCCCAAGGGTTTAAGAATAACCCAGGCTTAGTGTTGGATTTTTATAACCAAAGGCGGAAGCAATTGTTTGATGTACTGCCCAATAAGGCCCATGAAGCCTTAGTGGATTTGGAAAATCGCTATAATGTTACGATCATCACCCAAAATGTAGATGACCTGCATGAGCGGGCAGGGAGCAGCCATGTAGTGCATTTGCATGGCGAGTTGCTAAAAGTAAGGAGTACGGTGGATGAGAATTTGGTCCAAGACTGGAAAACCGATCTGAATCTTGGATGCTTTTGCCCCAAGGGAAGTCAATTGAGGCCCCATATTGTTTGGTTCGGGGAAGAAGTGCCCGAATTGGATAACGCTATTAAAATTACCCAAATGGCCGATATATTGATCATCATAGGTACTTCCATGCAGGTGTACCCTGCCGCCAGCCTAGTACATTACGCACCTTTAAGAACACCTATTTATTTTGTGGATCCCAAACCCAATATTAGACCAACCGATTTCAATAACTTAACGGTGCTCCCAAAAACTGCCGTCGAGGGGGTTCCCCTATTGGTGGCCAGGCTTATGCGCTCCCCTAAATAAGGTTTGGATTTTCAAACTCCTTAACTTATAACTATCTTTGATCTTTTCAAAAAACAATCAATCGCTCTACCTATGTCATTGAACAGCTTGAACGCCATATCCCCCATTGATGGTCGGTATAGGGAAAAGACCGCATCACTGGCCCCGTTTTTTTCCGAAGAAGCCCTCATAAAATATAGAACCCGAATAGAGATTGAGTATTTCATTGCCTTATGTGATATTCCGTTGCCCCAGCTTTCCGATTTTGAGAAGTCCAGATTTGATGATTTACGGGATATCTACCGGAATTTTGAGTCCAAAGACGCCCAAAGAATCAAGGACATTGAAAAGATAACCAATCACGATGTAAAAGCCGTTGAATACTTTTTAAAGGAAGAGTTTGATAAATTAGGGTTGCGGGCCTATAAAGAATTCATCCATTTTGGACTTACCTCCCAAGACATAAACAATACGGCTATTCCGCTCTCGATCAAGGAGGCCTTGAATGCTGTTTATGTTCCCCAATATCAAACTTTACTGGGTATATTAAGTGCCTTGGCGAAAGAGTGGGCAACTGTACCAATGCTGGCCCGTACCCATGGGCAACCGGCCTCCCCTACCCGTTTGGGAAAGGAAATAGATGTTTTTGTGGTCCGATTAAAGGAACAGTTCAAATCAGTGGGCCTTATTCCGAATGCTGCGAAATTCGGTGGGGCCACGGGGAACTTCAATGCCCATAAGGTGGCATATCCATCAATAGATTGGAAGGCTTTTGGAAAGAAATTTATTGAAGAAAAATTGGGGCTCCATCATTCCTTTCCTACTACCCAGATTGAACACTATGACCATTTGGCGGCCTTATTCGATGCCCTGAAACGAATAAACACAATTGTAATAGATTTGGATCGGGATTTTTGGACCTATGTCTCCATGGACTATTTCAAACAAAAAATAAAGGAGGGCGAAGTAGGCTCTTCTGCCATGCCGCACAAGGTAAACCCTATTGATTTTGAAAATTCTGAAGGCAACCTAGGTTTGGCAAATGCCATTTTTGAATATTTGGCGGCTAAACTACCTATTTCCAGACTGCAACGCGATTTAACGGACAGCACAGTCCTTAGAACGATTGGAGTGCCCATAGCCCATACCCTGATCGCTTTTCAATCTACGGTAAAGGGCCTGAATAAATTATTGATCAACATAGAAAAGTTTGAACAGGACTTGGAAAACAATTGGGCCGTAGTGGCAGAGGCCATACAGACCATTTTGCGCCGCGAGGGTTATCCCAATCCGTACGAAGCATTAAAAGGACTTACCCGTACCAATACTAAAATAGATCGAAAATCTATTTCTGGTTTTATAGATACCCTAGCCATATCAGATACGATCAAAGCTGAATTGAAAGAGATTACGCCCAGTAATTATACGGGGATATAGCTAAAAACAGGATGGATGTTGGGCAAACTTAACCCTTTCCGTTTTTTTTTGAACCTTAAGTGTCTGTGCAAAACATTTAATATGTTCATTTTTTTGGTATATTATCAAAAGAGCCCACTTAGTCCATTTTTAAATTTAACCGGTTCCTATGGTTAATCCCTTAACTTGCTTGAATACGTAATGAGTTCGTTTAAAGAGCATACCATTTCCGGATCGGGGTTCAATAATCGTAATTTTACACTATGTCTGGTATCTTCAAGTTGATACTTCCAACAAATTTCATGGCGTCGCGTAACAGTATTTATTGGCAGTTTAATGGTTTCATATAATTTGCCGTCAATATACATTTCAATATCTGCAACCCCATCACTTTTAATTTGCCAGGCACTTCCTCCTTTTGGGTTGTTCTCACCGGTTATTACAAAGCCATTCCCTTCAAATTCAAATTCAAATTCATCCTTCAACTCTTTTCCAATCCTTTTTTTGGCAATTGGGAAATGTCCTTCAAAGCTTTGTTCAAATCCAACTGGTTCAGGCAATTGGGCTTTAATGATTATATTGTTCCCATCAACTTTGCCACCATTTCGTTCAATATTCTCCAATGCATGTTTGGTGCTTATTTTGTAAACTTCATTAAGGGAAGTGTCCGTATATTTAAAATCCATATCCTCAATTTCATTTAAACCCATTTTCCAGTGTTCGGGAATGGCCCTATAACCCAACATTACCCCTAAAATACCTCCGGCAGATGAAGGGTTGCAATCAGCATCTTGACCGGAACGGGTTGCTATTTCCATCGTTTTTGTAAAATCCCCTTCCCCATATAGCAAACCTAAAACCACATATGCGGAATTTACCGTGGCATCTATATTAAAAGAAGAATGCACACCGTCCGGGCATCCTATATCATCCGTCCATTTTTTTTGGATTTCAAACCAGCTTTGCCTCCAATCATCGGGGAATTTTGCGTGCCAACCAATAACATCTGAGATGCATTGATAATATTTTGATTGCCTTGGGATTGTTTTTAATGCCTCGTTCACTATATGGTCAATATCATTTGAGATAAAAGCCAGAGAATACATTGCCCCAATATAAACTCCTCCATACCAACCATCTCCATAGTTCATTATATGCCCTATTTTATCGGAAATCTGAGAAGCAGTATTGGGCATTCCGGGAGACATTAGTCCCGCAAAATCCGCTTCAATTTGATAATCAATGCAATCGGCATGTGGATTGTTGAGCCAGTGTCCCGATTGTGGGGCTTCGATGCCGCTTAAAATGTTATACCGTGCGGCTTGATTGGCATGCCAAAGTAAATAATCGGCGTTTGCAATGGCTTTTGCGTGGGAGGATGCAGGGGCATCGAGGCCCTCACGCTCAAAAACCTCCACAAAAGTCAAATCCATATAAAGATCGTCGAACAAACCTGGGTTTTCAACCATTGCCCTTTTTAACATCCCTCCATTCCATTCTATCCTTTGATAGGCATTGATCATTGTTCCATTGAACTTAAACTCCATAGGGCCACCAAAGGTAACGCCAATGGTTTGGCCGGCCCATCCACCCATTATTTTATCCTTTAGCCGCTCTTTGCTAAAACCGACGGCCTCTTGGGCATTTATACTTATAGAAGCCATCAGTACAATCCCTAATAATAAATTTTCCTTGCGCATATTTTTATTGTTCAATAAATGGATTGACCATTTAAGGATGGCCAATAGATATGGGGAATTAGTTTGGGCAACCTTGGTCTTTTTCGGAATTGAAATTAGACTATTAGGTGCAGATATGCAACTAAAAGACAGCTTCATAAAATCTCCCGAAAAAAAAGCATGGCTTTTATATGGCCAATTACTGGATTTGCTTCCAATGTTGGCGACCATCTTTGTTTTTTATATCTATTTTATCCGTATGGGCGCGAACGAACACATTTCAAAAAATCTCTCTGGACAGGGTGTATAATGAAGTAAGGATAATTAATGTCCCTACAATGACCAACAATTGCCTTTTCGGTATTTTTTTAGTGATGTAAGCACCTAAAGGCGCAGCGATGATGCCCCCAATGATAAGCCCCAAGATAATCTGCCAACTTTGTATCCCCGCAAAGTAAATTAAAATACCTGCGCTGGCATAGGTAACAAAAAATTCGGCCGTATTTACGGTCCCGATTACTTTTGCGGGGGTGTTGCCCTGATGGATAAGGTTTGAAGTGACGATAGGGCCCCACCCCCCCCCACCGATAGAATCCAAAAAACCGCCGACCAAGGCCAAATAAGATGCGTTTTTGGTGTTTTCCAAAGTATTCAATTTATTTTTAAATGCTTTTAATAAAATTAAGACACCCAACACCAGGAGGTATGCCATAATATAGGGCCTGATAGCCTTTCCGTCCAGAATATCGCCCAAAAGATAAGCTCCAACAGAAGCACTTAGGATCCCTGGAATTAAAAGTTTGAAAAACAGTTTTTTGTCGAAATTTCCAAATCTCATATGGGACAATCCCGAGACGCCGGTTGTGAAAACCTCGGCCGTATGTACTGCCGCTGATGCCACTTTTGGAGAAAGGCCAAAACCCAGCAGCACGGAATTGGAAGTGACCCCATAGGCCATTCCCAATGCGCCATCAACGATCTGAGCCAGAAAACCGGCAAGGATAAACCAAAAAAAGGTTTCGTTAAAAGTTAGGTCCTCTGCGGTGGCCTTTGGCAAATACTTAAAGACTACAATTGAAATAAGGGACAACTTAAGAATTACGATAAGAATTGTAATGTGCTTTATTTTTATTTTCTCCATTTTTAAAGATTTTAGTTCTCTGTTTTATTTGAAAGATTAGGATGTCCCAGTAAGTCGAAGATATTGAGGGAAAGTTCCAGATAAACAAAATCAGAACTATTGGCACTTTCCCCATTTGCAAAAAGTTGCCTGCTTTCAACAAACTCCCCTAGCGTATAATGTGCATAGCCCATATTTACACCGAGATATGGAATTGGGTTAACCCGGATTCTAAAATCCAGTCCATGCCCTAAAAATTTTCCGCTATTCCCCGTTAAATCCCTATTATTGGCATTTCCCGATAAAAAATTAGTAAAGCGGTCGGTATCACTTGCCAGCCAATAGAAACCGTAACCCCCATCAAACTTCACGGCAACCTTGTTGATCTTTGTCTGAAATTCCAGTTTTACTTTCGGGGTTATGATATTCTCCATGACCACATAATCATCGGACGACCAAGGACGTGAAAAACCAAAGTAACGTTCAAAACGATTGCTTACATTGTCGTTTGGATCTTTATCTCCGCTGACATAACCGAAAAATGCACTGAAACGGGGCTTTAACTTACTTGATTTAAGGGTATACCCTATTTCAGTGGTAAAGGAATACGCTCTTTGGTCTTGTCCATTATCCCTGCCCAGTTGGTACATTCCCGTCAGGTCATAATTAAAACCGGATCTGTTGAACCAACCGTATAGCCGCAACCCAAATCCATGTATCTCTCTTTCCCTATTGTTGTTTTCTCTGCTTGAATTTTGCTTAAGCCCCATATAATAAGGCTCTACCGTAACTACATCGGACCATTTTCTCCAATGGCCGATTACCGTAGAGAACCAACGATCTTCATCCGTTTTATCAAATCTTTCAATATCCCGATTAATGGGTCTTACCAGTAAAGCATCCAACTGCCAATCATTTTTATCCTGCCCCAGGGCCAATCTAAGTCCCATGAAACTATTGGTGGTGTTTCTCCAAGGGTTCAGGCTTATCAGACGCCTGTCCAAAAATTCAAATGCCATTCTACCATATCGGATAGAGATGGGACGATTGTTGCCCAACGCATCTTTACCAAGGCCGTCGTTAAAATACAATTCTGCATACCCTTGTATCATTTCCAACTTATTGGCATCCCGATCATCTAATGGGTAATTGCCATTGTTTCTGCGCGCATCTTCAAATTCAATCGCAAAACGGAAGGGGTCTAAAACTTCAACAACCCCAATATAAACCCGTTGCCTAATAAGTAATGGAAAGTCTTCGTTAAAACTTTCGGGACGACGGATGTCATTGTTTCTCCATTCGCCTCTCGCCCTTGAATCCAATCCAAGGGTTAACCAATTTAAATCTGACTTGGAAAATATTCCCGATTTCCCCACATTGCGGGTATAATCCGGTGGATCGGTTTCCCTTTTGGAGGCATATGAACCCGCCTCCACATAATAAGATGATATTGTATGCTCTTCCTTGGTAGTGGGCAATGAGTCTGTGCCCTGTCCTTGTCCGACTAGAGGACTTAAACCATGTGCTATCATCTCAATCAATAGTATAAAAATCCTTTTTATTTCGAAATAATTTAGCTGTTATGGCGCAAATGTAAATAAAACATATTATTCCTACCAAACAAGTAGGTTATTAAAATATAAAAAATATCTTCAGTGTTGATTGATACTGCTATTTGTTAATTCCAGATATCCGTAAACAGGTCGAATAATGTTCGCCTTTTAATAAGGTATAATTTATCTGATCTCCCCCAGTTCCTCCAAACGGGAATATTTAAAGATTTTGGGGGCCAAAAACAAAAAACAAAGGGAACACCACGTTTTTGCCCCAGTTCACAACAATAATTTCTTTTAGGGATGTGCCGTTGTTATTTTAGCAGTGTAATTAATAAGGAAGTTAATTTTTTCATTTTCATATAGTGTTCTCGATAAAAGAGTCTTATCCTAACCGATGGGACTCTTTTTGGTTTATGACCTTCCTAGCCCTGCGCGTTTTTAGTACGTCGCTCCACCAAAAAGCATGTTATGGTCAACACCCTCCTGTCCCTAACCACAAAATATAAGTTAATTCCAATAAAAAAATAGGTATTGCCTGAACATCACAGATGGCCTATTTTAAGTATGGTTTTTTAACACTATGGAATCCATTTGTTCTTTCCAAAATCCGGTTTTCTTTTTTCCAAGAATGCGTTCCGACCTTCTTTAGCTTCATCGGTCATGTAGGCCAATCGGGTGGCTTCTCCAGCAAATACTTGTTGGCCAACCATGCCGTCATCCGTAAGGTTCATCGCAAACTTCAGCATTTTAATGGAGGTCGGGGACTTGGCCAATATTTCCTGTGCCCACTGGTAAGCGGTATTTTCTAACTGCGCATGGGGCACCACAGCATTCACCATTCCCATATCAAAGGCTTCCTGTGCGGAATAATTGCGTCCTAAAAAGAAGATTTCCCGAGCTTTCTTTTGCCCCACCAATTTTGCCAAATAGGCAGATCCATAACCCCCGTCAAAACTGGTAACGTCCGCATCGGTCTGTTTAAATATGGCATGTTCCTTGCTGGCCAGGGTAAGATCGCAAACCACGTGCAGGCTATGGCCCCCGCCCACGGCCCAACCAGGAACCACGGCAATGACCACCTTGGGCATAAAGCGAATAAGCCGCTGCACTTCCAAAATATTCAACCTATGCATGCCATCCTCACCCACATACCCTTGCTGTCCCCTTGCCTTTTGGTCCCCCCCGCTACAAAACGAATACACCCCATCCTTGGCCGATGGTCCTTCTGCCGATAGCAATACCACCCCTATGGAGGTGTCTTCTTGTGCGTCATAAAAAGCTTGGTACAATTCGCTCGTGGTCTTGGGTCGGAATGCATTTCGAACATCCGGACGGTTAAAGGCAATACGCGCCACGCCATTATATTTTTTATAGGTAATATCGGTAAACGTTTTGGTTACTTCCCAATTGATTTCTTTCATTCCGTGCATTGATTATCGATGTATAAAGATACTTATTTCATGGGCTTAAATAAAACCCATTCCATCCTAAAATAAGCATTGGAAAATAATTTTTAGTTATCGATTCTTCAATTCAATCCAGCGCGATAGGTATTTGGTGCTTGCCATACTTTGATGGTGCAGTATTGCACCTATAATGTTTTTGCTCCTATGGGATTCCAAATTAGCTTCGATATGCTTAATCCTATCGCCCAATTTATCGCAATATTCTTTTTTGTTAAAGCATTGGTTTATGATGGTGGTTCCGTTTTTCTGGGCCTTTTTCCATAATTCTCTATCGGTGTACAATAGAAAGGCGGCTTTCGCAAATTGCTGGGGATCTTCCTCAATAAATCCGCCCCAGGGCAATCCATCGTGCATGGCCTCTGCCCCTATATAGGTGGTAACACTCGGCGTTCCGAATAACATGGCATCTACCAATTTTCCCTTTAGGCCCGCTCCAAAGCGCAAGGGTGCCAAATTTACCCTTGCCCTGCCCATAACCTCTTTTACATCTGCTGCCCAACCCAATACGTGAAACCCTATTTGGGGCTGATGCATTTCCATAGTATGGTCCGGCAAATAAGCACCATAAATGTGTATTTTGGCTTCTGGGAGAAATTCGCGGATTATGGGCCATATATCCCTTTTCAACCATATGATCGCATCGATATTCGGAAGGTGTTTTCCGTTACCAAGAAATATAAAATCGTTCCTATCGCAAAAAGGTGTCCATGACCTAATCTGGTTTTCATTTATAGGGTCCAACAAAAAAGGCAAGTGCAATAATTGGTCTTGATCTATCTTAACGACTTCTTGCAATAAATACAGTTCGTGAGAGGAAATGATCAAGGAACAATCGCATCGATAGATACTGGCTATTTCCCGCTTTGTTTTATCGTTCTGCAACCAGCTGTTTATGGAAAACGGAATGCCCGAATCCAAACATTCCTGACGTGTATATCGGAGCGAGTGCAAATCCTCGGTATCCAAAATCCGGATGGCATTTGGAAGCTGTTCCGCAACCCGCCAACCAAACTGTTCTTCTGTAATGAACCTGTCTAATACTACAATATCGGGGTTCAGTGCTTTAATAAATGTATCAAACCCATTGTGGTTCAATTTTATGGAAACCCCATCTATTCCAAGATCGTCAAGGTGTACGGAAAATTCTGATTTTGCAGCGGTACAGGCAAAAGTGATGTGATGGCCCCTCTCCAAAAAAAAGTGGATAAGTTGCAACATCCTGCCACCGGCAGCGGTGGAATTGGGTTCTGGCCAGACCAAGCCGATAATCAATACTTTTTCCATGAAAAATGGTATGGAGGTTACATCCGTTCCGAAAATTTTTGGGAAATACGTGATCGGAGTTTACGTTCATAATCCTCTTCCAACCATTCCTTATAGTTTTTGGTGTTGTTCATTATACAATAAGAATATTGCCTTACCCGATATGCTATTTCCTCTTTTAATTGTTTTGCCAGAATACGCGCACCGAAAACGTCCTTACCGTTCTCCATACAAATCCGGGCATGTTGTTCTATGCTCCGGTCCAAAACGGTTTTGGATCTAAGGCCTTGGGCGAATACTTTTTTGTATTCTTCCTTTATGTCAAACTCCAAATTTTCGGATTTCCCGAATTTTGATTTTAATTCCATGGGCATTTCATAAACAAATTCCCGCTCTATGTCCTCATCGTTTTTTATGTTATCCAGATAGAAGTCGGGGAAATGGAATATTTCCTGCCAATCTATGGGAGCGTCCCACATCCCAAATCGCACCGCATTGTTCCCCAGATCCACCACTGTAAACTCATCCTTATTGGGAAGTATCCGCGAGCCCCGACCGATCATTTGAAAATATAGGGTCAACGACCTTGTTGCCCTATTGAGAATAATGGTCTCCACGGTCGGTTCGTCGAAACCCGTGGTGAGAATGCTTACGGAAGTTAAAATGGCGTTGGGCGTTTTAGAGAACCATTGCAAAATATCGTTCCTTTCCACGGCATTGTTTTTATTGTCCAAATGCCTAATATCGTACCCCGCTTTTTTAAAGGTTTCATAAACATATTTGGAAGTGCTTATCCCATTGTTGAAAATCAATGTCTTAGTGCCCTTTCCCGTTTCCTCATAGGCATGCAGCAACTTGCCAAGCATACTTTGGTTTCCATAAAGCTCATCGGAGGATTTTACCGTGTAATCCCCGTTTATGCCCAATTTTAAGGTGCGCAGACTAACGTCGTAGCTGTACATGTTCGCCTTTGCAAGGAACTTTCTTTTTATGAGCGATTGTATGGATTCCCCAACGATAAGCTTTTTGTAGTTGTCCTTCATGGGGAGTTTGATATTGGAGCTCAACGGAGTGGCCGTGACACCTAGAATAATTGATTTTCGGAAATACTTAAAAAGTTTCCGGAACGAATTGTAATGGGCTTCGTCTATAATAACCAACCCTATGTTCTTTATTTTAACCTTGTCCTCCTGCAATCTATTGTTCAGGGTCTCCACCATGGCCACAAAGCACATATAGTCATCTTGGTCCTCAAATTCCTTGACATCGCTATTGATGATCCTGTTCTTAACCCCAAAATCCTTCAACATTCTAGAGGTTTGCGAACTAAGCTCTATCCTGTGCGTAAGGACTACGACCTTTTTGTTGGTTTTGTCAATAAACCTTCGGGCTATCTCAGAAAAAACAACGGTCTTTCCTCCTCCTGTGGGCAATTGGTACAGTAAATTAACATCGTCCGGAGAGTCTTCCAAATACTCAAAAATCGTATTTAAATCTTCTAACTGATAATTATAAAGTATTTTTTCCCTGGTACCTTGTTGTAGCTCCAAATCGGTAGAGTTGTTTTATTAAAAAGTAAACCTTACAAAATTAAAAGTTTTTTGTGCCCAAACGAAATATAAAGGCATAAATCGGGAAATAAAAAAATTATATAAACCTGTCGAGACATGCCATGGAGATGTACCTACCCCATGAAGTATCGGAAAATTATATTCCCTTGCCCTGCCAGTACAGCCTACACGATCTTGGAAAAGCCGTTATTAAAAAAATCAGTCGATGATATCCAAAGCCCTTGAAAAGCCATCGCCATTGGGCCATTTTTGGTCTTGGGCGGTTTGGTAACATTTTAGGATGTGTTCTTTGAAATTGGGCAACAATCTATTGACCGATATGAATTGCAAAGCCGTACTAAAAGAATTGAGCATACTTTTATAAAATGCTTCCGATACACTCTTATCCAAGGCATATGCTTGTGCCACTTCTATATTGTACAGCATTAGTTCGGCAACCAGAAACGGTTCCATTCCAAGGCTCATAAAATGCTTGATATATTTTTGTGCCACCGAGCGTCTCGCTTTGGGGCGCTTTCGCTTTAAAGGAAAATATTCGTTGGATATCTTTGTCTTGGCCTCTTGTACCAATTTATCTTCCTTGGGATCAAAAATAAAATCGTAATACTCCTTCACCACAGGAAAACGATCGTACAAATCCATTAACTGGATCTCCAACTCTCCCTTTTTTAATTCCGATACATACTTCTTTACCGCTCTTTTACCCATTCCATTCCTTTCCAATTTATCTTATCCCCGATCCTTTCAATCCATAAAGGCCGGATCGGCTGGTTTTATGCTACAAAAATAAGGTTTGTAAATTGATATTGGCCCAATTGTATGGGCACATTGGGCCAAATCTTAAACTTCTCATAAATTGTGTATAACAAAACCGAGTTCTTTTGGAAAAGACGGCAGAAAGATGTAATATGTTATCTCTAACTAAAAGCTATTACATGAGGCAATTAAAGATTATCAAACAGGTTACCAACCGGGAATCGAAATCATTGGATAAGTACCTGCAAGATATCAGTAAAATAGGTTTGATAACCGCAAATGAGGAGGTTGAGCTGGCGCAAAAAATACGTTCCGGAGACCAGGCAGCCCTAGAAAAATTAACAAATGCCAATCTAAGGTTCGTTGTTTCCGTGGCAAAACAATATCAAAATCAGGGATTGACATTGCCCGACTTAATAAATGAGGGAAATGTTGGGCTTGTCAAAGCGGCCGGCCGCTTTGATGAGACCCGTGGCTTTAAATTTATTTCCTATGCCGTATGGTGGATTCGCCAAGCCATTTTACAGGCTTTGGCGGAGCAATCCAGAGTGGTGCGCCTGCCTTTGAACAAGATAGGCTCCATCAACAAAATTAAAAAGGCCTTTTCTTATTTGGAACAGGCACACGAACGCCCCCCATCCGCAGAAGAAATTGCCACTGAATTGGAAATGTCCTTGAACGAGGTAAAACAATCCATGAAAAATGCCGGTCACCATATCTCCATGGATGCCCCCCTTCGGGAAGGTGAAGAATCCAACCTTTACGACGTTATGCGTGCTGGGGAATCTCCCAACCCTGATGGAACACTTATGCAGCAATCATTGAACACGGAAATTGACCGTGCCCTGGAAACGCTATCCCAACGTGAGGCAGACGTTGTTAAGCTTTACTATGGCATTGGGGACCAACAGGCGATGACCTTAGCTGAAATTGGGCTGACTTTTGACCTGACACGTGAAAGGGTAAGGCAGATACGCGAAAAGGCGATACGGAAACTGCGCCACGATTCGCGCAGTAAGTTATTGAAGACTTACTTAGGGTAAGGATAGGGTAAGGACAAAAAAAAGAGTCCGCTCACATAGACTCTTTTTTCATGCCATTGAACACTAAAATACTTAGGAAAAATTCAGTTTGTTGATATTATAATCGATTAGTATTTCATTTAAATCTTCAATAAAATTTAAATAAGCTGCATTGTCAGGATTTTGGTTAGCCATAATTGTGGGGTTTTGGATTTAAAAAAGCCGGTTGGATTACATGTAATCCAACTCAGCTAATTCATTTAAACTTAAAATTTCATTTAAATCTTGGAGAAACGATAGGTATTCTTCTCCGTAGGTATCGTATAACATGGTTTGATTTGGTATATAGTTGTTATTCGGATTTGGGATTCAACAATCACATCGTAAACTTATTTAATTAGATCAAATGGCACAATAAAATGTGGTGTATCCTTAATTTTTTGTTGTAAAACACCCCTTCTTGAAGGTATGTGTTGACTAAAATTTAACTTGGTAGGTAATCCCTGCCGAAACGGCCCAAAAGAAATTTCCGGGATCAAAGACCAACTCCTGGCGCGTTACCCCAAGATTGGCCCTGTATATGTTATATCCTCTGCCACTTGAAAATTGATATTCCAAATTCAATTGTTCAGATTCTATATGCAATAGGGTTTCCGCCAACAAAACAGAATTTGTCCTTAACTGTCTCAGTTCAGGGGCATAGCCGACCACTGCGTTAATTCCCAAATAATTATCCTTGTCCCTTAGGTATTTCCGTGCCAACAAACTACCGGAAAACCCAATTGGATTTGCTCCTTCGGGCAGTGTTACGAAAGGCCTAAAGGAGAAATAATAATTTCCTTTATAAAGTCCTGCCGAACCTGTTATTATCTTGGCATCTATATTGTTGAATTTCAAATATCTAAAGCCCAATGACGTTTCCAGTGCTTTTGGCAGATTGGCATATAGCTCCCCCCCTACCCGATGGTCCGGATAAATGGCGGATGCGGAATAGCCATAATTTAAATATGCATAAAAAGTTTTGGATACCCTTGGGTAAAAATCAATTTCGTACTGCAGGCCATTGGTCTGAAATCTATTGGCATAGTTGATCCGTGGAAGCACACTGCCCAGTTTTGTATCCTTTTTATATTCAATGCTGGATGCCACCATTGGGTCATAGACCACATCAAAAACATCAATGGCATTGTAAATCCCAATTCTATTTTTAGCTGAATTTGGATCTGCTTCCAAGGAATCCTTTGGGGCAATTATTTCAACCGATCCCATTCTGTTCCCTTCGTTTTCATTGATATTCTGTAACGCCTGGCCCCTTAGCTGCTCCAAATCCTTATCTGCACCCACATATAGCAAAGCCTTATTGCCCAATCCAAGTGCAGTGGCATAATTAGTTGCGTACAGTTCGTTTTTTATTGCAGCTATCCATACCTCTTTATTTGTTTTTTCAGAGGAAGTTATTTTGTTGAACTGTCGGCGGGCAATATCGTAATCGCCGTCCCAGCTATGGATTTTGGCCAACAAGTTTCTAACATCGGTATAATCAGGATATTTTGTAAGGATGAGTGCCAAAGTATCCTTGGCCTGAGAACGGTTGCCACTAAAAGCCAAATCCCTTGCGGTAAGGAAAGAAGTATCTGGATTGCCCCTATAGGTGGCTCCCTGTGCGAAAATCGCTAGGCTATGTATCAGAAAAATAAGTATGGTGCACTGTTTTAAGATCCTCATCTATTGGTCAATTGCTGTTATGGATGCCTGAATTTCAGGGTTTATAGAAAAACTGGCAAGCGTGTCTTTAGAAATCCCTTTTTGGGTTTGTTGGTATGCCCTTACCATTTTTTGGGTAATTTCGATTGATTTTATATTGTTCCGTTTGATGTTTTCCTGAAGATCGATCGCCTTTTCGTTTTTGTCCGCCCAAAAATACACATCGAGCAAGGCCGAATATCCATCGACATATACGGGGTACTTTCTTACCGTTTCTTCCAATATGTCCATGGCCTTCCCATAATCGCCCTGCCAAGCATGCATCCTCCCCATCAATATTTCCGCATCTGCATGGCGTGGAATTGCAACAATAATGTACCTGCACAAAAGAAAGGCCCTTTCCATTTCATTTTTAAAAGCCAATTCCCTTGCGGTCTCATAGGCCCCATCAAAATCCCTACCATTAAAAACACTGCTTATCCAGACCAGTTCCTGTTTTGTGAATTTATTTTTAAGCGGATTAAAAATGGCCATGGAATCCGGAAGGATTTTGTCGTTTGCCGTTGTATAGGCATTGATCGATCTGAAATAATCAAAACTTTTTTTAACCGTCTTTACGGGCGCATCTTCCACTTCTGTAGGTTCTAAATTCCTGTCGAACTTATATACTTGCCCGGCGGAAAGAAAAAATGGACCATAGATGTAGTCCTGGATGCTATTCTTATTCCTGAAAAGCGGAATTTCCTTGGAATCATCAAAGGGAGTGCCCAACAATAAGCTATTTCCCAACCATGCAACCTTTTGTGGTATCTTTAAGTGGTACTCTTCGTCCAGAAGGGAAACCAATGTGGGCACAATATCCGCATGGGAAACCAGATACTTCATTTTTTTTGGGGACTTTAAAAGTGGACTATAGATGATAAGTGGCACCCTGTACCTGCTTGCCTCATTTCTAGCGGGCAGCTCCGTTAGGTTATGGCTTCCGGTAACAATAAAAATGGTGTTGCCAAATTCTGGCCTATTTTTATAAGAGGCAAAAAAACCTGCCAAAGCCTCGTCGGTATATAGGATACTCGCAAAGATTTCCTTATTTTTTTTGATCAATTTAGAGATTCTAGGTGCCATTTGCGATTTTGCCAAGATGGTTTCTACCTTACCTTGGTACGTTTTACTATAGGGGACCGCGAAGGGGGTTTTGGAACTTAGGGTAAGGAACACCTCCAGTTTTGGTTTTTTTTGATATATTGTGGAAGCGGCCCATTTTCTAAATAGTTCCTTGTCCGGATAGCCCAAGGATATTCCGGCCGCATCTTCCTCCTGCAATTTGTAATCAGGCCCGAAAGCTTTCCTGTCCAAAATGAAATCTACCCGCTCTTCGTCCAAAAACTTATCAAAATGGTTCAGGGCACTATTGCCCCCATAATTAAATGAGGTGGCATAGCCATTTTTTTTAAGAATGCCAAATAAGGTGTTCCTGCTAGAAGTGCCTTCTATATTGGTAAACCCTTTTTCGCCAAAAGGCAAAGATCCCAAAATAGTGGGCATTGCCGCAAAACTTTCTCCCGTATTGCTTACGAAATTATCCCAATAGAGGGACTGCCCCCTTAAAGAGTCCAGAAAAGGGGCAAACCCTTTATAAAGTGCTTTGTCCCCAACAAAATCAGATCCCAATCCTTCAACGATAAGGATCACCATGTTGGGTCTTTCGTTTTTTAGGTTAAAGTACCCTCCAAAAACATCGTTCTTCGCATATGGTTTTAATAAAGGATACTCCTCCGAGCCTTCATATTTATTAAAATCAAGCAGCGCAGAAGAAATACCGGTCACTAGATGTTGTACCCTGTTCTCATTGATGGGCTTTTTATCCGCGGCCAGGGTAGCCAGGAAAAGACTGAACAAAACAATGGTGAACGGGTACATTCTACTAATGATCGTATAGGTGGAACATGCCATTTTATATAAAAAATGAAAAAGAATCCCTGAGCCGATCATAAGTACCGATCCGTACAATAGCACTGATGCTATCTGGGCACTTGTGACATTTAGGCCAAAAACGTCGTCCCCTAGAATTTCATAATTCCTTACGTAATACTCTATCAACCACCCTTCCACCAACAAGAAAACAAGCAAAATAATCTTGGCCACTTTGAACCCCAATCTAGCTTTTTTCCTTTCTATAAAATTAAATAAAAATGCAAGTACAATGGCCATAATAGCTGTAAATCCAGTATGGTGAAGTAAAAGAAGGAAAAGACTTTTGTTGATAAAACCATCTAGGATCCCAGAGGCATATAAACGAATATTTTGATAGATGGACAGGAATACCAGGCTTCCAAAAAAAGCAATGGCCAACGGAATGAAATCCTTCAATTTCTTTCGATCCATGTTACGCTCTTCTTTTTCTACAACTTGCATCTTCTATACTTTAGTAAAGCCTTTTCTTGTTATAGTGCCCCAACCTGACCGTACTTTGAACAATTTCTTATAATTTCCCCGGACAGCCGAATACACCACAATGGGGTGAAAGACAATTGGCTCTATTATGGCGCAGGCCATTAAGGTTAAAATGTCCCTGGTCTTTGTATATTCGTTATAGGAATACACATCCCACAAAATGGCATAAAAGGAAAACATTATTGAAAACATGTACACGGTAAAGGTTATTGCCAAGAAGAATTCCCAATTCAAGATTCCCAAAAAGTAAAAAACCACTATGGAGAAAAAACCAAAAAACTCCAACAAAGGAGCCAGCCATTCGTAAAAAAACCAATACGGATAGCTCAACATGCCCAATCTTCCAAATTTGGGGTTAAAGAACATGTCCTTGTGCTTGTAAAGTGTCTCTAGGTTTCCCCGCGACCATCGATCTCTTTGGTTTACCAATATTTTTAAATCCTCCGGTACCTCCGTCCAACATAAAGGGTCTGGTATGTACTCCACCGTATAGGGCAGATTGCGCTCTGCCATATACCGGCGCATTTTAAATACAATTTCCATGTCCTCACCAACGGTATTGGTATCATACCCCCCTACCGCAAGGGCTATTTCGCGATCAAAAAAGCCAAAAGCCCCGGAAATTATCAAAAGGCTGTCTATACGTCCCCATGCCATTCTTCCCAAGATGAAGGAACGGGTATATTCCAATAATTGAAACTTGGCAAGTAAATTTTTGGGCAACCGTATTTCTTCAAGTACCCCACCGGAAATGACGCAGGAATTGGCAACTCGGATTACCCCGCCAACGGCGATCACCCTTTTTTGGGTTCTTTGGTAAAATGATTTTACTACATGCAAAAGTGCTTCTGGAAGTAACAGACAATCAACATCTATACATCCAACATATTTGTTTTCAGATAATTGAATACCCGTATTTAAAGCATCTGATTTACCGCCATTTTCTTTGTCAATTACGGTTAACTTAGAAAAAGAACGATGACCGGATTTGTAGATGCCCCTTATGGGTTTGGATTTCCATTCGGGATCTATTTTTTGTTCAATTTTTACCAAGTCGTATGCCTCGATCATTTTTTGCAACGTATCATCCTTACTGCCATCATTGACCACCATGACCTCATAATCCACATATTGGAGCGACAATAGGGAACGGATATTTTCAACGATGGTGAGCCCTTCGTTATAGGCCGGGGCTATTATGGTTATGCTGGGTGCCAAAGGGGATGCCATGATCTTGGACAGGTCCACAAAACTGTTCTTGTTTTTATAGTGTATGGAGTTTCTGGTGGATAAATAGCCCATAACGCTGAACAAGGAAAACAGCACTAAAGTAAACACCAAAAACACAATGTTTATGTAATCCAGGATAATATCTAAGATACCGTTATCCATTTAACTTTCCTTTTTATTTTGTCCTAAATCGATCATTAACAACTTCCTTCTTGTTTTCATCTGAAGTTTCCATATCAATCGTCAATTCAAATCCAATGTCGGCTATTGAATTGGGGCTGAATGGTTCTATTTTCAGTTCGTCCAACAAGAAACAATACTCCAATGGTAATAACTGTTTGGTTTTCCGAGCGTCATTACCAACTGTTGTTTTTTTCTCTTCCTTAGACGTAAATATCGGGGCTTCTTTGAAATTCAGTCCCCCATATCCATTATATGCCCCTACGCTTAGATGTGTTTTATGCTCTTCACCTACCCTAACGGCCCCACTTATTTCGGATATCCTGTTTTTAAGTTCATCATGCGCTTTTTTTGCGCGTTCCCTTATTTTTATCTCTGGATCTGTCAATAGCTTGGACAAAAAATAAAGTTCTTTTTCATCACCAACCGTTGCTATTTCCTCTAACAAGATCAGTTTGCCCTCCGTATCACAATGTCTAAAGAAGTCTTCAAAAATGCTGTATGGGCCATTGTCCAAGTTGCCGGAAGAATTGGATCCAGTAAATATAGAAGGTTCGTTTTCCTTGGAAAAAACACGAATCAATTCGGTTATCCTTTCTTTTATGGCCTCTTCCCCAATTTCCATCATTTCCTTTAAAAATGGGATCTCGCGCTTATCCCCCAATTCTTCTATGGCCTCCAAAAGATCCATGTTGCTATATTCCTCATCAATGAAGGTTTCCATAAGGTTTTTATTGTTCATTTCTATTGGGAAACAAGGGCTGGGCAAAGGAAATTTTATAGCTATGTCCCTCCATTCTTTTTTCTGGTTATCCACTATGGGCAAAAAATCGATCTCCATTAAACCAATATCCTCCGAAACACCCTCTGGGTTTCTAAAAGATTCTCTATTACATTCATCTTGTACGGGCAATGGGGTCGTTCTCCCCACTTCTTCATAAAATACATGGTACTTAAGCACATCGGTAAATTCAGATGCGGGTGTATCCATGGATTTATTGGGAAACCCTGTTTCATTTTCACAAATGAGGGGCAAAAAATCGAACCTCAAAGTTTTGTGGGACGCTTCTATATGCTCAACAAAATCTTGTTCTTCACTGATTTCGGTATCGTCCCCAGTTTTGATGGATTGGCGATTTATTCCAACATAATCTACCTCAATATCCAGGTTATTTGATGTTGCCCCTTCATTTTCCACAATGTAGGGGATAAAATGTGGAGCCATTATTTCTTCTTTGTCCAAGATCGGTCCATTTTCAAATTTGCTGACAGTTTCCTCCATTTCATCTTTCAGAAATGCTTCCAATGCTTCCTTGTCTTCGATCTCCAAAATATCCGCAGTTTTAAATCTATGTTCGGCAATATCTATTTCTAGGTCAATTTCCGAAGCCGAAGTTTTCGCTGTTCCCGTGACGATATCATCCGGTATTTGATTTCCGAACAGTTCTATAATATCTTCGGTCGGTATGACGCTTTCTGGGTAAATAGCATTAATAGCACTTAATGCTTTACTTCTTACTGAATAGTTAACTACTTTGTTTTCAATTAATTTAAGAAAAAAAATGTCCTCTTCTTGTCCAAATAAGGCTATGGTGTCCAATATTAAAATCTTAATGTCCACATTACATTTCCAGAAGACGGATTTCAGCGTTTCACGGGCCTCAAGTATATTGAACTCTTTGATGCAACTTATTGCCTCTGCCTTGATTTGGTCATTTTTATGCTTTACCAATTGAATGATAGAAGTGTAAGCATCATTTTGATTATAGTACTTTATCAATCGTAAGGCAAAAAGTACAGCATAGCTATTTTTAGAGGTAAGCCATGCTTTAAACTTTGGTGGGTTAAAATCTTCCAGATTGCGTATAACATCCAACAATTTTAATTGCTGCCATTCGGAAATTTTGTATTGGGTGGTGTCCAGAAAGTAAGCGATTCCCTCATGCTTTAGGGTTACGGTCGCAATTTCAGCCTGTTTACGGATAACCCCTCTTTTATCATTGATGAATTTTGTGATGAAACCAAAAGATTCCGTAACCTGCATTTGGGTTAGCTCCAGAATACCTTGCGAAACCACTTCCCATCGCCAACTTTTTAATTTTACATAGGCATCTTGGTCCAAACCGAGATCCTTATATAATTTAAAGACGCGCTTTTTGGTGTCTCCCGAAACATCTTTTTGCAGATCCAATAATATACTGGACAATGCTTTTCGGTTATAAACATCCTTTAGGAGTTCCCTAATCTCGATCTTGAGGTTTATGTAATCGCTTTTCTCATTTTTGGACGACTCTTCTTCAAAAAAAAGAAATTCACTTATCATGGGAGCCAATGTTTTCTTTCTCCCCATCATTTTCGCCGAATTGGAGGCCTGTCTGTTTCTAAAGAAGAACACTGCCGCAAAGTATAAGGTACTTAGCCCGATGAAAAGCAAGGAGAGATCCCACAAAAGATCGGTATGGATTTTTGGGGCGCTCAGAAGCGAATGGATATGATATGTAAAGAACTTACATTGCAATTGGGCGTTTATTTAGTTCTCTTCCCACACGAACCAAAAGTTCCGATGGACTTACCGGTTTGGATATAAAATCATTGGCTCCCAATTCAAAGGCACTCAACACATTCTCTTCATTGCCCGCGGAGGATATGATGATGATCGGGATATTGGATTTCAACACATTACGAACATAATCAATGATCTCTATTCCAGAAAAATAGGGCATCATAATATCGCTTACTATGATATCCGGCAGCCCATTGCTTAGATATTCCTTTACTATCTTCCCGTTTTGGGCATGGCTTACTTCATACCCAGCCTTTACCAACCGAAAGTTCAGTAAAGAGGCCAGCAATTCATCATCTTCAGCGAGCAAAAGTTTTTTTCTGTCCATTCTTATTCCCTTTTTCGCAATTTTTCCACTTCTTCTGTAATAGCCGATTCCACAATTGAATACTCTTCTAAAAAACAGTGGTATAGAAATTTCATTTGCTTAATATCTTTTCCTTCGGTTGCGGTTTTATGTATCTGGACCATAAGGGAATGCAAACTTAGGGTCTGCATCATGGCCAAGCCGGATTTCATTTTGTGCGCGGCAAACTCCAATCCCTTAAAATCCTTGTTTTTTATCTGAATTTTTGCCTGCCCTATAAATTCCATTGCGTTCTGTACGTACAATTGCACCAGCTCTTCCAAGAGGCTTATTTCTCCCATGCACTCTTCCAAAATCCCCGTAAGGTCAATTTTTGGACTTTCCGTTGTTCTTGGTTCCAATGGCCCTACAGGGGCAAGATACGTTCCCAATGCCTTTTCCACTACTTGCTTGTTTTTGATTATTTTAGATAATAGTTCATCCGGACTGTAAGGTTTTAATATAAAATCGTTGATCCCATTCATTTCGCATTGTTCCTGGTCCCGTACGGTAAAATCTGCCGTAAGGGCAATGACGGGAATCTGTTTTATTTGGACGTTATCACTATTTCGGATTCTTTGGGTCACTTCGTATCCGTTCATCCCCGGCATCCGTAAATCCATTAAGACCATATCTATCCGGTTGGTTTTAAGTATATTAAGTCCATATAATGGGTTATCCGTTATGTACCTGGTACAGCCCCAAACCTTTAAGCGCTGATCTATAAGGTGCTGATTGAGTAGATTATCCTCAAAAACAAGGATGCGCATGTCTTTTACCAGTTCTTTTTCTGAATCCATGGGGGCAGTATCTTTCCGTTTTTGGAAATTCGCTTCATTTCCCTTGTTGTAAGGAAGTACAAACTTAAAAGTGGTGCCGATGCCCAATGTGCTGGAAACGGTAATATCTCCATTTAGGTTTTCAACAATCTGCCTTACTATGCTGAGACCAAGACCGGAACCACCATATTTTACATAGGTATCCGGTTCCGCCTGCTTATATGATTCAAAAATGTGTTTCAGGTTATCCCCGGCAATTCCTATTCCCGTGTCCGTTACGTTAAATTCCAACCAGTACCGGTTTTTTATTTGTTCTTTAAGCCTCACCCCCAAGGATATGCTGCCATTTTCAACAAATTTTACGGCATTGCCCATAAGGTTCAATAGTATTTGTGACAGTTTTGAAGGATCGCCAACCAAAACTTCCGGAATATGGGTGTCTACATCTACATTTATAATAACCTTTTTGTTTAAAATAAGGGTATTGCACAGATATACGACATCCTTGATAATATTGTAAAAATTAAAATCTATGGATTCAAACCTTTCCATGCCCGAAGAAAGTTTGGAAAACTCCAACAGTTCATTGATGATGCCCAGCAAGTTGTGGGAAGCGGATTGAATTGCATTAACATGCTCCATTTGCTCTGCATCAAGTTCACTTTCCTTTAAAAGATCGGTAAACCCAATAATTCCGTTAAGAGGGGTTCTAATCTCGTGGCTCACGTTAGCGATAAGTGTCCCTTCCTTATATTTAGGACTATTTTGGAAGCGTCCATAGACCTTTTTTTCAGCGGGACCATCAAAACCGTTTTCTCTGTCCGGGGATGGGGAAATCATTTGCACGTCCATCTTTTTTTCCAGATTGCTTTTAAACGTGGTGAAGCTCTTTTTTAATCGACATGCTTCCGCCGAAGTTAGCTCTTCAAAGGAAAAACTATTAAGTTTGGCTTCCAAATTGGACAAATGTGACAGTAGGTCGTGTGCTTTCAATGAAGTTGGATTTGGGTTGATTATTTCTCAATAAGGGCTAAAAATCACCATTTTATAGGGTTCGCACAATTAAATGTTACCTAGGGCCTGATTATTGTTGCCAAATGCCTCTATTTGTAGGTATAAATTTGTAATCCAAAGTACGGTTTATCGGATTTTTTGGTATTTTAACTTTATTTGTTCCCAACAAGCGGCGAAGTTACCCTTGAAAAGATGTTGATACCAATCGGATAAGTTCTTTCATAATCTGAAGAATTCCCGTAATCTGGGTCATGGCATATCCCCACCGCAATGGGCTCATCCATTTTTACAATCCCAATCAAAAAAATTAGGATGAAATATAATCATTTAAAAGTTTAAGTTAAATGGTTAAATAAATTGTAAATGAGTTAATTAAAAACAAAATAGAAAATCAAATTTTTGATTTCCAGATTAGCCCAATAGGGCAAACCAATCTTGGTACTTGACATCCCGTTTGATACGTTTCCCAGCCAACCCCAGGGTGATGACAAAATAAACTTGTGGCCAAAAATGATTGCCACAATAGCACTTTTATTTTAGAACGGGTAAGGTCTTGAAGATTTTGATGACCGATTTACCTTTAGTATGGCCATGAACGCCTAAACTGACAGTTCCGCAAGAATCGAACGGAGTAAATGGATATGATCTTTTTGAAAGTTCGTCTCGAATAACCTGAAAATCTATCCAAATACTGATTACTTGCAAATCATGTCCTGATGGGTACATGATAAATTCAGCAACCTTCCATTTATTTTTGCCGCTTTAGATTGGTCGATATGGCGGCGATACGCATGGGATTGGAGGGGAATGAAAAATCGTTCCGATTGTATCCTAAGCTTCTCTTGATTGGTTTTCTTTATGGCGACCGGAACGACTGACAGGTTACTCCACCTACTGTTTTTGGCATTAGGCGATGAAGCTGCAAGGCCGTTGGCCATAGTAACAAGACAATTAAAAAACGGCAAGAAAGTGGGTTGATCAACAATAAAGAAAATGGTTTATTATCCAGTGTTGCCCCTTCTCAAAAATTAAAACCGGTTATCGCCGTCCAATAGATTACCAAGTCCGCCAAGTACGCTGCCTTCACCTTTTTGTTTTCCACCGGCCTGTGGGGCTGCTGCCCATACACGACCAGCCAATCGGCTAAAGGGTAAGGATTGAATATACACTGTGCCGGGCCCTTTTAAAGTAGCAAAGAACAAGCCTTCGCCACCAAAAACGGTATTTTTTATGCCACCCACAAATTCGATGTCGTAATCCACATCCTTAGAAAAACCGACAATACAACCGGTATCTACTTTAAGCACTTCGCCCGGGCCCAACACTTTTTTTGCCAAAGTGCCCCCTGCATGTACAAAGGCCATGCCGTCGCCCTCTAATTTTTGCATGATAAAGCCTTCTCCGCCAAACAAACCTCTTCCCAGACGTTTGGAGAACTCAATGCCAATAGAAACCCCTTTTGCCGCACATAAAAAAGCGTCTTTCTGACAGATAAATTTTCCCTGTTTTTCGGACAAATCTATGGCCAGGATTTTTCCGGGATAAGGCGATGCAAAACAGAGTTTCTTCTTCCCCATGCCCATATTTAAAAATGCCGTCATAAACAGACTTTCGCCTGTAAGCAATCGTTTCCCGGCGGAAAAGAGTTTTCCCAATACGCTTGTATCCTGATTAGAACCGTCGCCAAAGATGGTTTCCATTTTAATATCACTTTCCATCATCATAAAACTGCCGGCCTCTGCTACCACAGCTTCCTGAGGGTCCAGTTCTATTTCTACATATTGCATTTCTTCTCCGAAAATTTCGTAGTCTATTTCGTGTGCGTTCATATATTGCTTATTTTATTTTGATATTTATTAGTATGCCTTAGCAGTTTTTGGTTACAAAATTTGGAATAAATTTAATGAAATATGAGGAGTTGTAAGAAATAATTGATGGTTGTTTTAGGTTCGGATTTTATTGATTTGTCGATGGGTTGATGCGTTTATAGGTTAATTTGTTGAGCAAAGAAGTTATGTTTTTATTCTGTCATGAAGTTATGCTGTTATGGAGCTATACGTATTTGCAGTTTAACCTTATCGCATTGGGAAAAATTCAGAAGTTTACCAAACTTGAAACCAAAAACCAGAAACCTGTAAACTTCCACTTTCGACTTCTGAACATTCAACCTTGCCCTTAAGCCTTCAACCGTACCGTCCACTCAAAATGGAACGTGGAAACCACGATACCCTTTTCATTAACGCCGACGGATTTCATCCAAAAGCTCCTACCCTCCCCTGTTTTTATGGTTTCCTCAAGGGCGCTGCCTATAAGATGGCCATCTTCGGACGTAAAAGTGATTTTCCCGGTCGCCTTTTTAGAGAAATTGGCCTTGTTATTGGCTACCAGCATGGATATTTTTTTGTTGCTTTTTTCAATTTGATCAATTACCATGGCGCCAGTGCTCAGTTCAGCGGCCATTCCTTGGACAGCCCAAAACATACTTTTAAACGGATTTTGGTTACGCCAGGAATGCCGTACGGTTACCACAGCCCGCTGTGAGTCGATATGTCGCAACCTCACCCCGCACCACCAGGCCGAAGGAAGTTTAAAAAATGTAAACGTATTAAACTTGCTTGCGGTAAAAGCCATGAGTAGCATTTTGTTTGGTTAAAAGTATTGAAAATAGTTGAAACTATAAATGTTAATTATATGTTAATATTTAGTACTATGTTTTGCATAATACCTTTTTTAAGATATATATTTGCATAAGAAACTAATATGCCATACCATGACAGACACACATACATTAACTAAACACGAAAAGAACCTATCGGCCATCATACATGCGTCTACGTTTACGAAGTATTTTATTCCCTTAGGTAATTTTATACTACCTCTTATTTTATGGACAGCCAACAAAAAGGAGAATAGTTTTATTGACCATAATGGAAAGCAAGCCCTAAATTTTCAAATAAGTATGTTGTTGTATTCCATTGTTCTCGGCATTGTTACCATACCTTTTTTTATTGGAGCGCTACCATCCATATTTAATGGAGGTCATTTTAACTTCCCCTTCTTTTTTGAAACAAATAATTTCGAATTTAATTTTGGAAGAAATGGCTTCAGTCTTATTCCCTTCTTGTGGCCTTTAGGAATTAGTGGGATACTGTATACTGCCTTGTCTATCATTAATTTTGTGTATACCATATTGGCTACAATTCGCACAAGCGAAGGACAGCAATTTAAATATCCCTTCTCTATTAATTTTATAAAATAAAGGTGTCAGGAGTTTTTTCATCAATCAATCAATCAATCATCAGAAAACGAACAGTTAAATTAATCGAATGAACCTATTATGAACATAGAAAACACAAAAGCGCAGATGCGTAAAGGGGTTTTGGAATACTGCATTCTCTCGGTCCTATACGGGGAAGATAAATACGCCTCCGAAATATTAGACACCCTGAAAAACGCAAAGATGCTTGTAGTAGAGGGCACTATTTACCCTTTACTGACAAGACTTAAAAATGATGGCTTACTCAATTACAGATGGGAAGAGTCTACCTCAGGTCCCCCTCGTAAATATTATACTTTAACGGAAACCGGGAAGTTGTTTCTCAAAGAACTCAACACCACCTGGGACGAACTAAGAAATGCAGTAAATCTGGTAACCAATAACAAAAGCAACTAACCATGAATAAAACAGTAAACATAAATCTAGCCAACATCCTTTTTCATATCGATGAGGAGGCCTACAACAAATTACAGCGCTATTTGCAAGCGATAAAAAAGTCCTTTTCTGCTACTCAGGGCAGCGAAGAAATTCTAAGTGATATTGAGGCAAGAATAGCGGAACTTTTTCAGGAAAAAATGGAAAGTGATCGTCAGGTCATAACCCAAAAAGAAGTAAATGAAATTATCACCATTATGGGGCAGCCTGAAGACTATAAGATTGATGAGGATATCTTTGACGATAGTGCAAACGCCAAAACTACCCTACCACCACGCCCAATTAAAAAACTGTACCGGGATATAGATGCCAAGTATATAGGTGGTGTGTGCTCCGGATTGGAGCATTATCTGGGTTTTGATACACTTTGGATACGTCTTATTTTTATTGCGCTGGCGGTCTTTACCGGCTTTGGTTTTATTGCCTATATTCTGCTTTGGATCTTGGTGCCGGAAGCCGCAACCACCTCACAAAAATTAGATATGCGCGGCGAGCCCGTAAATATCAGTAATATAGAGCGCAAAGTAAAAGAAGGTTTTGACGACGTAACCGACCGTGTAAAAAACGCTGATTACCAAAAAATGGGAAATCACGTAAAAAGTAGCGGACAGACTTTTTTTAATGCCATAGGAGACCTTATTATGTTCTTTTTCAAAGTGATTGGAAAACTCATTGGGATCATCCTGATTATTGTTGGGGCTTCGGGGTTAGTCGGTTTGTTTATTGGCCTATTTACCATTGGTGTATTGGACAGTATAAATTTACCCGGTATCGATTTTTACCAAATGGTAAATTCAACAGACGCTCCCATTTGGCTGGTATCACTTTTAAGCTTTTTTACGGTGGGGATTCCTTTTTTCTTTCTGATGTATCTGGGCTTGAAAATTTTGGTAAACAATCTCAAATCCATTGGTAATATTGCAAAGTTTTCACTCTTGGGCTTATGGCTTTTATCTATGATTGGGCTATTGATCCTTGGTATTCAACAAGCCTCTGCCCATGCCTATACCGGCAGCACTTCTACCACCGAAGTATTGCCCCTTACCCATAATTTAGATACGTTACGGATTTCCATGAAAACAAGTGAATTGCACGAGAATCAGGAAAACGTAGGCATCAATGGTATGACGGTGACCTATGATGACAACGATGACCGCCTTTTGTTCCGCGATAATATTTTATTTGATATTAAAAAATCGGAAGATTCTACGGCTCAGATACGCATTCGCAAAGATGCAGATGGGAGTTCGCAAAAAGAGGCTAAAGCAAAATCGTCCGAGATTAATTACAGTTATCTGGTTAGTGGAAATCAAATCGTTCTCGATAATTTCCTTACCACTAAGGCGGTACATAAGGTACGGAACCAGGAAGTAAGAGCAACGCTTTATCTGCCGGCAGGAAGTGTCATTGTATTTGATCCATCAACCAAAAGACATATGGGCAGAAGTACTTCAAATGACAAAAATATGTATAGAAGGGATCTAGCAAACTACATATGGATTTTAGGCAATGACGGGGAGTTAAAATGTCAAAATTGTCCGGAAAAGTCCGTGGAAGAAGATCCGAGCGGAAAGGTTATCATAAACGAAGACGGAATAGATATCAACGTTAAAAACGACAACCAATCGATAAAGGTGAAGATCGGTGAAGAAGGGATTCAAATTAAATCCAAAGAATAAAATAAAAAATTACAGCTCGGCTGTCTTATTCAACAACTGGGTATAAAAAAATCACATACATCAGTCAGCTAAACGAATTTTAAGCAACTAAAAACCTAAGTCATGACAACATTAGTAAAAATTACCCTGGCCTTTTTATTAGCACTATTCTTATCCTCATGCGGATTCGACATCAATATTGGCGAAGGCCAAAAAGGCAACGGAAACGTAGTAGAAGAAAGCAGAGAAATTACAGAAGATTTTACCGTCATCTCGGCATCCGAAGGTCTGGATGTTTATGTGACTCCGGCAGCGGAATTTGGGATCACTGTCGAAGCCGATGAAAATATCATTGACCTTATCGGAACTGATATCAAAGATGGGGAATTACGCATACATGCCATTCAGAACATTGGCAGGGCTACAAAAAAGGTTTATGTTTCCCTACCGGAAATTACGGCTTTGGAAAGTTCAAGCGGAGCCGATATAATCGGGCAGAATACCATTGAAACAGCACTGATAAAACTAAGCGCAAGCAGTGGGGCGGATATTAAAATTGAATTGCTTGCAGACGAAGTAAAGGCAGATGCCAGTAGCGGAGCTGATATACGATTGTCCGGGGAGGCTAACGGCCTTTTTGCCAGTTCAAGCAGCGGAGCAGCTATTGAAGCACGTGAACTCTTAACTAAAATCTGTAATGCAGATGCCAGCAGTGGGGCAGATATCACGGTGAATGTTTCAGAATCCCTTATTGCCGATGCCAGTAGTGGTGGTAATATATCCTATGCCGGAGATGCCAACGTTCAAAAAAAGAATTCGGTATCGGGAACTGTTTCGAAATATTAGAACCTTTTACATAGAAAACAAAAGTTTAAAAAACCTGTCACATTTGGCAGGTTTTCATTTTTTCAGAAGGTATGGTTTAGCTATATTAGTACAAAAAACGAGGCATGGAAATCCGCTTAAAAAAATACATCCTTCCCTTAAAACACACCTTTAGCATTTCCAGAGAATCGCACGATTTTCAGGATTCTTTGATCGTTAGCCTAGATTTAAATTGGGCCACCGGCTATGGTGAGGCCACTGCAAATCCTTACTACGGGATTACTTATGAAAGTATGGAAAGGGAAATAGAAGCAATCCAAGCGGAGATTGAATCTTATAATTTTACAACACCCGAAAAATTCCATGCCTTTTTAGGAGCAAAAGGACTAAGTAATTTTGCGGTTTGCGCCTTGGATTTGGCCGCCCATGATTTGTACGGTAAATTAATGGGAAAACCATTGTACGAAATTTGGGGCACCACAATGACCAACTATCCCATAACCAATTACACCATTGGCATGGATAGCATAGAAAAGATGGTTTCCAAAATGCAGGAAATGCCATGGCCCATTTACAAAATAAAACTGGGAACGAAAGATGATGTGGCCATTATTCGGGAACTGCGTGCGCATACCAATGCTGTTTTTAGAGTAGATGCCAATTGTGCATGGACGGCCAAGGAAACCATTTTAAACGCCCCTATATTGAAGGCCTTGGGTGTAGAATTTATTGAGCAACCCCTAAAAGCAGATGATTGGAAAGGCATGGAGCAGGCAATACACCACAGTGTTTTGCCCATCATGGCCGACGAAAGCTGTATTGTGGAGGGCGATGTGGAAAAATGTGGGTTGCATTTTAGCGGTATCAACATAAAATTGACCAAATGCGGCGGTTTGACCCCGGCATTACGGATGATAAAAAAAGGAAGGGAATTAGGGTTGAAGGTCATGGTCGGCTGCATGACCGAATCTACCGTGGGCATATCAGCCATAGCACAATTATTGCCCCAATTGGACTATGTGGATATGGATGGAGCCCTTCTTTTAAAGTTGGATATTGCAGATGGCGTACAACTGCTGGAGTATGGGAAAGTTGTTTTTCCTAAAATCGGCGGAAGCGGGATAACGTTGCGATAATGGTACATTACGTCGACAGCTTTCCCGGACGAGAGATGACAATTGATGGTATCAATTATCGCTATTTTGGAGGTACCTCCTATTTAGGCATACAAACCGATGCCGCGTTCCAAGAAATATTGATAGGAAACATACGCAAATACGGTACCAATTATGGTGCCTCCCGAAAGTCGAACATTCGGTTTTCGGTATTTGAAATTGCAGAGGCCTATTTGGCCAACATGGTAGGAAGCGAATCCTGCGTTACCCTTTCCTCAGGTTATTTGGCCGGGCAGTTGGCCTGTTCCTATTTTGGCAAGTCGCAAGGAAAGCTATTTTATGCCCCCAATACACATTCGGCTCTTTATCAAATAAACATAAAGCCCTATACCACTTTTGCGGCTTTGGATATTGCGTTACGAACACATGTGGCTTCCAGCAAAAAAAATACGCCTGTCCTTTTTTTGGATGCCATTGATTTTTCGGGAAATAATTATCCGCATTTTGAAGGATTGAAATCGCTTCCCCTAGATAAAGTGATTTTGGTGGTAGATGATTCTCATGGTTTTGGAGTAGTGGGAGCCCAAGGAGGTGGAGTTTATCGGATGTTGTCTCAATTGCAACCCAAAGAACTTATCGTATGTGCTTCACTAAGCAAAAGTTTAGGGGTACAGGCCGGAGCCGTCTTTGGAACCACCGAGCGGATAAAGGAGATCATGGCTACCTCTTTTTTTGGCGGTGCCAGTCCAGCCGCCCCTGCATATATGTCCACACTATTGGAAGCGGAAAGCATTTATGGGGAAAAGAGGAAATTACTGCAACAAAATCTTGAATTGTTCCTAAAAGAAGTAAAAGATGTGGCTCCATTCAGCTTTATGGACAAACACCCAGCATTTAGCTTTTCAGATGAAAAAACAACCTCCTATTTAAAAGAAAATAATGTACTCGTAACCAGTTATAGTTATCCCAATGAAACCGCTGCCGTCATGAGCAGAATAGTATTGAGTGCGGCACATACCAAAGAAGATATAACCTACTTGACCCGAATTCTAAATTCATACTGATTTCATCAAAAAACCAGTCAAAAACAATAGGTTTTCAATATCCATAATTATTAGACCAAATAATTATGGATATTGTAAAAATATTCGTAACTTTTTACTATTCAAAATTTTAACGTTATAAAATAACACTGCCATGAAAAAATTACTTTCATTACTATTTTTGATGCTGTTACTGGTTTCTGCCACAAAACTTGCATCTCCGGAGCCTCTTATAAAACCTTCTATTGAGGGTACGTGGGAATTGGCAAGTCACTGCAACTACGACAACAATGAAATTATAGATACATTACCAACAGCGGATGGATACCGACAAATTAAAATGTACTATAATGGTAAGGTTATGTGGACGAGATACGTACCAACAGATTCTGTGGAATGGTTTGGTTATGGTTCTTACAAAACAACGGATAGCTCATTAACGGAATCTTTGGAATACATGTCCGCTTCCATGCGGAAAATAGCGGATACCCTAAGTGTCTTTTCCTTTGAACTTCAGATTGATGGAGAAAATTACCGTCAAATCTCATTGGATGCCGACGGCAACAGGACGTTTTCGGAAAACTATAGACGTTTGAAATAAGGAAAAAACCGCCAGATTCATGGCCAACGTTTCAAACGAGCATCTAGCGGTTGGTTTTTAAAGTGTTCCAACTTACATTTTGGCGACCTCCTCTGGCGATTCTACGGTTGCCAGATAACGTTCTGCATCCAGGGCGGCCATACAACCTGTTCCGGCAGCAGTAACGGCCTGACGGTATTCCTTATCCTGCGCATCGCCACTGGCAAATACGCCCGGCTTATTGGTTTTGGTCGATTTTCCCTTGGTAATCAAATAACCGGTCTCATCCATATCCAACTGGCCTTTAAAAATATCCGTATTGGGTTTGTGGCCTATGGCAATAAAAAGTCCTGTTATGGCGATTTCCTCTTTTTTCCCTGTTTGGTTATTTACCATTCGAAGACCCTCCACCACTTGATCCCCCAAAACTTCATCGATTTCGGTATTGTACCGGACATCAATATTCTTTAAGCTATTTACCCTATGTTGCATGGCCTTGGAGGCCCGCATTTGATCCTTACGTACCAACATGGTTACTTTTCTACAGATATTGGCCAAATAAGAAGCTTCTTCGGCAGCAGTGTCTCCCGCCCCTACAATGGCCACATCCTGACCTTTATAAAAAAATCCGTCGCATACGGCGCATGCAGATACTCCGCCCCCACGTAAACGTTGCTCACTGGGAATGCCCAAGTATTTTGCCGTGGCTCCTGTTGAAATGATGATCGTTTCCGCCTCTATGGTTTTATTGTCATCGATGATTGCTTTGTGTATGCCGCCCACCTCATCACTAAGGTCTACGGCAGTGACCATACCAATACGCACCTCGGTTCCGAACCTTTCTGCCTGTTGTTGAAGCTGCACCATCATTGTGGGGCCATCAACACCCTCCGGATACCCCGGAAAATTATCCACTTCTGTCGTGGTGGTTAGTTGACCACCGGGCTCCATACCTGTATAAAGCAGTGGTTTCAGATCGGCTCTGGCGGCATAAATTGCTGCGGTATAACCCGCCGGACCAGAACCAATTATCAATGTTCTAACTCTTTCTATTTTTTCTGACATGATATATCTAATCTAAAAAGTATCAACTACAAAAGTAGCGCATTAGGAAAAAACCTTACGGCTAAAGTTATAAAAAGTTATTATTGCTAAGTTGTATTGCCCTATGTACCCCGAAAAAAAAATCCAACTCAATATCTAGCTTTTACGGTTGTCCCTTTACTAGGCTTAACTTCAAAAGCCGTTAGTTTTCTTTGGAATTCCTTTTCATAGTCTTCCGAGGCCCCCTGCATATAATTATCCATGGCATCTTCATGAACAATATTGATAGTACATCCACCAAATCCCCCACCCATCATTCTGGCTCCTAGGACTGCTCCATTGGGTTTGGAAAAATCGACCAGAAAATCCAACTCAGGACAACTAATTTCATACAGATGCCTCATGCCTTCATGGGCCTCGTATAAAAGTGCGCCCAATTGTTGAACGTTGTTTTCCCTTAGGGCGGCGGCGGCGGCCAAAACACGATTATTTTCCTCAACAATATACAAACACCGGTTATACACCTTTTGATCCATGCCGCTTTTACCACCATCCAACATCATTTTTGAGACATCCCTAAGGGAATTAATATCCGGAAAGTGCTGTTTAAGAATGCTTATCCCTTTTTCGCATTCCATCCTTCGGGTATTGTACTCACTGGACGCCAAGTTGTGGGAAACATTAGTGTTCAGCAGTAAAAGTTTGTAGGGTGAAGTGTCAAAGGGGATAAACGTTGGTTCCACCGTCTTGCAGTCCAGCAAAATAATGTGCCCTTCCCTGCTCATTACGGAAGCAAATTGGTCCATGATCCCACATTTGGTGCCTACATAATTGTGCTCCGCATCCCTTGAAAGCTCCACAATGTGCATTTTTGTTAATCCCAACTGAAAAAGTTCATTAAGTCCAAAAGCAAATCCACACTCCAACGCAGCCGACGAACTTATGCCCGACCCCGTGGGCAGACGACTCTCTATGATACAATCAAACCCAGCCAAACCATCCGTCCTTTTTGAAATCTCATTCAAAACCCCTAAAATGTAATTTTCCCATTCCACGGTACTCTTGACTATGATATCTAAATCTACCGAAAACCCGACATCAAATCCCTTACTAAAGATGTTGCATACATTTTTTGAACCATTTTTTTGGAATTTAAAGGTGATGCTCTTTTCAATAGCCGTTGGCATTACATATCCCAAACTATAGTCGGTATGTTCACCTATAAGATTTATCCTTCCCGGGGAGTCTATAACCAGTTCGGGAACAAAGTGCTCAATAAAATTCATGTATGTATGAAATATTAGTTAGATGTTTTTTTTGTTTGCAGCATCTCCACAGTTGCCACGGTCCTAAATCCCAAATGCTCTAAAGACGAGTCTAAACTAGTAGCCATCCGGGACGATGTTCTATAACTGGCACAATAGGAAGCGTTGCAAAGAAAGGACCCCCCTTTGATGACTTTTTCCTTGGCGTACGGGTTTGAAGGATTAAAGGGCCCATCAGGTCCTGCCGGATTTAGGACTTTTTTTTTCAACAAAAGTTCTTTGTAATAATTGGTACTGTACCAATCGCTGGTCCATTCCCACACATTTCCGGCCATATCATATAATCCAAATCCGTTGGGTGGGTACGATTGTACGGGAGCACTACCTTCAAATCCATCTACCTTATTGTTGCTGATCGGAAATTCACCTTCCCAAGTATTGGCTTTGGCCGATAATATATCCGATTCATTACCCCAAAAATAAATAGACTTTTCCCTGCCCCCCCGAGCGGCATATTCCCATTCCGCTTCGGTGGGCAATCGTCGACCGGCCCATTCGCAATACGCTTGTGCATCTTCGTATGCAATATGCACCACCGGATGGTTTTCTTTCCCGGCAATATTGCTTTCCGGACCATGAGGGTGTTTCCAATTGGCCCCAATAGTCCAAACCCACCACTGGGAAAAATCATAAAGATTGGGGACACTGCTTTGTGCTTTCCTAAAAGTTAGCGAACCTGGTTGCATGATTGAATCCTGGGGTTTTGGGGTCCCTACCTGTAATTGCTTTTTCAGTTCTTCCCAATCCAACTCCCTTTCCGCAACGGTAACGTAACCCGTTTCATTTATAAACTTGCCAAAGGTTTCATTGGTAACCTCATGAATATCCATAAAAAAGGCTTCTACCGTAACAGGATGCGCCGGTTTTTCATGCGACATGGCCATGGCATCATCGGGAACAGCCCCTTGTGCAAAAGTTCCTCCGGGAATCCAAACCATGCTTTCAGGAAGTCCTACGTCATAAGGAAGCACAGTATTCAATTTCCGGGTATTAATTTTTTCAACCCTTTTTTCGGGCATTGAAAATTCTGACTTGCTTATTTCTTTACATTGCACCAAAAACAGGCTGATCCCTAGACCCAGTGAAATTATTTTGGGCAAAACCAAATCCAAATAATCCATTAAAATTTTTTAAAATGGTATCATTAACTACCCTTATTATGACATTCCTTTTAATATCCCCATCTCCAGCCCCCTCAGTTCTGCCAAACCACGTAGCCTGCCAATAGCAGAATACCCCGGGTTTGTCTTTTTATCCATATCGTCCAACATAAGATGCCCATGATCCGGGCGCATGGGGATGGTAAAATCCTTACTACCCGCTTCAAACCTCCTTTTTTGTTCCAAAAGTACACTACGCACCATACCGTACATGTCCACATCTCCCTCTAAATGATTGGCCTCATAAAAATTTCCCTTACCATCTTTTTTTATACTTCTCAAATGCAAAAAATGTACGCGCTCTGCGAACTTCTCGAAAAGATGCACCAGATCATTCTCCGGATTTACCACCAATGAACCTGTGCAAAACGTAATCCCATTATGTACTGAGGGAACCTTGGAAAAGATATAATCGTAGTCGCCCTCCTTGCCCACAATTCTGGGTAACCCTAAAATCGAAAATGGAGGATCGTCCGGATGGATGCACATTAAAAGCCCATGTTTTTTGGCAACGGAAATGATTTCTTCCAAAAAATAAACCAAATGATTCCGCATTTCCGTTTTACCTATTCCCACATAAGTATCCAAAACGGCCTGAAATTTTTTGAGATCATATCCCTTTTCTGGGACTGGATAACCTTCTGATGAACCCGGTAGGCCTGCAATTATGGTTTTTACCAGTTCCCATATACCTGTTTCGGAAAGACCATGAAAGTATTCCGTTGCCCTTTTTATTTGTTCAAGAGTGTAGCTTTTATCCGCATTATGCCGTTTAAGAAGAAATAGATCAAAAGCAATGAGCGCACTGAAATTAAAGGCCAATGCTTTGGAACCATCCTCGACTATATAGTTTAACGCAGTTCTGGTCCAATCCAAAACAGGCATAAAATTATAGCAGATCCTATAAATTCCACATTCCGCCAAGTGGACCATGCTTTGCTTATAGTTGTCTATATATCGTTTATAATCTCCTTTATGGGTTTTAATACTTTCATGTATGGGCAAGGATTCCACCACGGACCATACCAAACCACTATCCATGATTTCCTGTTTCCTTTTTTGAATTTCTGAAATCGCCCACACTTCTCCAACGGGTATATGGTGCAAGGCTGTTACAATTCCTTCTGCCCCGGTTTGTTTAATGTCTCTTAAGGAAACAGGATCTGAAGGACCATACCATCGCCATGTTTGCAACATTTTCATCTTATCATTATGTATAATTTTTAATCTAGACACCACTGAATGCGCTAAAACCACCGTCCACGGGAATCACTGTTCCCGTAATGAATTTGGAGGCTCCGCTACATAAAAAATGAATGACACCATTTAATTCTTCTGCTTCTCCAAATCTGCCCATTGGGGTTTTTTCAATAATCTTTTGTCCTCGCTTGGTATAAGAACCGTCCGCATTCAATAATAAATCCCTGTTTTGCTTTCCTACGAAAAACCCAGGTGCAATGGCATTTACCCTGATCTTGTCTCCAAATTTAGTGGCCATTTCCACGGCGAGCCAACGGGTAAAATTCTCCATGGCCGCTTTGGAGGCGGAATAACCTGCCACTCTGGTAATAGCCCTTTGTACGGCCATAGAGGAATAATTGATAATAATCCCTTCTTTTTGTGCTGCCATTACTTGGCCAAAGACCAGTGAAGGAACAACGGTTCCGTTTAGGTTTATATCCACAACGGTGTCAAAGTCCTTTAGGGAAAGATCGAAAATAGATTTGTCGTCGGCTATGGTGGCGCCAGGCATATTACCTCCCGCAATATTAAGGAGAATATCCACCCTTTGAAAACGGTCCATAATCCTATCCTTGACTTCGGTCAATGATTCCCGTGACAAAATATCGGCTTTAAAAGCTGAAGCCGTTCCGCCACCAGAAACGATTTCATCTACCAACTCCCTTACATTGGATTCTTCCCTTGTAAGTAATGCAATCTTAACTCCAGATAGGGATAGGCTTTTTGCTATGGTGCTGCCCAGTACTCCCCCGGCACCTGTAATGACCGCAACTTTGTTTTTGATATTAAATAAATCCATTCTTCCGTTCCTATGCAATTTGCTTAAATGAAGTACGAAAGGTAAGCAATAATACAGAAATGGGATCAGGGTTTTTTAAACCGTCATCCGATACTTTTTAAAAAATAAAGAGCGATGGATTTTTCTGGAAAGAAAATACCGTGCTTTATTTGATTGGTTCAGGAATATCAATTACATAAGTAGGTCGTATCCTATTTGTATTTATGTACCCGCTCATCGGAAATAACACCTCCCCAATTAAGTCCAAAAGCAAAATCATACCGATTGCCTTCCGCATCCATATAAGGCTTCATGTCCCTTGGTACGTCTTCAAATTGTGCTTCTACTGTAAACATGTCTGCCGGCATTTGGAAAGGCAGTAAAGCCGAAGGTTCCGACGTACCGGTAATAATATCCATCAACGCCTGTCCCTGCACCCCCATGTGCACCAATATGCCAGATGCACTTGCCTCAATTTCAGAAAAAACCATAGGCTTGGAAACATGTATCAACACGATAACGGGTTTATTGCCCATTTTTGATTTCGTCTCAGTAACCATTTTCATATCTGAAATGTTCGATGCGGTTATAGATTTGCCCTTGTAGGACCTGTTAATAAACCACTATGGATTGGAAATCCATAGTTTTCTTAAAGAATGAAATTCTTAATTAACATTACTCAAGTATCCAGTTGCCCTTCTCCGAGTTGGGTTTCCCCTTGTGGTGTTCCAGATATTCCTGTACCATTTCATC
>JBGTBA010000121.1:0-6057 GCA_041749595.1 Flavobacteriaceae bacterium | reverse complement strand
CCGATGCCGATTGGCGGTTGTTGTTAAACGACGGCACCAAGTAATTCAATAGATCGTTGATATTCGTTTGCGGCATGGATGTTTTGAGTTCATTAAGCGGCACAACATCCACCGGAACCGGGGTGTTGAGCTTGCTTCTATTCGGATTTCGGCTACCGGTTAGCGTTACTTCACTCAAACCTTCCGTACGCGACTCAAGCGAAACATTCAACGTATTTCCTTGAACGATTACTTCTTTTTTTTCAAAACCGAGTATCGAAAAAACCAGTGTCTGTCCAAATTGTGCCTGAATTTGATATTTTCCGTCAAAATCGGTTGCGGTACCGGTCTGCGTGTCTTTGATGACAATGTTTACACCTGGCAGCGGAATACCGGAAGGGTCCGAGACAACACCTTTGATCAGATTTTGGGCCTGCAATGTCAGCCCGAAGAACAGCGATAGGAAAAATAGTTTTGTTTTCATGTGTTTATTTTTATTATTTCGACCTTGCTCTATACAAGTGTTTTTCAATGGTCATATGTAACCTTTGTTGATTGAAACAATCATTGCCCTGTATGCCCGATCGTGCCGTTCAGATGGGTTTATAGATTATTTTAATCATGTCGGTTTCATTTTGGATTATTTTAGATGACAAAATGGAATTCCGAATTCATATCAGGATCAACGATTGTTCTTGGATTTTTTCTGTAAAAAACCACACAAAAACCGAGTGGTACCAACAGTTGAATCGAATACCGATTAGCTTTTACGACAACCTACATAAATTCTACGGTTAAAGCATTTCATTAAGGTCAGAATTTTATGATTTAAAGGGCAAATGTAAGGGATTTATTATTGCCCTACAAATGTAGTAGGGTTCTATTTGATGTAATTCAATTTTAGCATTTTTTTAAAAAACCACACCATTTTCTATTAGTCAAAGCACTTTTTCCTGGACAATCTGAAAATTTTGATCTCGGTGTTGAAAGAATTTAGAAGAAAACAGGATCGATATTCCCCATAAAATAGTAACCATCACTATACTGACTTTGAAAGTAGACGGTATTTTGACTCGAAAAGTTTACATGGAAGCTGCCCAAAGATTGAATACGCACTATAGAACCGGGAAAACAATTGGTAACACGTATGGAAGAATTGACAAATTGGGCAAAGAAAAAATGTTGAGTATAAATAAGTTGCTGCAAACGGCGTAAGTTTTACGCATGGAATCGCAATTTTTAAAAAACGCCACCAGAGCTATGCGTGCAAAATCCCAACTAACCGTCCTGAGCCACCTTTTCAGGCACTCTATTTTTATGTTTCCAACGTTTGTGCGTCCACAAATAATATTCGGGTTTCTCCTTTATCTGTTTTTCGGTTTCCCTTAAAAAACGTTCTGTAATTTCATTTTTTTCAGTAGTGGCCGCAGACAGGGTGATGGGTATTAACTCCGCCCGGTAATATCCCCGTTTTACTTTAGACACTTTTAAGAAAACCACTGCAAGATCCAATTTGCGCGCAATGGTCTCGGCACCATTAAAAATAGGCACTTTAATGCCCATAAACTCGCTCCAGTATTGGGCTCTATGTTTTTGTGGCGACTGGTCGCTTACCATGCCATACGAGCCCCTGATGCCCATTTGCTCGTTACGCATAATCACTTTAACCGTTTCATTTTGGGTAATTGGGATGGTATTCCATTTAGCGCGCATTTTTTTGATCAATTCATCAAAATAGACATTGACAATCTTTTGATATACCGCATACCCTTTGGAATTCACATAATTGTTAAGGCTCACGTTCCATTCCCAATTGGCGTAATGTGCACAGACAATTAGGATGCTTTTCGATTTTTCAATCTCTTGCATAACCTCTATATTGGTTACTTCGTAGCGTTTTTTTACTTCCGCTTTGGAAAGGTTCATTGTTTTTATCATTTCCAAAAACATATCGCACATATGTTTGTAGAACCCAACCTGAATTTTATGGCGTTCGACATCGTTTTTTTCAGGAAACACCATTTTGAGATTACGGGAAACTACTTTTTTGCGATACCCAAACACACGGAACACAAATAGGAAAACCAAATCCGAAAAAAAATAAAACAACCGATAGGGAAGTATGGAAATCAGCCACAAAAGAGGATAGGCCAAAACGAATACAAGTAACTGCATATTTTCAAAAATATCGCAAATATAGCTATATTTGGACCATTGCATAATCCTAAAACCAATATGTACAACCTTCAATTTGCTACCATAGCTGTTATTGCCGCCAATCTGCTTGTTTCTTTAAAAGGCTTTAACGATGTTTCTTTTTTTGAGCGGTATAAATTCGGGATCGGCTCTATACAAGCCGGGCAGAAGGAACGTATGTTAACCTCCGGTTTCCTCCATGTGGATATTGCGCACCTTTTTTTTAACATGTTTACCCTGTATTTTTTTGCCAATGTGGTGATCTCCGATTTTAGCCAAGCAAAATTCATCATCATTTATTTTATAAGCCTGTTGGCGGGCAGTTTTCTGGCACTTTTTTTCCACAAAAACGAGCCTTATTACAGTGCCGTTGGTGCCAGTGGTGCGGTTACGGGAATTCTCTATGCCGCCATTTTATTGCAACCAGATATGCAACTGGGATTTATGTTTATCCCCATTCCCGTGCCGGCCTATGTGTTCGGTATTGGGTATTTGCTGTATTCCATCTATGGCATGAAAAGTAGGTTGGGCAATATAGGGCACACGGCCCATTTTGGGGGCGCCATTGGGGGATATATTTGTACGCTGTTGTTCCGTCCTGAACTTTTGGTTACCGATACCTTGATGGTACTATTATTGGCCATTCCCATTATCCTACTTTTTGTGATGGAAAAAATGGGAAAGATTTAAACCTCCTATCCCAAAAACCGCATTTTTAAAAAGAGGGAATATTTAAAACCGGGCTTAAACGGAAGCCTTTTCGACTGGTTACACGAAAAAAAAGTAGGAAAAATATACATTTTTTCCAATTTCATCGTTTTTAGGAAGTACCCAATTAAAAATAAACCTACTTATCATGAGAAAAATCACCTTTTTATTTATCCTAGGACTTTCAATTTCCTGTAACGATGAAACCACGGTTTTTAACGATTCGCAAGAAGACGTAAAACAGGAGACCAGCCAAAATGTGTTGGACAATAGTGTTGTTTATGACAATTCCGGTGTCCTGGGAATTACCGAACAAGACAAACTTACCGGTAAATGGTCTAAAAGCAATGAAAATGAATTGGCTGGTGACTATCCCCTGACCCTAGTGGCACAAGTAAATCCGCCTTCTTTTTCGGGCGGGGAAAATTTAACCGCCTCCCATGTCTTTGTAGAAGATGATCTTGCATATGTATCTTACAACACCGTTAATGATGTTTATGCCGGTGGTGTTGATATCATAAACATAGGCGATCCCAACAATCCATTGGTTATTGGGAGATTGTATTTTTTAAATGCCGATATAAATTCCGTTAAATATGACGCTGGATTTGTTTATGCCGTTGGTGGGGTTAATGCAGAGCTTTCCGTAAGGGCAACATCCAATTCGTTCATTGCAAAGATTCCCGTTTCGGGAGGAAAGTTCAATGTTGATGCCATTACCTATGGTTTTCAACAAGGTTTTGTTGGTACTGATGTAGAAACCACTTCGAATGCTATTTTGGTTACCAGTGGCCAAGACGGGTCCCTGACCATTTACAATAAGAACAACCTCGAAATTTTGGAGGAGATTCCTTTTTCGGATTTACGTTCAGTGGCCGTAAATGAGGATAACATTGCGTTGTTGGATGGCAGTAAGGGTATTAGAAAACTAGATCAAAATTATAAAGAAGTAGGTGAAATTGGAATAGATTCAGATTTCGGAATCGCCAAAAGGACCATCGCTTTTTCGGGGGCAAACATTTTTGTGTCCGAAGGCCCCAAAGGGGCCGGGGTCTATAATTATGCCACCGGAACCTTGTTGGAACACGTCCCCATCTTGATCAACCCGGCAGGAGTTGAAACCGGTGATATCGTTACAAATGCCGTGGCCACCAATAAAAACGTACTTTTAATGGCCAATGGAGGTGCGGGGTTATGCCTGTCTGAAGAACAGGACAATGCCACGGACCTGGTAGGAATCATTGAACTGGAAGGTTCCATAAACTATGTGGCTTCCAAGGACGATTATATTTTTGCCGCATCGGGCAAACGCGGATTACAAATCATTAAATTGAACAGGCCTTCACAAAGTTTGGCCAATAGGTGTGCCTTGTTAGAAGAGTATAAAGGAAGTGCCAACCTAAACGTGAACACGGGGCAAGAATTGGCCTTTAAAGGGTCTAAAAACTTCAATACACTAAACATTAATGGCTCATTGTTGCTTTGTGGTTCTTGGACCGTTACCAATGAAGTTAGCTTGAACAGCGATGCGCTATTTGAAATGAACGGTACTTTTGTTGTAGCTAAAAACAATAAAAGAAAGAATGTAACCATAAATCAGGGGGCAACCTTTCGGGTAGAGGGCAACCTTACCATTTATGGCGACTTGGTTTTAAATGATGGCGCCACTATGGAGTTTATCGGCGAAGATTCCGTGGTAAGCATTTTTGGGACGGTAAAAAAATCGGCCTCTGCCACAGTGAAGGGAAACTTCAAGGATATTCAGAACAAGTTTCAGTAGACTAAAGATCTTTCAATATATCAGTCAAAAAGCCCGATGCTGTTACAGTATCGGGCTTTTTAATGGGTTAAGGCATTGTTATTATTGTAAAAGCTCGGCAATTTTTTCCTCCAATGCGGAACCTCTTAAATCTTTGGCAATGATAACCCCTTTTTCATCCAGAATAAAAGTGGCAGGAATGGCATTTACATTGTACAGTTTTGCGATTTCATCATCGTAATAAGCCAAGTTAGACACATGCTGCCAGGCAAGTCCGTCTTCGGCTATGGCTTTGTTCCAATCTTCGGCATTTTTATCCAATGAAACCCCCAAAATATTCAATCCTTTCCCATGATATTTGTTGTAAACCTGTAAAACGTTCGGATTTTCCATTCGGCAAGGCTTGCACCATGCGGCCCAAAAATCCAATATAGTAATTTTCCCCATGGCTTGTTTTAAGGCCAATTGCGTTCCTTCTGGAGTTGGGGCGGAAAAATCAGGAGCCATGGTCCCAATTGAGGTACTTTTGTTTTTATCCAGTTTTTCCTTTATGGATTTTGCCACTTTTGTGGCCTTTATCTCTGATGTCAGGGCCTCGTACATTTCCCCTATTTCGTTTTCTGGCAATGCTTTTGCAGATAGTGCCCTGTCCAAAAGTAAAGCGGAAATCAACCCATTTGGATTGTCTTTGATGTATTTGATCTCAAAATTTTTATATTCTTCCTGCAATTCAAAAAATTCGTCCCGTAATGATTTCATGGCCACGGTATCCCTGTTCGAATTGGCTCTTTGGAGATCGTTGTTGATGGACATTGCCCTTTTTGATATTTCTTGGGATTTCTCCAGATAATCCGCAAAAATATCGTTCTGAAGGGTCCCTTTAACCTTTGCCAGTCCAAAACTGTCCTTTTGTGCCTTCAATTCTATATCTCCCTTTTCTAAAATAACCGTGGCATAACCCCTTCCCTTATCAATGAAGAGATAGTGCAGTTCAGGAATATCCGCAGGCCCTTTAAGAACGAACTTGCCATTCTCTATGGTAGTGCTATCGATATCTACAGGTTGGTTGTTTTCCCCTATTTTCTTGAGAAAAATTTTAGTACCATTTTCAACCTCACCGGTAAGGGTTGCCTTAATTGTAAATCCATCGGGTTTTGTATTGCAGGCACTTACGGCGATCACAAGTATAAAAAGCAATAAAGATTTTTTCATTTTTAAAATTATTTTCGGCAAATGTAGTTATATATCATATATAAAAAAAGCCCTTAACGTTTCTTAGCCATCCCCCGTTTTTCTAGTTGAACTTTAAATTCAGTTGTCCTGGGAACGGATCAGGCACCCCGCTGTCTATCTTCCATCTGTTTCTGACAGGCATCAGCAGTATCGATACCAGCTTACTTATCTTGCAGTAGGTG
>JBGTBA010000120.1:0-3776 GCA_041749595.1 Flavobacteriaceae bacterium | reverse complement strand
TGCGGGGTATTGTTTTTGCTGTTCAGTCGAAACTTTCAACGTACTCCTAATTCCCAAAATAAAATTTAAACGAAAAAATTTATGAAAAGACTGCTTTTTATGTTTTCTATAGGATTGTGCTTAATAACACCTTCCTTGACTGCCCAACAACCAAAAGAACCATGGGATGCACAATGGATTACCGGACCAGGAATGGCCATAAACCGATTTAATGCCACTTCTGACAAAACCCTTAAAGAATACGGGGTTTTTAAGTTCAGGAAGACCATGGAATTAAAAGAAAAACCCACTTCTTTTGTTATCCATGTTTCAGCCGATAATCGCTACAAGCTATTTGTAAATGGAAAACAAATCTCTCAAGGTCCCGCGAGGGGCGATTTGTATTTCTGGAATTATGAAACCATAGATATAGCATCTGAACTAAATGCGGGCAGCAATACCGTGGCCGCCGTGGTTTGGAACGATGGTCCAAGCAAGCCCGAAGCACAAATCAGTTATTTGACCGCATTTATATTACAGGGAAAAACAGCTGCGGAAAAAATCCTAAATACCGATGCTTCCTGGAAAACCATTAAAGACGAAAGTTATTCCCCTGTGGCCGTAAAGGTTCCCGGGTATTATGTGGCCGGTCCCGGGGAATTGGTAGATATGGGCAAGCACTTAAAAAACTGGTCCCGTAAAGATTTTGACGATAGTACATGGGTAAACGCCCGTGCCGTGGGTACCGGTATTACAAAAGAATTTGCCGTAAACTCTACCGGATGGATGCTTGTACCTTCTACCTTACCTCAAATGGAAATGACTTATCAACGATTGTCAGCTACACGAAAAGCGGAAGGTGTCCGGATTTCTGATAAGTTCCCCGCTGTAAAGACAGAGGTTACCATACCTGCAAATACTACGGCTAAAATTCTTTTGGATCAGGAATGGCTCACAAACGCTTATCCTACATTAATTTTCAGTAGGGGGAAAAATGCCCGTATAGCCATGGGTTATTCGGAAGGGCTGTATATCCATAAGGATGAGAATCTGGATGGTTTTAGGATTCCGTCACTTCCTAAAGGTAATCGCAACGAAGTAGAAGGAAAAATATTCATTGGCAAAACAGACAGTATTATATCTGATGGCACTTCCAATCAGGAATACAGCCCACTATGGTGGAGAACCTACCGTTACATACAACTATCTGTACAAACCAAGGATGAACCTCTAATTATTGATGATATTTATGGGACATTTACAGGGTATCCATTTGAGGAAAAGGCAATGTTGAAATCCCACAATAAAGAAATGGAAAAAATACTGGAAATAGGTTGGAGAACCGCCAGACTTTGCGCCTTTGACACCTATATGGATTGTCCATACTATGAACAATTGCAGTATATAGGAGATGCGAGGATACAAGCAATGGTTTCCTATTTTAATACCGAGGATGATCGATTGGCCAGGAATGCCCTTACGCTCATGGATCACTCGCGTATTGCGGAAGGTATTACACTAAGTCGCTACCCAACGGATTTGGACCAACAAATCCCTACATTTTCACTTTGGTGGATTGCCATGTTACATGATTACCATATGTATCGGCCAGACAGTTCCTTTATCAAGGATAAACTTCCCGGATCACGACAAGTCCTGTCCTTTTTTGAAAAATACCAACAAATAGATGGATCATTAAAGGGTGTTCCTTACTGGTTGTACTCGGATTGGGCGGAAGGAAAAGGATGGAATTTTGGAATGGCTCCCTTTGGAAAAAACGGGGAGTCCGCACTTTTAGATTTACAACTTCTTGGTGCCTATCAATTGGCCAGTAAACTGGAAAACCAATTGGGTCTGAAAGATTTTGCCCGTTTGTATGCCGACAGGGCCGAACAACTTAAAAATACCATTCAACGGAAATATTGGGACACTGAAAAAAACCTTTATGCAGATACCGCAGACAAAGATGTATTCTCTCAACATACCAATACACTGGCCATTCTTTACGGTGTAATTTCTGGCGAAAAAGCAACAATATTGGCGAAAAAGTTGTTGGAGGATACTTCGCTTGTGCAGGCCTCCATCTATTTTAAATACTACCTCCATCAAGCGTTGATAAAAGCCGGGCTTGGAAATGATTATCTTAATTGGTTGGACAAATGGAGGGAAAACATGGAACTTGGGCTCACCACTTGGGCGGAAACCTCGGATGTAAGTACGTCCCGTTCGGATTCCCATGCGTGGGGATCAAGTCCCAATATCGAGTTTTACCGTACAATTTTGGGGATTGACAGCGATGCCCCCGGTTTTTCTAAAATAAAAATCGAGCCCCATTTGGGTTCAATCCAAAATATTAGCGGTGAAATACCACATCCTAGCGGTAAAATATCAGTTAAATATAGCATTAACAATGGAAAATTGGAAGCCGAAATCGCCATTCCCCAAAATACAGTTGCCGACTTTATTTGGAAAAACAAAACATACGCACTTAAAGCAGGTCTGAATGTGCTTAAATTATAAATTCAACAGTAGGATATAAATAGCAACCCCGATTGCGATGTTTTTCGTTACGTGAAGTGTTCTTATCGGCAAAAATGGGGGTTATTGGGTCTAATAATAGAAATAGGCACGGATTGAAAATCCGCTCCAGCGGGTTTACTGACCAAGCAATGGCTTATATACGGCTTGTTGTGGGTATGTACCTTTAATTTCGTTCATCAATTCCTTTTACCGTCATTAATAAAAAATCGAGACTTTTTGTAAAGTCCAAATCTTTATACTCAAATCCAATCTTTCTAATATTTGAATAGTAGTCCTTGAGGTTTTTATAATAATTTTTTTCTAATTGAACAGAAGTCACTCTTTGTCCAATTTTATCAATCAGGAACCATTTTTCAATCAATCGTGCAGCGCGTCCATTGCCATCTTGAAATGGATGAATCTTTACAAAAACCAGATGTATTTGAGATGCATAATAAAAAACCTCAAAGGGATTTAATTCTGCTTGAAGCAACAAGTCTATATCATGAAATAATTTATCGAGTTCGGATGTAACTATCTCTTGGCTTGCCGCTACATACTCAATCTTATCATCGCTGTTTATTACAAACATTGGATTATTGCGAATCAACCCTTGTTGGCTCTTGGGTAAAAGGGTTTTGCTCAATATTGAGTGCGCTTTTCGTGCATTATTTTGATTAAGTTTATTTTTGTCTATGAAATCGTATGCGTTATACAAATCATCCGCTTTTCGGGTATAATCAGGTTTAAATTTTACTTTTAAAAATTTATGCTTGAAATAACTATCAAAATCAATGTCTTCTCCCTCAATCTTAGATGAATAAACGGATGAAACGGATTTATAAAACTGAAAATAATCGACTGGTATCTCTAACTTTTTAATTTTATCAATCTTATCTAAAGGGGATTCAATTACAGCTTTTGTGTAATCATCAAGTAATCCGTCTGTAAGAATCTTGAAATCCATTATTAATTTTTATGATTATCCGTATTTATACCTAAATTCATTTTTGCTACTGACGGCCGCCACTAAAAGTCTTCCAAACAAAGCCTCGCCGAAGTGCCCACGATTAAATTTATAGCAAAATTCATCAAGGTATGACTGCAGAAACTCGGGTTTCACATTGTGATAGCTGTTCAAGATCTGTCGCTTCGCATTGCTTATGGCGATATGGACCCAGGGGGGTTTTTCCCCTATTTTATCTTTCGGGATTACTTCACTATGATGGGATTTCACATAGTCTTTCAAATCAACATAAGAAGTCGAACCATCTGTA
>JBGTBA010000119.1:0-6209 GCA_041749595.1 Flavobacteriaceae bacterium | reverse complement strand
AGATCCAATACGCCTTCCCCACAGGAAGCCATATTGGGAAACAACGCTATCCATTGGGCGGCATCGCCCCCATCACCGGAAAAGGTTTGGTGTTCCTTCATATCCTTAACATGCATTAAATGATACCTGTTTTTATATTTTTTTAGATAAGTAATAGGATCCGCCTTGCCGGCTATAGTCCAAAAAAGATCCATTTCCAGAAAAACCAGTTCGGGATCGGTGTTGTCCAATATAAGATGAAGCGGAATTTGGCCATCAACCGGACTTAAGCCATAGCCATGATTATGGTAGGCAAATTTTAACCCTACTTCCCTTGCGTTTTTTCCGATTTTATTGAAGGTACCGGCCATTGCTTTATAATCGTCCAAGGTTTGCCTTCTTTCATCGGGGATGGCGGGCAATACCACATATTCCGCACCAAGGGCGTTTCCGGCTTTTCCCAGGCTATCCATCCGGTTTTCCAAAGTATCCAAATCGGTGTGCATGGACGGGACGGTTATTTGGTGGGCTTTAAAGACGGCCTGTACCTCCTCCTCATTATGACCAAAATAACCACTACCACTGAATCCCAACATTGGGGTTACGGCCTTCCATCGATCTTGAGCACTGACCGCACTATACGGATATGGCCCAAACAGTTCTATCTCCGAATAGCCCATTTTGGCCAGCATGGCAATCGTATTTTCAAAATCGTTTTCCAACATTTTGGGTAGGGAAAAAAGCTGAACGCCAATATGCCTCACTGATGTATGCCTCTGCCAAAAACTTTGAGAAGCCAAGGCATTTTCCATCATCAAAATACTACCCCCGGAGAGTAGCCCCAGTTGCTTTATAAAATCATTTCTCTTCATGTTTACGGTCTATTTATTGGGTTATGGATTTAAAACTGTATAAATAAGGCGCCTTATTGGCAGTGCCTAAAAATAATTTCTCGTGACGCTCCAGAATATCCATACCTAAAATTCTTCTTTGAAAGGTGGTGCGCCGCAGTTTTTTACCTAGTATGGCCTCATACACCTGTTGCAATTCTTTCATGGTAAACTTTTCCGGTAATAGGTTGATGCCCACTAATTTTCTTTCCAAGTTTTCCCGAAGCGTTTGCACGGCTTTTTCCACAATCAACCCATGATCCATCATCAAAGGGGGAAGCTCATCGATGGAATACCAATTGATAGAGTCTGAAAGTTCGTCGGGCATGGGGTTTACTTTTTCATAATTGATCAGTGCATAATAGGCCACAGATATAAAGCGACCCAACAACCAATGGTCTTCGGCAATAACACCGTAATTGGCTTCCAATATGCGCTTCATAACATCCGGTCTGGATCGTGCGGTATCGCCAAACGTATAAAATTGTTCCAAAAAGATTTCATCCAGACCCGTTCTTTCTTTCAAGCCCCTCTTTACGGCATGGTTTAAATTTTCGTCCTTTTTCACAAATCCTCCCGGAAGTGCAAACAGCTTTGTGTTGTGATACTCTAAAATTAGAATCTTCAACTGCTTCCCGTTAAATCCAAAAATCACGGAATCGTATGCCAAATTCGGAATAAACCCTGCTACTTTAGGAAGTGGTCGTAAGAAATTAGCCTTCAATTTTAATATTTCTTCAAAGAAATGCTAAAATATCAAAAAAACAAAGTATTATTGTAACAAAATGAGACAATAAAAAATAATTAGTGCAACCCGACATGAAAAAAAACCTTTTCCCCCTATTTTTAGTCTTTATGGCAAACACATCTATATTTGGTCAAGATACCAATGCCTTTTCCGTACAGGCAAAAGTGGAAAACGGTATTATTGAAGGGAATTACAATACCCAAGACGGCATTCAAACCTATTTTGGTGTGCCCTTTGCAAAACCCCCTGTGGGTGAATTACGATGGAAAGCACCCCAACCACTAGACAATTGGGAAGGTATAAAACAAACCAAAACCTTTGGTCCACGCCCCATGCAAACATTGGTGTTTGGGGATATGAAGTCGCGTTCCGCAGGCGTAAGTGAAGATTGTCTATACCTTAACATCTGGACCCCGGCCACACGAAATACCCGCAACTTACCTGTTTTAGTATATTTCTACGGTGGCGGGAATGTGGCGGGAGACGCCTCCGAGTCCCGGTACGACGGACGGAGCATGGCAAAAGAAGGTATTGTTGCTGTTACTATTAATTACCGGTTGAATGTTTTTGGGTTTTTGGCCCATCCGGAGTTAAGTGCGGAAGCTGCCTATAAAGCCTCGGGGAATTACGGTTATTTAGATCAAAATGCAGCCCTACAATGGGTAAAAAAGAATATTGCCGCATTTGGGGGCGATCCCAATAAAGTGACCATTGCAGGAGAATCTGCCGGTTCTATTGGAGTAAGTCTTCAAATGGCTTCCCCCCTTTCTAAGAACCTCATTGCGGGTGCCATTGGGGAAAGCGGTGCCTCTATTCATCCCACTATGGCACCGGTGCCTTTAAAAGAGGCCGAAAAACAAGGCTCAGAATTTATTGAAAAGGCCGGTTATAAAAGTATTTCCGAATTGCGCAAACTCAGTACACGGGAAATTTATGAGATCTACAATGAATCGAAGCGATTTGGTTTCCCCACCGTAATCGATGGTTATTTTTTACCCAATACCTTGGCGGAAATATTTGCCGCAAAAAATCAGGCGCAAGTACCCCTATTGGTAGGTTGGAATTCCGCAGAAATACCGGGAATTGCCTTTATGCAGGGTCAGCCCTATAAGGAAGAAAACTATATTGCCAAGTTAAAAGAGACCTACCCCAAAGAATACAATGAAGTACAAAAGTTGTATCCCCATAGTTCTGAACAGGAAATAGCGCAATCGGCGACCGATTTGGCCTCTGATCAATTTATTGTTTACAGTACCTGGAAATGGTTCGATTTGCATCGAAAAAATAGTAATCAACCGGTATACCGATATTTATTTAGTAGAATACGTCCCAATTTAGTAGATGATAACTTGGCCTCGGGCTTGGCCGGCGGCACTGTAGAAAAAGATGCGGGCGCACCTCCTGCACCCGGATCCATTGGAGCGCCACACGCATCGGAAATCGAATACTGTATGGGTAATTTATACTTGGTAGATGATTATGCCTGGACAAAAGAGGACTTTACGGTCTCCAAAACCATGCTTACTTTTTTTGCGAATTTTATTAAGACGGGAAATCCAAATGGGACTACAGTTCCCACTTGGGAAGCAGCGGCACCGAAAGATACCAAACCAGCGGTCATGAATATTGATGTAGAAAGCAAGGGCTTCAAGGCAGCGAATGACGACCGGTATTTATTTTTGGATAAAGTGTATGGCAAACGGTAAGTGATGATTTTAAAAGGTTAATTTTTAAATTTATACAACCAGAAGGCGTGAGCGCTCATTATGCATTGTTCAATGGGTTAAAAGCTTAGTAATTACCTTGCAAAAATAGGTGCGCAATGCACAATTTTAAAAATTTAGTGTTCATCTTTATCTTATGTTATTTTCATTCAGCTATATCCTTTTTCGTGACGGGCAGGAACGGACACTCGGATATCGTTGGGATGTACTTCCGGTAAGGATTTATAGGAGCGTTCATGTTCCGAGATCGTTATCGCATCCCGGAGAAGTCCACGTTCCGCTTGGCTGTAGGTGAATACTATAAACCACCAAATACAAAATAAGATTATGAATAGACTCGTATTTTTAGTTGCCCTGCTTTTCTTTCAGTCTTTCCCTGTTTGTGCTCAGACTACCACTGAAAAAGCGCGAACCATAGTTACCACAGATGGGGAAATAGACGATGTAGACTCCTTTGTACGGATGCTTCTCTATGCCAACGAGTTTCAGTTGGAAGGCCTTATTTACAGCAGTTCCATGTGGCATTACAAAGGGGATGGCATAGGCACAAGCTTTACTTCAGAAATGGAGATGACTCAAAAATTATATGGCCAAAAAACAGATCTAAGATGGCCCGGAACGCAATGGATGCAGGATTTGATTGATGCTTATGCTCAAGTCTACCCAAAATTAAGCACCCATGCCAACGGATTCCCCACAGCTGACTATTTGAAAAGTTTGATAAGGGTTGGCAATATAGATTTCGAGGGTGAAATGGAGAAAGACACCGATGGCAGCGATTTTATTAAAGCAAAATTATTGGATGATGACATGACTCCGATATACCTGCAGGTTTGGGGCGGTACCAACACCATTGCAAGAGCTTTAAAAGCTATTGAAAAAGAATATAAATCTACGGAACAATGGAAGACCATTTACGATAACGTTTCTAAAAAAGCAATTATTTACACCATTTTAGATCAGGATGCTACTTACAAAAAATACATAGCTCCCAATTGGCCGGATATCCGGATTTTTTATAACGCCCATCAATTTTGGTGTTTGGCCTATCCCTGGAAAACTGCAGTGGCGGAAGACCTACATCCCTATTTAGAGGGCAGTTTTATGGGAGAACATATTATCAACAATCATGGGCCGCTGACAAAAATGTACTACAGCTATGGCGATGGACAAAAACAGGAAGGCGATGACGAACACATCCATGGGGATCCTACAAAACTTGAAAATGCCCAATGGGGCAGTTTTACCAAGTACGATTTTATATCCGAAGGCGACTCTCCTGCCTTTTTACATTTAATTGATGTGGGTTTGGGAAATCTGGAGCATCCCCACTATGGCGGCTGGGGCGGTCGTTTGGTGCCATCCGATACCAACCCCATTCGCTGGGAAGATGGCGAACAGGTTGCCGATTATAATCCGTTTACTCAAAAAATGGATGAGGCCTATCCCCAAACGCGTTGGCTAAAAACACTCCAACAAGATTTTGCGGCACGGGCAGACTGGTGTATAAAAGATTATAAAAATGCCAATCACCCACCAGTTGTGCGTCTTAAACATCCCAATACCATCCTGGCGAAAGCCGGGGAAACCATAAACCTACTGGGAGAAGCATCGGATCCGGACGGTGACCAACTGTCCTATCATTGGTGGCAATACAAAGAAGTAGGAACCTATGAGGGCCAAATTACCATCGATAACACAAATCCGGCTGACGCACGCATACGGCTACCAAAAAATGCAAAAAAAGGAGCTACTATTCATTTGATTTTGGAGGTGTCCGATGGGCAGGAAATTCCGCTAACGAGATACCAAAGAGTCATAGTTGTAGTAACGTAATAGTGCCTAATCATAGGGAAAACAAAAAATCATATCCGAAAATAACGGTATCGAATACCGCTAAGGATATAAAATTCAAATTTTTAGCTATTTTTAAAGATTCTATTGGTTTTTTAAACCCCCCTACTTTTAGTTGGGTACCGGGAAACGAATACCACGAATCATCCCTATGCTGAAGTATATTAAAATAAGTGAACATTCCAAGGTTCCAAAATACAAACAGATTATTAACGCCATTCTCAACGCCATTGAAAACGGTAATGTTAAGGTAGACACTAAGTTACCCTCGGTAAACGAACTTTTAATTGAGTTCGACATATCCCGGGATACCGTGGTGCGGGCATACGATTATTTAAAGGAAAAAGAACTTATTGAGTCCGTTCCCGGAAAGGGATACTATATTAAAAAAACCGGCTTGGTCTTAAAAGCCAAGGTGTTTTTATTGTTCAACAAATTAAGTACCCATAAGAAAATTATTTACGACGCCTTTTATAAGGCGTTGGGCGAAAACGCAACGATTGACTTTTTTATCTACGAAAACGACTATCGCCATTTTAAGGACTTAATCCTTAAAAGCAAGGAAAGGGACTATACCCATTATGTGATTATCGCACATTTTGAAGAGGGAGGGGAAGACCTCATCAATTTCATTAAAAAAGAAATTCCCTTGGAAAAATTAATTGTACTGGATAAAAAAATTGAAGGATTGGACAAAAAAGTGGCCTGCGTGTACCAAGATTTTGAAAACAACATTTATGCGGCGCTCACAGAATTAAATCCTCTTTTAAAAAATTACCAAAAACTAAAATTGCTCTTCAAAAGAAAGACCTATCACCCCATAGAAATTAAAAAGGGATTTATAAGGTTCTGTGGGGAATATGCCTATGATTGCGAAATTATAGAAGATATTGAAAAACGGGAAATTGAACCCCATACGGCCTACATCAACCTAAAGGAAGACGACCTCGTTGTACTTATCAAAAAAATAAAGAACACACCCTTAGTTCTAGGAAAGGATGTTGGCATCATTTC
>JBGTBA010000118.1:0-49649 GCA_041749595.1 Flavobacteriaceae bacterium | reverse complement strand
TAATCGCCCATCCGACAAAACTAAAACATTTATAGAAACTAAAGTAACTGCAATGAAATTGCAGGGTTTTAACCTTTAACTAGAAAATAAATTTTTCCTGCCTGTCCGGCAGGCAGGTTGTCGTCCTCAAATACTAATGCCCAATCGGGGTTGTAGTTTCCTATCGGTGTCGGGATTTTGAACCAATTCGGTAATTTGAAATAGAACTTTATTTGGTCGCTTGTTTCGCAGTCTTTTGCAAACTTGCTCTCTACGCCCGAATCCAACGGCACAAATTCTTCATAAATGGTTTTTGAAGGGTCGGCAACTTTAAATGAAAAGTCATTGAGATACACTTCCAATTCCTGGGCTTCAAATAATGCCATTTCATATTCTGACCCACCGATTTTCTGATACTTAATTCCGTCAATCATTAAATCGTATAAAGTCCGTTTTATAGCGGTTGTAGCCAAGTCTAAAAACAATTGTGGATTGATAATAATATCCTCAATTCTTCCCGACTTACTCAAAATTTCTTCAATCGTGGAACGGGTCAATTCTGTTTTGTTTTGAATGTAGCCCAAGACATCAGGGATTTTCCAAGCATAACCGCCATAAGACTCTACCTTTTCACCTACATAATTTGTTCCTACGCCTTCGTCAGTCATTGTAATTCCAATCTTTGTGGAACGAATGGAAGGCGATTTGATTTCAGGTAAATCCTTTATGGCTTTTGCTGCCAACGTAATTAACTCGTCTGTTTTATAATCTACTCGGTACGTGGTTTTCTTTTTCAGTTTTTCCCATATCTCCAAGAATTTCGGGTCGGCTTCAAAACCTTTGCGATACTTGATAGCCGTTCTTGTTTGCTTGTTTTTTATTCTGCCTGTAAATGCTACTCCGCAATCTTCTTCAATTTCTTTTTGTAGTGCCTTTGCAAAATCATCATACGCTTCATTGGCAATAACCGTCAAGCGGTTTATATTTTGGTCATAAGTTCGTTTTCCTGTTTGGTCAACTGCCAAGCGTAAACCTCTACCAATTTCCTGACGTTTTTTTATGTCCGACTTGGTTTCGTTCAACGTACAAATCTGAAACACATTCGGGTTGTCCCAACCTTCTCTCAATGCAGAATGCGAAAAAATGAAACGCAAAGAATTGTCTAAACCCAACAACTTCTCTTTGTCTTTCATTATCAGACTGTAAGTGTCGTCATCTGCTTTGGTTTCGCCCGAAGTGTCTTTGAAAGCTCCTTTTTTATCTTGAGAAAAGTAACCGTTGTGCGTTTCTTCAACTGGAAATATATCTAATTCCTTAAAGGCTGGTTTTGAAACGTATTCTTGATAAATTTCTTCAAACCATTCAGCAAATTTTCCTTTTACAGGATTTCCTGTTTCGTCATAGCTACGATAATTCACAACCTTGTCAATGAAAAACAAGGACAAAACTTTAATTCCTAATTTGTTTAGCCGTTTTTCTTTTTTCAAATGTTCTTCAATGGTCTTGCGGATTTGAAACTTCATTACTTCATCTGTCAAACCGCCTTGGCTGTCGCCTTTGTACAATAAGTTACCGTTTGAAATGGAAATACATTGGTTTACGGCATCAATTTCTTCAATGATATAGCCGTCTGCATAAATTTCTCTTTCGTTGGAAAGTTTGTACAAATCATCACCCACTTTTACAGTTAGTGTTTTCTTTTTTACGCCACCGTTTTCGTTGCTGTTTATGGAAACTTTGGCGGTTACTTTTGTCTTAGTTGCTGTGATTGATTCTACCGCAACAAAAGCATCATTGTAGGCATTTTCTTCAATGATAGAATCAACCTCAATTTGTTTTACCAATCCTAAATCATAGGCTTTTACAGGGTTTAAGCTGTAAGTAAGATTGTATTGGTTTCTGTGAGTTGCCGAATAGCGAAGCGTACAAAGTGCTTTCAGGTTTTCAATAGCTGTAATACGCTTTTCGGTTTCCATATTTTGTGGCTCGTCCACAATTACAATAGGGTGGGTTGCCTGAATAAACTCAACAGGTTTTTGTCCGTTCAGCTTGTCGTTGGGTTTATTGATAATGTTCTCGTCTTTGGCAAATGAATCAATGTTGATTACCAAAACTTCTATATTATTTGTGGTTGCAAAGCCCCTCAAGGTGGAAACTTTGGTACTGTCGTACACCTGAAAATTAACAGGCACATTGTCGTATAGCGTTTGGAAATGCTCGTGTGTGATTTCTAAGTTTTTCAAAACTCCCTCACGAATAGCAACCGAAGGCACTACAATCACAAACTTTTTGAAACCGTACAATTTATTCAGTTCGTAAATAGAACGCAGATACACATAAGTTTTACCTGTTCCTGTTTCCATTTCTACCGAAAAGTGCATACCAGCCTCCCCAACCCCTCCAAAGGAGGGGCTTATATTATTTCGTAATTGAACATTTCTTAAGTTTTCATTTATTTGTTCTTCCGATAAAATAAGGTTGTTGCTTACGCCATTTATAAGGTTAAAAGTACCTTCTTCTTTTAGGTTAAATTCCAAGATGGAATCTTCCAAAGGTTGTCCTTCAAACAAATCCGTGATGGATTTTATGGCTTGCTGTTGATAATTGAGATTGGCTTCAAACGTTAATTTCATTCTTTTACTTTTTCAATTAATGTTTCTACCCAAGTTTTAAATCTGGGACACTTACTTAGAACAGTATCGATTCCAGCTTCTTCAATAATCATAATTCCATCATTAACTTTATTATAACCTCTGATTAATTGGTTATTCTTGAGCCTTTTTGAAGGGGCTGTTTGGGGACTATCGTTAATGTCTTCTGGATTCGGATATGCAGCTATAATTTGTTCCAACTCATTGAATTTTGCATCTTCATTTGAGTATAGCGATTTGATTGCATCTATTGAAGAAAAAACCAAAGCTTCAAATTCGTGAAGTTGAATGTATGGTAGTAAATTTGGAAAAGCTTGTCCTTTTTCTGCTTCTAAATCGTCTACAATTGCTTTTTCCAAAAAAGCCAATCTATTTGCTCTATTAACAATTGCCCTTGCTTCTTCATACTTAGGAAAATCTTTAGGCAATGCATAAAAATCAATTAAAGTTGAAACCAATACATTGCTTTCATAAACACAGTTAATTAAATCTGTTTTCAGATGCTGGTATTTTGTTAATCCACCTTTGGTATGTTTTATTTTAAAACAATTCACACTTAGCAAGCCTTTAGCATATAAATAAGGACTTAATACTTTATCAACAAATTCTTTTTCAGTATCGCCCTCTACTACTATTATTAATCTTTTCATAGTGGCTGCCCTTTAATGATACTTTTTGTCCATAATTCTCCAATTGAATAATCTTCTATCCAATTACTTAACACTTCCTTGTCCAACCTTCTAAAAACTGACTGATTATCTTCCTTATCAACTGTAATGATGTCTTCGGCTTCAAAGTTATTAAGTAGCGTTACGGATTGTGTAGAAACAATAACTTGACAATCTTTTGCTGCGGCTGATTTTATTAGACCTGATAGTTTGTTTATTGCAGTTGGGTGTAAACCCAATTCAGGTTCGTCTATAATGATAACTTTCGGTAGTTTGGGTTGCATCAATAAGGTAACTAATGCAATAAAACGTAAACTACCATCAGATAAATCTTTTGCATCGAAATAGTGTTCTGGATATTCCCCTTCGGTCCACTTTAAATTAATTCTCCCCTCTTCTCCAATTAATAGCGGAGCTAAATCAAATCTTTCAAAAAATGGAACAACTGATTGTATAATTTTCTCTATTCGTTTAAAGCTCAAAGGATGCTTTTCCTTTAAATAGAAGAGGTAAGCTGGTAGATTTCCACCATTTTCACTTAGAATTCTATTGTCATTTATTTTAGCAACTGAGCGAAGGGGAGCAGAAATACTGGTATCGTGAAAATGATAAATTTTATAACTTTCTAATTGTTCGCATAAATAATTATCTCTAATTCTGTACTTTTCTTTTATTCTACTTTCTTTGATATTTTCATCATAAAAAGTCTTGTTGTACTGATTTGTATAATTCAAAATACTATCTTCCCTTCCTATAAAAAAAGTATCTTCATCTGTTGGCAATAAATTAAATTGATAAGCATTATTCCCGAAATCAAAGTAACCCTTTATTTCAGTAGTGTTTTTTCTGCCATAATGAAGCAGATTGTCAACACCACTTTTCAAGGAGTATTGTTGAAGCCTTTGTTCGTAGATGTTATTTACCAACTTAAAAAAGGAAATGAAATTGGATTTACCAACTCCGTTTGAACCTATCAATAGGTTTATTGGACTTAGTTTCAAATCCAATGTTTTGATAGACTTAAATCCTTCTATTTTTATATTTTGAAGCATAGCTATTTTGTTTTAAATTCTATTGTCATTATTCAGGAAGTTCTTTTGAGTTAGCTGAATCTAAATAAATGTCATCAGATGTTTTTTTAAGCGATTTTAAAAAGTCCTGTTTGTCTAGGATTTCCTTTTGGTATCTAGCAATTTTATAGAGTTTTTCAAACCGTTCTTTTTTACCGATACCTTCCCTTATCATATCTGCATTTGCCGATTCTAAATTAGATAAGATGGCTAATTCGTTTATACTGGCGATATCTCGTAGGTTTTTACCTTCCAATGTTAGCTGTGGATTTGCTTCTCTCCATTGTTTTGCTGTACATCCAAACAAAGCCACGTTCAAAATATCAGCTTCTTCTGCATAAGCTAACCATTCCGTGTCTTTTGTATAATTTGATTTTGGTAAAATGTAATCTTTTACAGCATCTGTTTGAATGGTGTAATTAACCTTGCTCAATACCCTTTTTACATTCCATTCTAGGTTGTATTGATTGGTTTCAATTTCTTTTAGTCGTTGATACTCTTTTACTATGTATAATTGGAATACCGGGCTAATCCACATTCCAAAATTAAAGGCAATGTCTTTGTGTGCATACGTGCCACCATATCTTCCTGCTTTAGCTATGATACAGGTTGCATTTGTGCTATCAATCAGTTCTTTAACGCTGATTTTGAAGGCATTAGAACCTGCCGATTGTCTAATTGTGGCGAATTCGCCATAATTAAAATTGGGGTTGTGCATTGATTCCCAAGCCGAGATATAATCAAGTGTATTGGCGTTTCGCAACCAATCGCTTATGTAGAAAGAGCCATCTTTGGCTTTAATCATATCAGTAAGGCTTATAAAGTCTTCGGAATTGTGGTCAACAATGGTAATTATATTGCCTTCAACTTCAATTTTTTTAATCTTTTCTGCCATACTTATATTGTTTTAAATTCAATCCCTGCATCTTTCATTTGCAGTACGGTATTTGTTTTCAATTGGTCGTTGCCTTTAAAAAGTTTGTCTAAGGCAATAACTTTGATAGGTTTTTCGGCAATTACCGCATCAATTATTTCTTGCGTTGCTTTTTCCAAAAGCAATATCAATTCAGTATCGTTTATTACATAGTAATTCGGCATCGAATTCCCCTCCTTTGGAGGGGTGCCCTTCAGGGCGGGGTGGTTAAAAAGCATTTGCATTACCCCACTCATATTGTTCATTACTTCTGCCACAGGTATGTGTATCACTGTCAATCCCAAATTTTCGAGAAAGGCATCCCTTTCGGCATCATATTCTGCTTTTTCATCATGGCTGCTGCCGTCAATTTCTATAACTACTTGACAATTTGAACAATAAAAATCTACAATATAGTTTCCTACAATCTTTTGCCGGTCGAAGTCGAAACCTTTAAATTGTTTGTTTTTTACTTGATTCCAAAATAAAACTTCTGACAAATTGCCTGCTTGACGAAGTTCTTTAGCTCTTTCCTTAAGTTTTGGATTAAAAGGTAGTTCAAAATAGTTTTTAGAATTGCGTGAATTACCACCCCGGTCTTCGACCACCCCTCCAAAGGAGGGGAATATCTTACTGTTCAAGTCTTTACCGCTTTTGAGCAAGAGTTCGTACACCATATTTTCAATAGTGGCATTTTCTGCAACAGGGTCAACAAACAATTTTATTTGCTCGGCAAGGGCTTGGGCCTGTTCTTCTTTACCACCCCGCCCGTTGGGCACCCCTCCGAAGGAGGGGAATTGTTGCCATTGTTTGAAGTTGCTATCGGCCAATTTTAAGACTTTGAAACCGCTATCAAAATGGTTAATGGTTAATTGTAAATTATTAATTTCCACTTGCAATGCATCAATTTTCTCTTGGTCTTTGATGAGCGTGTTTTCTGTTACTAATTTTTCTAATTGTGCCTTCTTTTCATTAAGCATTGATAATTGACCATTAATAATTGATTTTCCTGCTCTGCGGATTCTTTCTTTGCTTATGTCGGCTATGGTTTTGTAACCTGCTTTGTAGGCTTCGCTTTTTTCGTCACAAAGTTCGGGAAGTTGTACGCAAATGTATTTTCTATTGCCTCCATCTGCTGCGTTTAAATCCATCACTGCGTGGGCTGATGTTCCGCTTCCTGAAAAGAAATCCAAAACTATATCACTCTCATTAAGTTCAATGTATTTAAGAATGATTTTAATGTATTTTACTGGTTTTGGATAATCAAAATACCTTGCGTTGAAAATATCTTTTATATCAGAAGAGCCATCTTGATTTTTTACACCTAATATTAAATTTTTCAATGGGGCAGACCTTTCAATGGGATTATCTTCATTATCAACATATAGATAATTCTTGTAATAAACTGCATAACCGCTTTCCTTTGTTGCTGACTCTTTAATTTCTAAAAATCCATTTTCAAATCCCCATTTTACTTTTTCTTTACCCCATTTCCAAATCCAACCATCATTCACAAATTCAGTTCTTCCGTTGGGATATGTTTTTTCGCCATTTTCAGCTTCAATTGGAAAATTTAGTGAATCACTATAGCGTAATCCACCTCTATCTAAATTATCAAAATAAAAAGGACCTCTCTTTTCAAAATATTGGTCTTTATGTTTATACCTATTCAAATCATAAGATTCTTTATTTTTTGAAAAAGAGCATACTGATTCAATGTTGTTTTTAGAAAAAACTATTACGTATTCAGTTGTTGTCGCAATTGTTTTAGCGTCAGAAGCACCCGTTTTTTTCTCCCAAATTATGTTTGCTACAAAATTCTCCTCCCCAAAAATCTCATTCATTAATAACCGAAGATTGTGAACTTCGTTATCATCAATAGAAACGAAAATCACCCCATCTTGTCGCAGTAGGTTTTTTGCCAAATACAAACGAGGCATCATCATATTGAGCCAATTGCTGTGGTATTGCCCGTTTTCTTTGCTGTTCTTTTTGAATCCTCCCCCGTCCCCTCCAAAGGAAGGGTGATAAATACTGTCTTTGGTCATATAGCCTTCTTCGTCTTTGTCGCCTACCCGTTTTTCATAATCGGCTTTGCTTTCGCTAAACTTGTCGGGGTAAATAAAAGAGTCGTTGCCGGTGTTGTAAGGCGGGTCTATGTAAATCATTTTCACTTTCCCGAAGTAGCTTTTTTGCAGCACTTTCAGCACTTCCAAGTTTTCGCCCTCAATAAAAATGTTTTCGGTTTCGTCAAAGTTTTCGGTTTCGTCAAAGTTTACGCTTTCGTCTTTGGCAGGAACAAGTGTTTTGGTGGTGGGCATTTGCAGCACTTTAAACGCATCACTTTTTCCTGCCCAATTCAATACATAGCGTTCGTTGGCAAAGTTTATATCTTCTCCAAGCGTTGCTTTTAGTTTTTCCCAATCTAGTTGCCCTTCGGCAAATACCTCAGGCAAAACCTGTCGCAATGCGTTGAGTTTTTCCTGTTCTGGCGTAAGACTTGTTCCGTCCATATTCTATTGTGCTTTTTTTCTTTCCATTAGTAATGCTGCCGGCTCAACATCAAGGATTTCGGCAATCTTGTATAAGTCCTCTAAACTTGGTTGTCGTCTGTTTTGAGCGTAAGAGTTTACCATATTGTAGCTCTTGCCAAGTTGTTCAGCCAACCATTTCTGTTTAATACCCTTCTGTTCTAAAACGTCTTTTATTCGGTTCATTCTTGAACTTGTTTAATAGTCCGCTAAAATAGGGATAATTATTTATTATCTCACTAAATGAGCATTTAAACCATCACTCCGTTTGGTTGCTTTGGGAAAGGGCAAGCTTCCCGAAATAAGATCGGGACAGGCTTTTTGGTCAGGGCAAAAATGATTTTATTTTCGACCTTTTTTTTCTTAACCCATCCCTAAAGGGTGGCAAAATGACGAAAATTGGATATTGCAATCCTAATAGCCGGTTTAAACCAGGCCATTTCATTTTACTTGCCCTTTCCTGTCCATGCCTTCCTTTTGCGTTAGGCAAAGAAGTCAATGTTTCATGGCCTATACTGTTTTGCAGCTTGAAGCAGTTGGGGAAAAGTAGGCGAGTGGTTTCGGGTTAAATACTGAACTTTACAAATACAGAACCAACTTTAAATTAAGCCCAAAAACCCCAATTTCTTCAAATCACTGTTAGGCGTTCGTTGTTTTTCGCCTATACGTTTCCTTTATATTTTGGGTCATAATCCACCATCCATTCAATACCAAATTTGTCCCTGAACATTCCAAAGTATGAACCCCAAGGACTGTTGGCAATAGGCATTTCAATATTTCCGCCTTCTGAAAGTCCGTTAAATAATCTGTCTGCTTCTTCACGACTTTCTGCACTAATTGATATTTTGGACCTGTTTTCGTTTTCATTTGTTTGTCCCATACTTTCAGGAACGTCGTTTGCCATTAAAACATTCTTGCCAATAGGCAAAGCAATGTGCATAATTTTATTCGCATCATTTTCTGCTACTGGAAATTCGGGGCTTGATAGGTCCTTGAAACGCATAATTTTTGTGAACTCCCCGCCAAATACTGATTTGTAAAAATTGAATGCTTCTTCTGCATTTCCATTGTAGTTTAAATAAGGATTGATAAGTGCCATAATCTTTATTTTTTAAGCGTTAATTGATTTTTCAATGTTGAATTTAGTCATTTGTAAAAATGCGCTACCACCTTTTGTGATTTTTCGGGGCTACTCATTATGTATTTAGGCACTGAGTATTGTTACGTTCAAGAAATATGGGCTTAATGGATCGTGAAGGAATGGAACAAAATGTAATTATAAATAAGGCATATCTACTGTTTCTTGTAATTTTCATCTTCAACATAAGAATTAACAATGGCATAAAATCACTCCTTTAAAAGATACGTCATAATTTCCCGTTGTTCTTCTTCCAAAGATTGGTTCGGGAATTTTCGGCCTGCCCTTCCGTACCAATAGCGGGCATTATACTCGTCCCCTTCCTTACGGTGCAGGTAGGCATGCAGCCAGCTACCAAGAGCATTGTGCAGGTCTTGCGCTATGTCGTGCGCATTATGCCAATCGCCTTTGGCATCGAACCACATGGCTTTTAGGGCTTCGGGCCACGGTGAAGGCGGTGCTGAAAGGGCTAAACTTGCCTTAAATTGATCATACTTTTTGGGATCGATCATCTTATTGTCCGTTGCTATAATGAAATTGATTCCATCGCTAAGCCACCGTATTCGTTAACGTACCAATGGGATCTATGGTAATATGAATGATGTCGCCTTTGTTTAGGGTAAAGATATCCGGAGGTACCACGCCTGTGCCGGTCATCAACAAACATCCGTTCGGAAAGGTCATTTCCCGATACAAATAGGATACCAAGTCGGGCAACTTTCGTTTCATTTGATCCAAACGGGTTTCCCCCTGAAAAACTACCGTGCCTTCCCGTTCTATTTTGATAGTCACTTTGTTTGTTAAGGGAATAGGTGTTTTAGTGAGCCAAATACAGGGACCAATGGCGGCGGCCCCATCATAACTTTTGGCCTGAGGTAGGTATAATGGATTTTCCCCTTCAATATCCCGTGAGCTCATATCGTTCCCAATGGTGTAGCCAATGATTTTACCTTTGGGCGTAATCACCAGGGTGAGTTCGGGTTCCGGTACGTTCCAGTTGGAGTCTTTACGGATCCGAACTTCCTGTAAATGGCCTACAGCGCGGTATGGGGCACTTTTAAAAAAGAGTTCCGGACGTTCGGCAAAATATACCCGATCATAAAAATCGCCGCCACCGGCATCTTTGGACTCTTCCATTCGGGCTTCCCGACTGCTGAAATAGGTTACTCCCGAAGCCCATATTTCCTGATTTCCAATAGGAGGCATAAGCTGTTTTTCCAATAGTTCCACAGCATTGTGTATGGGTGAGGCCGACTGGATGTTTGCCAAAAGCTCGTCATAAACGGAATCACTGCCAATCAAGGCGTCCCATTCTTTGTGCAGTATATAAAATTTATTTTTAAATTCAACAAGAATACCTTTTGTCGTTTTGTAGAGTCTCATTTTATTTTTATAGTTTTTGTTCCGTTAAAAATAGAATTCAAATATACCTGAAATCAGAGAAAACCAAGGGTTAAGATAGGTTAATTACAACATCGCCAGAAAATCATTCTCAGAAATAAGCTGTACCCCAAGCGTTTCGGCCTTGGTCTTTTTGCTGGGTCCCATATTGTCCCCGGCCACCAAATAATCGGTTTTGGAGGATATGGAAGAAGCTACCTTGCCCCCATTATCTTCAATCATTTTTTTAAGGTCGTCCCTACTTAGTTTTTCAAAAACTCCGGAAATCACAAAAGTTTTTCCTTTTAGGATATCGGTTTGGCCTGCTAATTTATCGACAGAAATTTCAAACTGCAAACCATAGTTTTTTAGGCGGCTTATAATTTCCAGGTTTAAATCATTCTGAAAAAACTCGACCACACTTTGTGCAATACGTGGGCCTATTTCATCCACAGCGGTAAGTTCCTCCAGGGAGGCGTTTTGTAACGCATCGATATTTTTGTAGGCTTTTGCCAGTTTTTTGGCTACGGTTTCCCCGACAAAGCGGATTCCCAAAGCAAAGAGTAGCCGCTCAAAAGGAATTTGGGTAGAGGCAGCCACGCCGGCCACCAAGTTTTCGGCCGATTTATCTGCCATCCGCTCCAAGGGAATGAGTTGCGCTTTGGTAAGAACATATAAATCTGCATAGTTCTGTATCATTCCTTCTTTAAAAAGTAATTCAACCGTCTCTGCCCCCATACCCTCAATGTCCATGGCCTTTCTGGAAATAAAATGTTGGATGCGCCCTGTTATTTGTGGCGGACAACCGTAATAGTTGGTGCAAAAATGCTGTGCCTCCCCTTCATTTCGCAACAGCGGTGTTCCGCATTCCGGACAATGGGTTATGTATGTGGTTGGCTTGGAATCGGCTTGTCTTTTGCTTAAATCCACACCTATTATTTTGGGAATGATTTCTCCGCCTTTTTCTACAAAAACCGTATCGCCCTCCCGAACATCCAATTTTTGAATTTGATCTGCGTTGTGCAGCGAAGCACGTTTTACAATGGTTCCTGCCAATAATACAGGCTTTAGGTTGGCTACGGGTGTTATGGCACCGGTGCGCCCCACCTGATAGGTAATCTTATCGAGTATGGTGGAAACCTGCTGGGACTTAAATTTATAGGCCATGGCCCATCTGGGGGATTTTGCGGTATATCCAAGTTCCTCCTGCTGATCTAACCGATTTACCTTGATGACGACGCCATCAGTTTCATAGGGCAAGGTGTGGCGTTGCTGATCCCAATAATCAATAAATTGAAGTACCTCTGCCATATTTTTGCACAACTTGGCAACCGAAGGCACTTTAAAGCCCCATTGACGCGCTTTTTCAAGCATTTCAAACTGCGTGTTACTATTTAAGTTGGAACCACTGATGCCGTATAGCAGACAATCCAACGGACGTTGCGCCACAAGCGCACTGTTCTGAAGTTTTAAACTTCCGGCGGCCGTGTTTCTCGGATTCATATAAGGCTCCTCCCCTATGGCTATGCGTTCCAGATTCATTTTTTCAAAACCCTTGAACGGAAGAATTATTTCGCCCCTAATATCGAATTTTGGCGGATAATCTCCTTTTAATTTTAAGGGAACGGAGCGTATGGTCTTTACATTGGCCGTAACATCATCGCCTTGTACGCCATCGCCTCGGGTTACTGCCCTTACCAATCTGCCCTCTTCATAGGTAAGGCTGATGGAAGCCCCGTCGTATTTCAATTCGCAGGTAAATTCCATTTCGGCATCCCCTAAAACGCGTTGAATACGCTTTTCCCACTCTTCCAGATCTTCCAGGGAATATGAATTCTCAAGGGAATACATGCGTTGCTCATGTACAACCGTTTTAAAAGACTTGGTTACTGTTCCGCCGACACGGTGGGTGGGCGAGTTGGCATCATAAAATTCAGGATACTTCGCTTCCAGTACCTGCAATTGTTTTAATTTAATATCAAACTCATAATCGGATATAGTGGGACTATCCAGCACATAATAATTATAATTATGCACATTTAGTTCCTCACGAAGCGCTTCTATTTGCAATTTGATGTCCATTTATACTTCTTCTTTTTTAAGCCACTTTGGCAGCGGTTGTGGTACATAATCTTCCATATGCCCTAAAAGGTCTTCTATGGAATTCGATACTAAAATCATTTCCCGGTTTTCTTTTTTTAAAAACCCCCTGACCACCATGGTTCCTATCATCCGTAACAAATCGTTATAAAAACCATTGATGTTCAATAATCCGATCGGTTTTTGGTGTAATCCCAGTTGCGCCCATGTAATCATTTCAAACAATTCCTCGAACGTTCCATAGCCGCCCGGAAGTGCAATAATACCATCGGATAGTTCGTGCATCTTCAATTTTCGCTCATGCATGTTGTGGGTAATAATGAGTTCTGTAAGTTCGGTATGAAACACTTCTTTTTTCAATAGAAAATTGGGGATAACCCCAATTACAGTACCCGCATTTTCTAAAACGCCCTGTGCAACCTTTCCCATAACCCCAATTTTGGCTCCACCGTAAATCAAGTTTATTTTTCGCCTGGCAAAAACACTGCCCATTTCATAGGCATCCGCAAGAATTTTTGGATCATTGCCTTCACTACTGCCACAAAAAACGACGATATTTTTCATAAGGCTAAAATTATTTTAATTGATTTTAGATTCCCTTGTAGTTCCCTTTTACCATCCTGTCATTTCCAAAAATATCTTTTCGCAATTCAATTTCTGAAAAATTCCGATCATTAAAAAGCTGTATGGTTTCTTTTCCCAAATATTGATTGATTTCTACATATAGCGCACCGTTCTTCTTTAGGTTATTTTTAGCGAAATTTAGGACAGTTCGATAAAAAATAAGGGGATCTGAATCCGAAACAAAAAGTGCCATTTCCGGTTCATGGTTCAGCACATTGCCGTTCATTTCATTTTTCTCCGCGTTTCTAACGTATGGCGGATTGGAAACAATGACATCAAAAGAAATATCCAAAGTTTCAAGTTCTAAGATGTCTTCCTGAATAAATTCAATGGATACTTCATTATCTATCGCATTCTGTTTGCTTATTTCCAAGGCTTTTTCGGAGACGTCTAAGGCATACACTTTTACATTTGCACAGTTCTTTGCCAAGGCAACAGCAATACAGCCACTACCCGTACCCATATCCAAAATAGTCGTTTCCGAATCTTTATCCCTGAGGTTCCCAACAATCCATGCTACCAATTCTTCCGTTTCCGGTCGGGGAATCAAAACACCTTCATTTACCTTAAAATCCAATCCAAAAAAATGGGCTTTCCCTAAAATATATTGAATGGGGCGTTCTAATTTAAGTTCACTCAACCCCTTAAACAAAGGCGTTTCTTCTTTTTTTGAAATGATGAGATTCGGTTGTAACGCCAAATCCAAACGGCTTAGCTTTAAATGATGTGCTATAAACATAAAAAAAAACTGATCTACTTCCTCCTTCGGAAAAAGGGCATCCAACTCGTTGTGAAAAATGGTTCTGATTTCTTTAAGGAGCATAATGGCTACAGGTCTAATAACATCCATACCGGACAGGAATAGTGGCCGGTATTGCCCATAGGAGCATCAATATAGGTAAAACCTGACTTTAGGTATAGCTTCTGCGCGTCTTCCATATAGGGCATGGTTTCCAAATAGCATTTTTCAAAACCAAAATAGCGCGCTTTGTCCAAGCAGATTTTCATCATTTTAGCTCCTAGTCCTCTACCCCTTGCCGCTTTTAAAAAATACATCTTCTGCAATTCGCATACATTGCCTTCGTAGTTTTCCAATTGGGCAATTCCAGCACAGCCCAGAATTTCATGTTCTTCTTCAATTACAAAATAATTTGCTCTTGGAACGTTATAATTTTCGAACATGTGATCCAGTGCTTTATCCGCATAGGCCGTCCCTACTTTGGGAACCCCTAAATCTTCCAATACTTGTCTTATAACCTTAGCCACTTGGGCATTATCTTTAGGTAAAATTGCTCTAATACTAGCTTTGTCCATTTTTGTGAAACAGTATCTTTTATTGTTTTATTTTTACCGAGTGAAGATACATGAAAAATATATTTCCCGATGTATTCAATTGGCCAAAAATGGGTTGGGAACCACCTTTCCCAATCCCATGGTGGGCTGTGTTATTGTACATGGCAACAAGATCATTGGAGAGGGATTTACAAGTCCGTTTGGTGGGCCCCATGCAGAAGTAAATGCCCTGGCATCGGTAAAGGATGCCGATATTTCTTTTCTTTCCAAAGCAACCTTATATGCTAGTTTGGAACCCTGTTCCCATTTTGGAAAAACGCCTCCCTGTGCCGATCATATACTGGCACATGGCATACGCAAAGTAGTTGTAGGGGTTTTGGATCCCCATGAAAAAGTGGCCGGACGTGGCATACAAAAGTTGAAAGATGCAGGCTGTGAGGTAATTGTAGGTATTTTGGAAGCAATATGCAGGGAACATCACAGGCGTTTTCTGACGTTCCACACCAAAAAATGCCCTTATATCATTTTAAAATGGGCGGAAACGACGGATGGTTTTATAGCTCCTGAAAATAACAAAAGAAAAGGTAATCGGAAACCGCACTGGATTTCCAATACCTATTCAAGGCAATTGGTGCACCAATGGAGAAGTCAGGAGCAAGCTATTTTAGTAGGCACCAATACCGTTTTGCAGGACAATCCCCGATTAGACGTTCGACTTTGGGCAGGAAATTCTCCGATGCGGATTATAATTGATAAGGACCTGAAAATTGATGGTGACTTCCATGTGCTGGACCGGACCGTGCGCACCATAGTCCTAACACAAATTACAGACCCTGCGCAATACAAAGCGGGAATTACTTATGAAACCATTGATTTTTCCAAGGACACCACAAAGCAAATTTCCGAGATTATGTACAGAAACCAAATTTTGAGCGTCATTGTAGAAGGAGGCGCCAAAACCCTACAAGGCTTTATAGATGCCAATTTATGGGATGAGGCCCGGGTTTTCAGAGGGAATAAAGCATTTGGCAATGGATTGAGCGCCCCGATACTGAAGGGGCGGATAAAATCAACCCAAAAGATAGGATCAGACACTTTAAACATATATATAAATGATTAAAAATATTATTTTCGATTTTGGAGACATTTTCATCAATCTGGACAAACAAGGGGTTATTAGGGAAATTGAAAAACAGGGCGGAAGCCTCGAATTGACGTCCGAACTCCACCGGATCAATGAAATCTATGAAGTGGGTGGAATAACCTCGGATGAGTTCATACAGCAGCTGGGGGTGCTGTATCCTATGGCCACTCCCGCTTTTATCACCCATATATGGAACTCCATTTTATTGGATCTGCCCGACCATCGTTTGGAGTTCATCGAGGATTTGGCCGAGGAAAAGTCACATCGTCTGTTTTTGTTGAGCAACACCAATGCGCTGCACATACCGCATGTGGAAAAGCTTATGGGCACACATAAATTCAGTCGGTTTAAAAATTCCTTTGAACAATTTTACCTTTCCCACGAAATACAACTTAGAAAACCCAACCCGGAAATCTTTCATTTTGTATTGGATCAGAACGGATTAAGGGCAGAAGAAACCCTTTTTGTGGACGACACTAAGGAAAATACCGATGCCGCCGCCAAATTGGGCATTAAAACATGGAATTTGATCGTTGGGTCTGAAGATGTATCCACTCTTAAATCCCGATTGTAGTATGTGGGATTTACTGATGAGTGTGCTCTTTTCCAGTTTGTTGTTTGTTATTTTTAAGTTGTTTTCCACATATAAGGTTCAGACGCTATACGCCATCATTACCAATTATTTTACGGCAGGTATGGTTAGCATGTTATTTTACGGCAATAGGGTAACTACTCAGGGGCTTACCGTTAAACCTTGGTTTTGGGGTACCCTTGCTTTAGGGGTCTTATTTATTATGGTTTTTAATGTGATAGCCAAAACCGCTCAAAACCTGGGCGTTTCTGTTGCATCAGTGGCAACGAAAATGTCTTTTGTTATCCCTGTGCTGCTAGGTGTCTTTTTGTACCAAGAGGAGTTGGGACCTCTTAAAATAGTAGGTATACTTCTCGCCGCCGCCGCCGTATATCTTAGTTCCGTCAAGGAACAAAAAATGGACATGGACAAAAAAGCCATTGTACTTCCCCTTCTTGTTTTTTTGGGTTCAGGTTTGATCGATGCCGGAATTAAATATTTTCAGGAACAACAAATGGATGTTACGGACTATCCCCTGTTTTCCACTGTCGTTTTTTTCGCCGCAGGAAGCACAGGTATTGTTTTTATTTTGGTGAGAGCTTCAAAAACACCCCTGAAATTTAATCTCCGAAATATAATTGGGGGAATTTTATTGGGCATTCCAAATTATTTTACGATACACTTTTTGTTACGGGCATTAAAGAGCGAAACGCTGAACAGTGCATCCGTATTTACGGTGAATAACGTGGCCGTGGTACTTTTGTCCACACTTTTTGGGATCTTGTTTTTTAAGGAAAGGTTAAACCGACGTAACTGGTCCGGTATCTTTTTAGCCGTGGCCAGTATTTTATTGGTTCTTTTACTTTGATGGAAACTAATGCGGGGGACATATACCGGACTATTGAAAAACCTACAGAGGAAGTCATGTTCAAGAACCGGAAAAGTAAGTTTTACGGGTATGCGTTTCCGTTGAGCCAAGAATTTCAAGTTAAGGAAATCATCGAAAATTTAAGAAAAAAGCACCCTACCGCCAACCATATCTGCTATGCCTGGCAACTTGGGGTTGAAAATATATGCTATAGGGCCAATGATGACGGAGAGCCCAACAATTCTGCCGGAATGCCCATTTATGGCCAAATACAAGCCTTTAAGGTTACCCATGTCCTTGTTGCTGTGGCGCGGATTTTTGGAGGAACCAAACTCGGTGTGGGCGGGTTGGTCCAAGCGTATAGGACTACAGCTAAAATGGCTCTTGAATTGGCTATTATAGTGGAAAAAACGCTTCAAAAACAGTTACGGATACACTTTGGGTATTCGGTAATGGACAAGGTTATGCGCATTATAAAGCAACAGCAAATAGAGATTCGTTCCCAACGCATTGAACTGGACTGCACACTGGTTGTGGCTGTTCGTAAAACAGAAGTAAGCCATGCCATAACAAGTTTTGAAAGTGTTTTTGGTGTGACCGTTGTGTTTGTGGATGATTTAGATTTAAAATGATCTTGAGTCAATCTGTTCCAACAAATACCCCGGACATTTTATTGGACGCTTTGTTTTCATGTCCATAAATGCCAAAACAGTGTTTGCCTCAACCAAAACTTCCTGTGCCTCATTGAGGATTTTATAGTCAAATTCAATTTTGACGGACGGTCTTTTTTTGAGCCAGGTCTGCACTGTGATCATATCGTCGTAAACAGCCGATTTTTTAAAATCGATTTGTAGCGAAAAAACGGGCAGCATAATCCCGTCTTCTTCCATTTCCTTGTAAGAAAAGCCCAAGGATCGTAACCATTCCACCCTTCCCATCTCCAAGTATTGTGCATAATTCCCGTGGTACACCACTCCCATTTGATCTGTTTCCCCATAACGGACCCGAAAAGAAATTGCATTAAAATCCATTTTATTCAAGTTAAAAATTATATATTTAAAGAATTGCCTTTTGAAGTTCCAACATGGGGAAAAAAAAGGGAAAATTCAACTCTAAATGATTTTTTTTTTAGATTTTTTGTTCACATATTTGCCATAACCTAAACCGCTGGAATATTCCAGTTGGATGTTTGACCAACAAGCTAGCCAACCAAATAAAGAGAAAATTTATAAAATGAGTGTTACTGCCAATTCCGTATGGAAAAATTGTATGGACTTTATCCAAGATAACATCCAACCGCAGGCATTCAAAACTTGGTTTGAACCCATTAAGCCGGTTAAACTATCTGAAAGTGCGCTTAGCATCCAGGTTCCCAGTAAATTTTTCTATGAATGGCTGGAAGAGCACTATGTAAAACTATTGAAGGTTGCCCTGACAAAGGAATTGGGTGAAACGGCCAAATTGGTGTACATTATTAAAATGGAAAATACCTATGGCAATAGGGAGCCTTTTACGGAAAGAATCCCGAGTTCCAATAGATCCAATATGGCTCCCCAGGAATTGGACGTGCCCATAAAATCAAAAAATCCCGAATTGAAGAATCCTTTTGTGATTCCCGGCATTCGAAACATAAAAATTGAATCCCAACTAAATCCCAATTATAGTTTTGAAAATTTTTTGGAAGGCGACTCCAATAGATTGGCAAGATCTGCGGGGATGGCAGTGGCCAACAAACCAGGCGGGACTTCCTTTAACCCTTTATTGATCTTTGGCGGGGTTGGATTGGGAAAAACCCATTTGGCCCATGCCATTGGTGTGGAAATAAAGGACAAATATCCCGAAAGGACAGTACTATACATTTCCGCCGAAAAGTTTACGCAACAGTACATAGAATCCGTTAAAAAAAACACCCGAAACGATTTTATCCATTTTTACCAGTTGATAGACGTGCTCATCATTGATGATGTGCAGTTCCTGTCCGGTAAATCCGGTACCCAAGACGTGTTCTTCCATATTTTCAACCATCTGCACCAGAACGGAAAGCAGGTAATCCTGACCTCGGATAAGGCTCCCGTGGATATGCAGGATATTGAACAGCGGCTGTTGTCTCGTTTTAAATGGGGCCTCTCCGCGGAACTTCAAACACCTGATTATGAAACCAGGGTTTCCATTTTAAAGAACAAACTTTACAGGGACGGTGTTGAAATGCCTGATGATATCATTGATTACGTGGCCAAACACATAAAAACAAATATAAGGGAGTTGGAAGGGGCCATTATATCGCTTATTGCCCAATCATCCTTCAACAAGAAAGAAGTTACTTTGGAATTGGCCCAACATGTCGTAGAAAAGTTTGTGAAAAACACCAAACGTGAAGTTTCCATAGACTACATACAAAAAGTGGTATCGGACTATTTTGAGATGGATGTGGCCACATTGCAATCCAAAACCAGAAAGAGACATATTGTGCAGGCGAGACAACTGGCCATGTTTTTTGCCAAAAAATTCACAAAGGCATCATTGGCAAGTATCGGGTCCCAAATTGGCAAACGAGACCACGCCACCGTTCTTCATGCCTGCAAGACTGTTGATAATCTCGCTGAGACCGACAAACAGTTTAGAAAATACATAGACGATCTGAGCAAAAAATTCTCATAACTTTTTTGTTATGAAAACCAAGGTTTTAATGGTCTGCCTAGGAAATATCTGTAGGTCCCCTTTGGCCGAAGGCATTCTTAAAAGCAAGGTTGATCCGGAACTGGTTTTTGTTGATTCCGCAGGAACTGAAGGTTACCATATTGGAAAGAAACCAGATGTGCGCAGTATTACGGTAGCTAAAAAATATGGTATTGATATTCACCGGCAGTGCAGTAGGAAATTCTCAAAACAAGACTTTACGGATTTTAGCGTTATATATGCAATGGACAGAAACAACTATAACGCACTTATGGAATTGGCAGAGAATGAAGAAGCCATTTCTAAGGTAAAACTGTTATTGGATGAAGTTGATTTAAAATTAAAAGAGGTTCCCGACCCCTATTACGATGGTGCAGTACAATTTGAAGAGGTCTTTTATTTAATCGATGCCGCCTGCTCCGCCATTGCAGCACAATTAAAATAAGTTGAATGAATGCGAACACCGATTCTTATGGGAAATTATTTATGATCCCAAGTACATTGGGAGATAACGAACCTCTTGAAGTATTGCCCATATCCATTAAAAAAAACATTGAGAACATAGACCATTACATTGTAGAAAACGAAAAAACCGCTAGGCATTTTATAAAAAAAATAAGCTCCAAAAAACCCCAATCCGGTCTTCAAATCAACATTTTGAATAAATTTACGGAACAAGGGGCACTACCCACTTTTTTACAACCCTGTATGGAGGGCAAACATGTGGGGATCATATCAGAAGCAGGATGCCCTGGAATAGCGGATCCGGGGGCCGATGTGGTCGCCATTGCCCATCAAAAAGGGATACGGGTAGTGCCGCTGGTAGGCCCCTCTTCTATAATTCTTGCGCTAATGGCCAGCGGGCTAAACGGTCAGAATTTTGCCTTTAATGGCTATTTGCCTATCGATGGCCAAGAACGAAAAAGCGCACTGAAAAGATTAGAGAAAATTTCCAGGGAAACAAGGCAGACGCAAATATTCATTGAAACACCGTTCCGAAATGATAAGCTTTATGCAGAAATGCTTAAAGTATTATCGCCATCTACGTTGCTGTGTATTGGTAGCGAATTGACGCTTTCCAGTGAATTTATTGCAACAAAAACCATAAATGACTGGAAAAACATCACCTTAGATCTCCACAAAAAGCCAACTATATTTTTGTTACAGGCATAAAAAAACCCCGTCGTTACAGACGAGGCTCTCCCATTTTCATGTTTGTTGATCTTAAATTTTTGGATTTTGTTTGGGAGAGACATGAGAGATGTCGTAACCCGAAAACTTTTTCATATAATATTGTATATTACTCCCATAATCATCATTACTGTTGAACTCTCCATAGGAACGCAAATACTTCTTTACATTTCCCGGGCCGGCCAAATGTGCCGCAGCCAAAATGCCGGATTCCGTGATCTCCACCCCTTTTATCCGCTTACCGACAAAACGGTCAATGTCCTTCCTTAAAATCCATTTGTTTCGTGCTATGTTCGTGTGGAACGCTTTTTCTTGTAGCACGGGATCATTTAGAAAACGTGTCGCATTGTAAACACCCATCAATTGCAAAGTACCAATGCCAAACTGGTATTTGCCCAAATATCCTAACGTATTGATGGTGAAATAATCCCCTTGGGATTCCTTGAAAGCCAGGGCTTCCTTGAAACCGATGAACGAACTCCCCAGAAATGGGGGAATTGCCACGGTGTACTTATAGCCGGTTTTGTTTTTGGGGAACAAAACTTCAGTAGGTCCATTTACCTTAAGCGTTTCGGGAACTACAACCTTGTGGGATATTGCCCTGAATCCGAAACTCAATAAAATAAAGATCATGATAAGAGGACAAATAAAATTTATCCACTTTCTCATATAGTTGTTTTCTTAAGACTTACCGCCGAACTTAAATGGCATGCTTAAATTTCACTTTGCAAATATACGGCTGAACCGGCCTCTTTGGACCGATCAAGCCCTAAGATTTTCATAAAACCCCTTCTTTTTAGTTAAGATGTTCCAAAATCGGGATGAATTGCCTATCGATTAATCCGTTGGGAATTGATCCAACGGACGTATTGTTCCTTATTTATATTATGCTGTGCCAAGGTTTTTGCAAATTTGTGATATCCAAAATTTTCAACATTGGCCACAAAATAAAAGTAATCATGGGCTTCCGGATTTAAAACCGCATCAATGGCGGATATATCGGGCATGGCAATGGGTCCCGGTGGCAGGCCTGAATACTTATAGGTATTGTAGGGAGAATCCAGTTCCAAATCTTTGTAAAGTACCCTTTTATATACCGTATCAAAATTTCCCGAATTTAGCTTTAAAGCGTATATTACCGTGGGGTCTGCCTGTAATGGCATGCCCTTCTTTAATCTATTAAGATATACGCCCGCTACTCTGCCGCGCTCATCAACTTTTGCGGTTTCCTTATGAACTATAGCTGCCAACGAAACCACCTCTAATGGTGTCAATCCTATTTGTTTCGCCTTTTTCAATCGTTCTTCGTTCCAGAACCTTTCATATTCTTTCAGCATCCTTTCCCTAAAATCCTCTGCGGAAGTATTCCAAAAAAACTCATAGCTATTGGGGATGTACATGGCCAGTTTACTTTTTTCGTCGAATCCGTTCGACCTTAAAAATCCACTTTCATTAAATGCCCTGAGCAAGGAAATGCTATCCGCTTCTATCTGATCTGAGATTCTACCCGCCAAATTGGCCAAAGTCTCCTGATTGTTAAAGGAAACCTTGACAGGAATACCATTGCTCCGTAACGTATTTACAATATCGTTATTTCCCATCCCTTTCTTTATAGCGTACTTTCCTCCTTTTACTTTGGAGATATACCCTTTTCGTTTCGCTATTTGATCAAAGGAACCCATATCTTCCAACAGTGGCTCCAAGGATGTCCGGACATTGGTGAAAGTGGACTTGGAGGGGATATAAATATAAACTTCTTGATCTTCGAATTTTGTGTTTGGTGAAAAAACGGCATTATATACCATATAGGCAAAAGCTCCACATGCCAATAACCCAAAAAGCATGACAACCAATAAGATTTTTTTTATGTACATTACCTATTTATCTTTTGAAACAAAATTTCATCTTTAAAGCCGTTAGCAGAAAAAATCCAATCTTTTTTTACCCCTACCTCTGTAAACCCCAATTTCCTGAAGACATGTAAACTTGCCAAGTTACCTTCAACAACATTTGCATAGAGTTGTCTAAGGTTCAGGTTCGAGAAAGCATAGTCGCACAACAATGAAATGGCCTCCGTCCCTACCCCTTTATTGCGGTGCGCTTCTTCCAGAACAACTATCCCTATTCCCGCCCTTAGGTTTTTGGGATCAAAATCAAATAAATCTATTAAGCCTATCGGCGTATGTCCATTTCTACATATGCACAGGCGCAATTGCTTTACATCATAAATATCCCGATGGGCATTTTCAAGGTACATTTTTAATACATGTTTGGAATATGGGACATTGGTACCGCTAATCTCCCATAGAAAGGGGTTGTTTTCCAAAATATACAGGAAATCAAGGTCTTCCATTTCCATTGCCCTGAGATAAATGTTCCCGCCCTTTAGATGTAACATGTAATTTCCCCTTTAAAAACAAGCTTGGCAGGACCTGTTAAATAAATATTGCCATATCTGCCACCGGCACAGTCAAAAGCCACCTCCAAATCACCGCCCGGAGTAGAAACATTGATCTTATTATCACTGGTTTTTCCGAGATAATGCATTGCTACAGCCACTGCGGTAACCCCTGTTCCACAGGACAAGGTTTCATCTTCAACACCTCTCTCATAAGTACGGACGGCAAACTTTGCGCCGGACCGTTGTTCAACAAAATTGATGTTACTGCCCAGCTCTCCATATATGCCATAACGCAATTTGGCACCTTCCTTTACCACATTAAAGTCCTTTAGATCCCTTACAAATTGTACGTGGTGCGGTGATCCTGTGTTCAAAAATACATAATTCGGCTTTTCCCTTATTTCATGGACATCCTGCATTTGAAGGCTTACCTGTTCTCCCTGAATGCTTGCTCGGTGCAACCCATCCACAGCGGAAAACAATGCCGCCCCATCAATGATGTTCAATGCTTTTGCGAAGGCCACCAAGCATCTTCCCCCATTTCCGCACATGGTACTTTCTTTGCCATCCGAATTAAAATAGACCATTTTAAAATCGGCATTATCATCGTTTTCCAATAAAATAAGGCCGTCTGCTCCTACCCCAAATTTTCTGTCGCATAAAAACGCCACAAGATCGGTAGCCTCTTTAGGAAAATTTTCCTTGCGATTGTCAATAATCACAAAGTCGTTCCCCGTACCTTGATATTTATAAAACGATAGCTCCATAATGCCATAATGAAATACAAAGATAGGATTTATTTAAGGTAAAATTGGCAGTTAAAAACTAGTTAAAGCTTTCCGGGACAAGATCAAAATCAATTAATTTTATACTGATAAATTTTAAAATCCAAATTTGTATGAAAAAGATAGGCAGTTTACTATTGGTTTCCGTTTTTGCCGGTGCAATTACTTTGGGGGCCTATAAACTATTTTTTGAAAAAGCCAATTATCCTTTGGTGTCCGAAGGAGGCAACAACTCTTTTCTGACAGCGAGTTATGCCCCTACTTCTGCCAAAGGTTCAGGGATCAATGAGGTGGACTTTACCATTGCGGCGCAAAATACGGTAAATGCCGTGGTGAATGTAAGGAACGTTACCACCAATCAACAAGGGCCAAGCAATATAATGGAGTTTTTCTATGGCTTTGAAAATAATCAAAGACCACAAGTTGGAACAGGCTCGGGGGTCATCATCTCCCCCGATGGCCATATCGTTACCAACAACCATGTTATCGCAAATGCCAATCAATTGCAGGTAACACTGAACAACAACAAAACCTATGACGCGGAGCTTATTGGCACCGATCCCAATTCTGACATTGCGCTGATTAAAATAGATACGAAAGAAAAGTTGCCCTATTTGGCTTTCGGCGATTCCGACAACACAAAAATAGGCGAATGGGTCTTGGCGGTGGGGAACCCATTCAACCTTACTTCCACGGTCACTGCTGGGATTGTTAGCGCAAAGGCAAGGGATTTGGGCAGAAACCAATCCTTCATCCAAACGGATGCGGCAGTGAACCCGGGAAACAGTGGGGGCGCTTTGGTAAATACAAATGGGGATCTAATCGGTATCAACACGGCCATAACATCACAAACAGGTTCATATGTAGGTTATTCATTTGCGGTGCCCAGTAATATTGCAAAGAAGGTCGTTGAAGACATTATGGAGTATGGTAACGTGCAAACCGGAATCCTAGGGATAAGTAGTCCATCCTTAAGTTCGCCCTACGCAATCAAAAACGGTTTAAATGAAATAGATGGGGTGTACATTGAAGAAATTGAAGAAGATTCCGGAGCCGCCGACGCCAAGTTACAAAATGGCGATATTATAAAAAGAATAGATAACATACCCGTCCATAAGTTCGCCGATCTAACGGGCTATATTTCCGCCAAAAGGCCGAATGACCGGATAGAGGTAACGGTAGAAAGGAACGGGGATGAAATAACCGTGCCCGTAACCCTGAAGGAAAGGCAAACGATCAACCTGCCCACCATGGGCCTGACCGTTAAAAACCTGTCCGAAAAAGACAGAAAACTGTTCAAAACCAAAAAAGGGGTCAAAATTGTTGGGGTTCCGGAAACCTATCGCGGTTATGGGCTGGAAGGTAAAGTATTGCTTTACGTGGATGATGAAGAAATTTCCGATATTCAGGATGCCAAAGTACTTTTTGGCAAAATCTCCAGGTACGGGCGCACAAGCATTACCATGCTAAACGAAAAAGGGGAAAAGGAAAAGATAATTTTTCAATAACCTAAAATCACAAAATAGTAAAAGGTACTTTCTAGAGTGCCTTTTTTTGTGTATTGTAACTATTTCAAAGTTTTCCATATTTACTTTTTCCGGCATTTTTGCCATGGGCAAACAAACCTAATGTTCACTTTTTTTTCTTAATTGGGATTAATGGCTTACTTTAGTATGCTCTAAATCATTATTAACGATAAGAATTTCCCAAATGAAAGTTTTTAGAACCCTATTTATTGTAATGGCCTTACTTACATGCAATCTGCAATTTGCACAGGAAGAAGAGGGCGAAGACGGAAATTTATCCCTTGACAAGGGACCGATCAAAAGCCAATTTGAATACTTGTTTACAAAATCCGGAAACTATAGGGCCGATGGCATAAAATATGAAGTGGTAAGGGAGGGCAACCTGTACAAGCTTAGGCAAAATGTACTGGATTCCATCAACGAGTCCAATAAAAAGACCTTGGAACTAAAAGCGGCCATTTCGGAAAATCAAGCCACCATCAGTTCCTTAAACAAAAAGCTGGATGAGACAAGCAAGAGCCTATCAACCGTTACAGAGCAAAAGGACAGCATGTCATTTCTTGGAATATTGGTTTCCAAAGGCATGTACAACCTTATACTATGGACCATTATTGGGAGCCTTCTAGTTCTTTTGGCTTTGTTCGTATATCGATTTAGAAAAGGGAACATTCTCACCCAAGAGGCAAAAGCAGCCTTGTCAGAACTGGAATTGGAATATGAGGAACATAGACGGAGGGCATTGGAGCGGGAACAAAAAATAAGCAGACAGTTACAGGATGAGATAAACAAGCATAAAAAATCGAAATAGACCAATTTAAAGACGAGCCCCGTCATCTATATATTAGCTCCAATTCCGCGGAATTGATATATTTGTTTTCTTTAGAGTACACGGAAACCCTAAACGTTCCTATTTCATAAAAATCATGGGAAAAGTAGGTGTAGTCAAAAGCACTGTTAACATTGAATGCCAAGTCTTTAAATTCTTCGTATGTTCCCTCGGCGTTCCGCTTATCTATAGAGACCGTTATTTGTTCCGTATATAGGGATAGCGGGGAATTATCTACATATATCCATATTTTTCCACCTGTCTGTCTGTCAATGTTGAATAGTTTATAGGATTTTGACTCATTAGGAATTTGGTTGTCGTTATCCGCCACTGAAATGTTCGAAAAGAAAACCCTTGTGTTTTTGTAGTAATCCGTTACGGAAGGGATATTATATAGGTTAGTGTCGAATTTAGGGCTGATCCCTTTTAGGGAGTTGATCTCTTCCAATGTTTTTATGGGCTGTTTTGTCCCAACAATGGAGTTGATGGACGAAAATTTTTTAGGGAGCCTGAGGCCATTGGCTATTAATTGACGATGCGCATTATTGTCTATTGCGGAGATGTAGTACATGCCGTTTACGCCCCCTACCAAACCGATTCCCGTATCGACACCTTTGGCCGTGGCGATACCTATTACTTTATTTTCTTCGTTAAAAACAGGGCCTCCACTATTTCCAGGATGTATTTCCGCATCTGTTTTAATATATCCATAATCCGAATTGAAAACGTAATCATGACCGCTCATTACACCCAAACTAAGCGTGCTCATATCCCTGAGCATAACGTCCAAAGAACCGCGTACTTGTTGCGGATATCCAAAAACGCATAATTGCTCTCCCTGCTGCACATTATCTGAGTTTCCTATGGGGACGGTGGAAAATTTAAAATCCCCCGGATTGCTGTTTTCATCCCCCACAATTTTCAACAGGGCACCATCAAAGGCACCAACCCCCATGGCTATTACTTCTGCCGTGAAAATTTGATAGTCATTCTCTCCTGACCCATAAAAAACCTGGACTTTGGGGATCGTATACCCTACGGCTACGGCGTTCTTGAAATTTTTGTCATTTATCAACTCTTCCGAATAGGTAGCAAAACCAGCCTTGACAGCCCCTGTTTCATCCATATAATCATAGTCCAAATACCCCTTTACGCATGTTTCGACCACATGTCTATTCGTAAATATATACCCATCTTCGGTAACAAAAAAGCCAGTTCCCCTACCAAAATAGCCTTTTCCCGGATTTATCCTCTCCAATTCGGGATCCATCAAAATTATTTTAACCACACCACGATAATATTTGGAAGCAATAAGCTTTGTATCCAACTTGGTGCATGATGAAAATATCAAAATAAATGGCAAAACATTGGACAATACTTTTTTCATTCTACCTGAAATTATGAAATTTAAAAAATTACCCGTACAATTTAAAGAGGATCAATGGAAATCTGTTGCCTGTTGATGCCGACGATTGGATTTATGTTGAATAGCACACAAATCCATGTACTCTTTGCATTTGTAAGATAAAAATAGGTAAAAAACACTTTGGATTAAACTCCCGCAAAAAAAAAATATTCCTTCCATAAAAACAAAAACAGATACGAGGGTTGTTCCACGTAAAAAACCGTAAAAAGGTCCATAAAGCGTATCTTTGCAGTATCATTAAAAGAAAATGCCCCTATGCGTATCGATATCATAACCGTCTTGCCAGAGCTTTTACAAAGTCCGTTTGAAGCGTCTATCTTAAAAAGAGCCATAGAAAAAGGGTTGGTAGAAATCCATTTCCACAATTTAAGGGATTACACCGATCATAGCTATAGGCAGGTGGATGATTACCAATTTGGGGGAGGTGCCGGAATGGTAATGATGATAGAGCCCATTGATAAATGTATTTCCCTATTAAAGGAAGGGAGGGATTACGATGAGATTATCTACATGACCCCAGATGGCCCTACCCTCAATCAAAAAATGGCCAATGGAATATCGCTTTTAAATAACATCATCATCCTATGCGGGCACTATAAAGGGGTAGACCAAAGGGTTAGGGAAATCCTAATTACCAAAGAAATATCCATTGGGGATTATGTGCTGTCCGGAGGCGAACTGGCCGCCGCAGTCCTTTGCGATTCCGTCATACGCCTTATTCCCGGGGTTTTGAACGATGGGACATCGGCACTGACCGATACATTCCAAGACAACCTATTGGCTCCGCCCGTTTACACAAGGCCTTCCGAATATAAGGGGATGCAAGTGCCTAAAATCCTTTTAAGCGGAAACTTTTCAAAAATTGAGGCATGGAGGGAAGACGAGGCCATAAAAAGGACTGCCAAACTAAGGCCGGATCTTTTGCAATAACGATACCTGCACGGGTTTTTAAAAAATAAACGGAAATAACTTGCAGTTTGGGATTTATAAATTATTTTTGCGCTCGCTAAGACCAACCTCTGACGAAAATCGTGAAAGTTGCTTTAATGTGTAACAATAATACAAAACAATGGAAGCATTAATAAAATTTGTCCAGGACGAATTTGTTCCCAAAAAGGATTTTCCTGAATTTTCGGCCGGTGACACCCTAACGGTATATTATGAAATAAAGGAAGGCGAAAAAACACGTACACAGTTTTTTAAAGGTGTGGTGCTCCAAAGAAGGGGAACGGGATCCACTGAAACGTTCACTATAAGAAAAATGTCCGGGACCGTTGGCGTGGAGCGTATATTTCCGGTCAATATGCCCGCATTGCAAAAAATAGAGGTCAACAAAAAAGGGAAAGTACGTAGATCGCGTATATTCTATTTCAGAGGGCTTACCGGCAAAAAAGCAAGGATCAAGGAAGTTCGTTCATAGAAACAGGCCCATTGTACCGAGCACGCCAAAAACACCCCTTTGTTCGGATGTTTTTTATAAACAATTGTTAACAACGCCTGTTGATGCGGTGTTGGTTTATTTTTTGGACAAAACCTTTGGCAATTGTTTTTTTTTTTGTACTTTTAAAACATAGGAATTTAAAGAAAATTCCACTCAGGTGGAAGATTGGTTAAGATCCTGCGAAGTTTGCGTTCTTTGTTTTGTTGTTGGGTTTGGTTTAAGGCTATAGACCTTAGGGAATAAAAAACTTAAATTGGACCTATAAAGCCAAAGTAGTGAAAGCTTTTTGGCCTTTATAAAACGCTTGCCCCAATAAAAAAAAACTTAGGTTATGCTTTTATTGTGAATAAGCATAGGAACAACAAATAGAATCGCTTTATGCCGAGGCAAAAGGTGATTCAAACGTTGAAATAGTGCCGCAAATGCAATCAATGGTTGCCGTTCCGTAGACATACGGGATAAAAGGTTTGTAAGCTATTTCTAGAAAGCCATATCAATGTACTTGTACGATGATATGGCTTTTGTCTTTTATTCCGGTCCTAAGACTTTCATATTCTGGGCACTTCCCAGATAAAGTCTGGAGCTTTCCGGACAACCTCTCTTTTGAATGGCTTTGTTCGCTTAGGTCAAAACGCATATTTTTTAGGTTATATAAAATTGTATATTTGCACCGTTTACTTAAATAAAGCATATAATGCCAAAAATTTATTACACTAAGACCGACGAAGCCCCTGCTTTGGCAACCCAATCATTTTTGCCTATTATTGAAGCATTTACCAAGACATCAGGTATTGCGATCGTAACCAAGGATATCTCGCTCGCCGGTAGGATCATTGCCGCTTTTCCAGAGTTTTTAAAAGAAGCCCAACGCATAACGGACGATCTTTTGGAACTTGGAAAACTAGCGATAACACCAGGGGCCAACATTATAAAATTGCCTAACGTAAGTGCATCGGTCCCCCAATTAAAAGAGGCGATAAAAGAATTGCAGGATAAAGGATATGATTTGCCCAACTACCCGGATGATCCAAAAAATGAAACAGAAAAAGGAATTAAATACAGATACGACAAAATAAAAGGTAGTGCCGTAAATCCAGTATTGCGGGAAGGTAACTCGGATCGCAGAGCTCCGAAGGCCGTTAAGAACTATGCAAAAAAAAATCCCCATTCCATGGGGGCTTGGAGCCCATCCTCAAAGACCCATGTGGCAACCATGGCTCATGGGGACTTTAAATCCAACGAAAGATCAATTACCGTTCCCGCCCCAACGGATATCAAAATAGAATTATTGAGATCCGATGGCTCCACACATCTGCTCAAGGAAAGATTCGGTCTTCTTTCAGGTGAAATAATAGATGCCTCGGTGATGAGCAAAAAAGCGTTGCTCGCCTTTTTAAAAGAACAGGTTTTGGATGCTAAAAGGAAAGGGGTGTTATTTTCATTGCACTTGAAAGCGACGATGATGAAAGTATCCGATCCCATTATTTTCGGGCACGCCCTAAAAGTCTATTTTGAAACCCTATTTGATGGACATGCCGATACTTTTGAAAAATTGGGTATCAATGCCAATGATGGTCTTGAAAATTTATTGGATAAATTAAAAAACCTTCCCGAAGCAAAAAGAAAGGAAATTGAAAAGGAAATAGAAGACACCATCAATAACGGCCCTGAACTGGCTATGGTCAACTCAGAGAGAGGGATAACAAACCTTCATGTCCCAAGCGATGTCATTGTGGATGCATCAATGCCCGCAATGATTCGCAGCTCTGGTCAAATGTGGGATAAAAATGGGGACTCAAAGGATACCAAGGCCGTCATTCCGGATAGCAGTTATGCCGGCATTTATCAGGTAACGATTGATTTTTGCAAAGAGCATGGAGCTTTTGATCCCCAAACAATGGGTACAGTCCCCAACGTTGGCCTTATGGCCCAAAAAGCCGAAGAATACGGTTCCCATGATAAGACCTTTGAAATTAAAGAGGAGGGAACAGTTAAAATCATTGATATTTCCACCGGCAAGGTATTGATAGAGCACAGGGTAGAAGAAGGTGATATATGGAGAATGTGCCAAGTAAAGGATGCTCCCATCCAGGATTGGATCAAACTTGCCGTATCGAGGGCAAAAGCTACCAAGACCCCCACGGTGTTTTGGCTAGATGATAAACGATCGCACGATATAGAACTCATAAAAAAGGTGAAACTATATTTGCCCTCATACGAAACCTCCGGTCTGGATATAAGAATATTGTCCCCCGAGGAGGCAACCTTGTTTACTTTAGGACGCTTGAAGAAAGGGGAAGATACCATTTCCGTATCTGGCAATGTTCTAAGAGATTATTTGACCGATTTGTTTCCGATTTTAGAAGTTGGCACCAGTGCAAAAATGCTTTCAATCGTTCCTTTGATGAACGGGGGCGGGTTGTTCGAAACCGGTGCTGGCGGATCTGCGCCCAAACATGTGGAGCAATTTTTAGAAGAGGGCCATCTCCGTTGGGATTCACTGGGTGAGTTTTTGGCACTTGGCGCTTCATTGGAGTTTTATGGGGAAAAGAACCATAATAAAAAAGCTGCGATTTTGGCAGATGGGCTAGATAAAGCAACCGAAAAATTTCTGGACAATGATAAATCCCCTTCTAGAAAGGTTGGTGAATTGGATGTTAGGGGAAGCCACTTCTATTTAGCTTTGTACTGGGCCGAGGCCTTAGCGCAACAGGATGACGATCAGGAGCTAAAGACCCAATTTTCAAAAGTTTATTATTCGTTGAGCGAAAATGAGGTCAATATTATAACTGAGATCAACTCCACCCAGGGATCTCCCCAACATTTGGGTGGTTACTATAAGCCTAATGTTGATCTGATGGAAAAAGCACTTAGGCCAAGTAATACGCTAAACACAATACTGGCGAAAATTTAAGATGGACTTATTTGTATTGCTCCTTCAAACTTCATGTCTAAATTCCAAACAGGGATGTTCGGAAAAAAATAACCCTGTCTAACCAGGAGTTGTTTCTTGGGCAGTACAGGGCTGTTTGTTTTCAATGTTCCTAACTCTTTAAAAGCTGCCCCAACCCGCCGCCAAGAACAGTGCCCCCAAGATCTGATTTTTGCAATGCCTGGATCAAGTGTACCAAATAGGCTGGATTCATGTTTTTTCCCAAAATCCGTATAAGGGCAAAACCTGTATCATCACTATTGCCATAAATGACCACTTCGTCTATGGCTTCCCCATTACCTAGATATTTAACAACGCCCTTACCATAACTAGTATTTAATTTCATAAGCTCTGTAAACCCATCGTCTTTTAAGATCATGTCCACCTTCTTCTTTTCCAAAGCATACTCTGCGCCATTACCCGTTGTTTTCTTATAGGCTAGTATATTAAGTTTTTTCAAGGAGCGAATCGCCTTTTTCTGATCCTCGCTTAAACTCTCAATATCCAGGTCCAAGATGCTTGCCGGCACGTCCAAAGCAATAAAATTGGGGTTATGGGAACTTTCCACATAATATTCCTGTAGGCTCTGTGATGGAGAACAGGCAGACAAGGTAACAAAGACCACTACTGCCTTAGCCCAGTTTTTTAGTATCGCTATCATTTTTTATCTTTTTTACCGGCCTTGTTCAATTCTTCCGGAAGGTTCATCTTTTTTGTAAGGGAACCTATTTTATTAAGATCAATATCTCCGGTTAGGGATAACAGTACCGTTTCCGGTTTTTTACCGCCTGTATCCACATTCTTTATCCCTGTAACGAACATTAGTAATTCGCTAACATGGTCATCGTCGCGACCGTTACGTATAAAAAATTTAACGTTGGCATCTTTATCCTTTACCCGCATCAATTCCTGCATGGAAGCCGATTTTAAGTGTTTCTCTACGGACAGTCCCATATCTGCGCCGATTTTGCTGTCCTCGGTTATAAATACCTTCAAGTTCTTCAGGCTTTTGGCAATGTCCATAAAGTCTTTGGTCTCTTGGTCATCCACTTCCACATCAATTTTGCTCAATAGCTTGAACATGCTTTCATTGACCACAACGGTGCTCACATTGTCCAAATCTTCATATTTATCAAATACCGATTGGGAGAACCCCATGATGGGCAATAAGGCAATGGCGATTACTAAACTATTCTTTTTCATGATTTTCATTTTTTAATTGTTATTGTAGATTTTTTGTTTTGTTGTTTCAAATTCCTTTAAATGAGCTACTTTTTCCGTTCCACGGCCAAAATTTTCAGCTAACATACCTAATGCCTTTTTTGTTTCATTATAGGCATATTCCGCTTGCTTCCTTTCTTGATATTCGTTTATAATGTAGATGCCAAACACTAAAACCGCCACAGCCGCAACCGAAATCCATTTAGAGTAGCCCCTTGTTCCTTTTAATGGAACGTGCCTTGTAAAACGCTCTTCTTTGGAATTGGAAAGGTAGTTGAACATGGCGGTGTACTTCTCCAAATGGGGTGCCACATTTTTTTGGGAAAAATACTTCCTCAATTTGGCCTCTTCGGCAACCGAGGTAGTTGCTTCGAAATACTTTTCCAATAATTTTTCTATGTTATCCAATTCCATAGCTGTGTTTTTCAATTAATTTATTCCGTACTGTTTTCCGTGCCCTGGATAGGGCTACCCTAATTGCGGTGGGGTTCATTTCCAACATGGTGGCGATTTCCTCGAATTTGTATCCCTCTATGTCCCGCAACTGCATTACCATTTTTTGTTGTTCGGGCAATGCGGCCATGATACTTTGTATCCAACTTATACTGTCGTTTGCTTCCAATTGTTGTTGCAAAGAGGCATTGCCGTCTTCATAATTGCTGTGTACCAGTTTTAAATTTCCTGCCTGTTTCGACTTCAACCGATCCAAACACAAATTTTTTACCATGGTCATCGCAAATGCTTCGATGTTGTTATATTCTGAAATGGCATTTTTTTTCGACCACAATTTTAACAAAATCTCCTGCGTAGCATCTTCCGCCTCCTCCACGGATACCAAAAGCCGCTTGGCCAGTCGGTATAATTTATCCTTGAAAGGCAATACCGTACGAAGAAATTCAGTTTGATCCATGCACAAAATTATAGCTGGTTATGGCTTGTACCTACTTTTACTATTTACTTTCTGTTTCACCCTTTTTGATTCCCTACTATTTCCCTATTGCGGGTTATATAGGGAAGACGACCGTTATCGATTTTTGTTACAATTTATTTTTTTTTGTTTTTAATGTAAGTATATTCGACAAAACTAAACTAATTGTTGTGGAAGACTATGTTTTTTCACACCATTGGCAGGTTACTTCGGTTGATGTTGTTTTTATATCGAGTAAAAAATATGCAACTACTAAAACAAAAGCTATGAAAAAGTATGTATTGTTGTTCCTTGGACTAAGTGTCCTGTTCTACAATTGCAGTAGCGATGATAATGATCCTGTGATTACAGAAACCGTTAGCCCACCCCTTCCCTTAGAACCGATCCCTGTTGCGCTTACGACTGAAGTGAACGATTTTGTATGGAGTGCCATGAATTCCTGGTATTTTTGGCAGGACGAAGTTTTAGAATTAGGCGATAATAGATTTGCAAGCCAGAATGCTTATTTTAGCTTTCTCAATCAGTTCCAAACCCCTGGAGGTCTTTTTCAAACTTTGCGGTCGCCCAAAGATAGGTTCAGTGTTATTGTGGACGACTTTGATCTGCTTTTCAATGCATTTGCCGGTGTTTTTACCACCAATGGCGTTGAATTTGTACTTACACGTCCACCCTCTGGGGGAAATGTCGTTATTGCTGTTGTGAGATATGTGATCCCCGGTTCTTCGGCTGCGGCTACAAGCATAAAACGAGGTGATGTTATTTTTGCCGTTAATGGTACCGAGCTTTTTGCAACTACCGACAATCAGGGTAATATCCTATCCAGCAATCTCGATTTATTGAACCCAGATGTCATTACCCTCAACTTTGCCAATATTGTAGGTGATGAAGTTGTGCCCAATGACATCAACATAGAAGTTACAAAAACACAAATTACCGAAAACCCAATTCTTATCTCTAAAGTAATTGAAGGAACCAATATTGGTTACTTGATGTACAATAGTTTCACAAGCAATTTTGACAATGATTTAAATGCTGCTTTTGGGGAATTAAAAAGTCAAGGAATCACGGATTTGGTATTAGATCTTCGCTACAATCTTGGGGGGAGTGTACTGTCGGCTGTGCGCCTATCAAGCCTTATTACGGGTCAATTTTCGGGAAGTATCCTTTCTCGTGATAAATGGAATGCGAAATGGCAGCCCGTTTTTGGCGCAGAAGAGGTTTTTGTAGACAATATAGACGGCACCCCCCTCAATAGTTTAAATCTGAACAAGGTTTATATCATTGCTACGGATGATAGTGCCTCGGCCAGCGAATATGTCATTAACAGCCTTGCTCCTTACGTTGATGTTATCCATATTGGGGATAAAACAAGAGGTAAAAATGAATTTTCGGTAACTTTGGTGGATAATCCGGATCAGGTATTTAGCTCTAACGGACAGCCAGACCTACCGCTGCCTTTTATTGTTTTGAGCGAGGATTTTGGTTTTACTACAGTCGCAGACGCTAACCCGAACCATAAATATGCCCTACAGCCTCTTGTGGGTACTAACGAAAATGCCGATGGTTTTTCGGAATTTACAAACGGATTACAACCTGATATTGAGATCCTGGAAAGCTTAGGGAATTTAGGTCAACTTGGCAATCCCGAAGAACCTTTATTAGCCACAGCACTGCAAGCAATTAATGGTACTTCGGCCAAGTCTTTATCATTTTTTGTTCCTGAAAATATGAAAATCAATACTATCAGTAGTTCTAATAGACGTAAGCCTTACAGGGAAATTTTAAATAGGGATTACCTAAAAAATTAAGATTTTTCTAAATTTTTTCGCTTTTGACGTCAAATTCTAATCAACAATTACCTTTGTAAGATGAGTTAAAAAGATAAGCTATGAAAAAATATATATTCTTGTTTCTGGGACTATGGGTCTTTCTAATTGGTTGCAGCGGCGGCGATGATGGCGTAGGCACTTCAGGACCCAACCCAACACCCAATGCCAATGTGGATGTCCAAAATTTTATGTGGAAAGCCATGAACATTTGGTATTTTTGGCAGGGCAATGTTCCTGTTTTAGCCGATGACCGTTTTGCTACGGAGGCAGAATATACGGAATACCTGCAGGGATTTCCCGATCCTGATGCTTTTTACAATAATGAACTATTGTTCTCCGAAGACCGTTTCAGTTTTTTAAGCGAAGACTTCAAAGAGTTGGTACAGAACTTTGCGGGCATCTCAAAAAGTAATGGCTTGGAGTTTGGTTTGGTCCGTTTTTCAGGGAGCGATGACGTCTTCGGCTATGTACGCTATATTGTGCCCAATTCGGATGCCTCCACAAAAAATATTCAAAGAGGGGAAATTTTTACTGGGGTCAATGGTCAAACCTTGACGATAAATAATTTTTCTGGACTTCTTTTTGGCACCAATGATACCTATACCTTAAATATGGCGGATATAAGCAATAACACCATCACACCAAATCAAAAGGAAGTAACCTTGACCAAACAGGAAGGCTTAGTGGAAAATCCGGTATTCTTAACTAAATCATTCGATATCAATGGCAAAAAAATAGGCTATTTAATGTACAACGCCTTCACCAACGAATTTGATGAAGAGCTTAACGCCGCATTTGGGGTGTTAAAAGCGGATGGGGTAACGGATTTGGTGCTGGACCTAAGATACAATCCGGGAGGCTCCGTAAACTCATCCCGTTTGTTGTCCAGCATGGTTTACGGTACCAAAACCAACGACCTGTTCTTACGACAAAGATGGAACGATAAGCTTCAAGCCCAGTTTAGCTCCCAAGATCTGGAGGATTTTTTTGCCAGTAATACGGGTGAAGGAACACCAATAAATGCATTGGACCTTACTCGGATATACGTTTTGGCCACAAATAGTACGGCATCCGCCAGCGAGCTGGTGATGAATGGCTTGGATCCTTATATCGATGTTATCCATATAGGAACCACAACTACTGGCAAAAACGAGTTTTCCATTACCATGGTAGATGATGAAGACAATAGTTATATCTATGATCCCGGTAGGGAAAACCGAATAAAGGCTAACAACAAATGGGCCATACAACCATTGGTAGGTAGAAATGAAAATGCCGTTGGCTTTTCAGATTACACCGCCGGTTTCTTCCCCGATATTGAACTGGACGAGGATTTGGCCAATCTGGGCATCCTCGGCGATATGAACGAGCCGTTATTGGCCAGGGCCATACAGGAGATAACCGGTGTTGGGGCAAAACAGGATTTTACGGCCAAGATGCCCGTTCAATTGTTGACCAGTTCTAAAATGTATACTCGATTAAAGGATAATATGTATTTGGACAAACCACTGGAATTAAAAAAGCAATAGAACCTTATACTGTATATAAAAAAGGGGCATGATTCATTTTCAGCGACCCCATTTTTTATCGTATTTATAAGGAAATATTCAGGCCCAGGCGTATGTTTCTCCCTTTTGTTGAAAACCCGATGATTTCCTCAAAATCGGCATTAAACAGATTACTGGCGTTTACGAATAATTTTACCCTATTGCGCATCAACTCATGGCTCAAATAAAAACCTGTAAGCGAATAGGCGTCCAAATCTACATTGGCAAAAGTGTTAAAGTCGGTATCTGATCGTTTCCCGGTAAGGGCGTAATTTAAGGATGCATAAGTGCGTTCGGAAAACGTATAATCCAAGGCAAGATTTGCCTTACTTTTAGGAATCCGTATAGCACTATCGCCCTTTCTTTCGGTATACGTATAATTTCCGCTCAGCCGCATTTTTTCGGTAAGTTGCCAATCCAATTCTACTTCAAAACCTTGGACATCTATAGTATTTTGCGCATTTTGATACATAAACAACACATTGTCAAAAAACACGAAATCCTTTTCTTTTCGATTAAAATAAGCGGTACTGATCCGCAGTTTATGCTTCAAGGAAAATTCCAATCCGCCTTCTACAGTACGGTCGTCTTCAGGATCCAGATTGGGATTAGGTCCAAAATTACCGAATAATTGCACCAAGGATGGCGTAATATAGGAAGTGGCATAAGAACCAAATAACTTTAAATAGCCATCCTTTATGGTCATAGTGTAGGAAGGGTTTAGGTTGTACACCACATGGGTGCCATACTCGGAATGGGTATTTAGGCGCATTCCGGCATTCAAATTCAATCCAAAAGGTGTAAGATAGACCAAATTGACATAGGGATCTACGATGGTGAATTTTTCAGTGGCACCAAATTCGGCCCGATCCTGAACATAATTTAAGCCTAACACGGTATACCACTTTGTGTTAAACTGGTATTTATGGTAAAAATCCACCACCGTATTCTTGGCCTTAAAAAAGCCGCCAAAGGCACTGATGTCTTCCGAATCGTAGTCGCTATAGGCCGCATTAAGATGCAGTGAACCGCTGTTATAGCTATACACCGAGGATATACCCACACGGTTTTGTTCGCTTAGATATTGATACGGTGCATCGGTAAGTCCAAAAGATTCGTCGTATTCGGTATCTATTTTGGTTTGATTGCCGTAGATTTGAACTTTAAATGCATCACCGAATTGATACCCAAGTTTTATATCAGTGCTAAACTGTGAATATACATCTTCTTCGTTTTCAGCTGTTTTAATGGCAGAAAACCCACTGGAATATCGATTTGAAAATCCGACCACATAGGTAAATTTAGCCAGCGTTCCCGAAATACGGGCGGCATTGGAAAAATCGGAAAGATTGTAATTTTGATCCTGCGCCGTATGGTTTGTACCCCAACTGGATTGAAAATTACCGCCGATTGCCGCAGAAACCGCCGCCTTTGTGATAATATTGATTACGGCTGTAGCCGCATTGGTGCCATAAAGCGTACTGGCAGCTCCTTTTATAATTTCTATGGATGCAATGTTTGCCGTAGAAAGCAATCTAAAATCATACTCCAGGGAAGATGACGAAGGGTCCGAAACCTGTACACCATCGATAAGCACCAATACCTGACGTCCCCTGCCGCCCCGGGCAAAAACACCCAATACAGCGCCGTCGTTACCCCGGCTCCCCGCAATTTCAAATCCGCCTTTTGTGTTGATTATCTCTGCCACAGACTTGCCTTGGGAACGTTGCAATTCTTCCGCATCAATTTTAATGATTACCTTACCTGAATTTTCCCTTTTTATAGGAAAACGGGAATCGCTCACTACCACCTCGTCCAATTGTTGCAGGGGCAGCGAATCTTTTTGGGCTTGTTGCGCAACACCCAGGGCACAGGCCATTACGGCTGTACCGAAACCAAAAATTTTTTTGTTCATTTCGTTTAATTACATAAACGGGAGCATAGTATGTCTGTACCCATACGCAAACCTTTATCCCGAAAGTTTAACACTAGTTTTTTTGAATTTGGCAGGTCTCCTGACTCGCGTCTTGCTACCGACCTTCCCATGGACCAGAGCCCACAGTGGTTTCGAAGTTGTAACAAGCATCCACCTAAATGGCGGACTAAGCTTACAGTTGCGGGAACAGCTCCGGATTTGCACCGGATTCCCTTTTAATCCCATCGAAAAAAACACGATAGGAACCGAAATTCGAAGCGAAAGTAAACATTTTGTTTAAACTTTTAACCCAAAGATTAAAAATGTTACTTTTGGACAGACTTCTTAAATAGTGTTCGCTTGAAGAAATTAGCCATCATCCTTTTTATAGGCCTAACCCTATCGTGCAAGGAAACCAGCAAAGAAACAGGTTCCCAAACCGTTTTTCGGGATGCTACTAAAATAACCTATGCCAAAGGTTTTAGCATCACAACATTGGCTTCAGGTGTTACGGTAATTCATGTTTCTTCGCCATGGCCCAATGCCCAGCGCACGTTTACCTATGCGCTGGTACCCAAAGAAAAATTTAATTCGATCCCAGCTAACACCGCCCAATATGATGCCGTAATTCCCATCCCCGTACAGCACATAGTCGTCACTTCCACCACGCATATCCCAGCTTTAGAGGCGCTTGGCGTTACCGACAGATTGGTAGGATTTCCGGGCACAAAGTACATTTCCTCCGTGACCACAAGGAAACGTATAAATGCCGGATTGGTAGAAGAACTTGGGCAAAATGAAACCCTCAACACCGAGCTGGTATTGGCTCTTAATCCGGATTTACTAGTGGGGTTTGGTATTGAAAACCAAAACAAGGTTTATGAAACTCTTAAAAAAGCGGATATCCCCGTGGTGTACAACGGGGATTGGACCGAAGAAACCCCGTTGGGAAAATCGGAGTGGATAAAGTTCTTTGCTCCCTTTTTTGGACTTGAAAAAAAGGCCGATAGTATTTTTGAAACCATTGAAACCGCATACAAAGCTTCGAAAAAATTGGCCAAAAGTGCACGTACCTATCCCTCCGTTTTAAGTGGTGCCATGTACAAAGATGTATGGTATATGCCCGGAGGAGGCAGTTGGGCCGCACAATTTATGTCCGATGCCAATGCGCACTATTTATGGAAAGATAGCAGGGAAACCGGGAGTCTATCCCTGAGCTTGGAAAGCGTACTGCAAAGAGGAAAGGAAGCTGATTTTTGGATAGCGCCCTCACAATTTACGTCCTATTCCGAAATGGAAAACAGCAGTAGCCACTATATGGAATTTGCTGCCTATAAGGCCAAAAAAATATACACTTATGCCGGTACCACAGGAGCCACCGGAGGGCTGCTGTATTACGAACTGGCACCTAACCGTCCGGATTTGGTGCTGCAAGATCTCATCCATATCTTTCACCCTGAACTTTTGCCAGATCATGAACTTTTCTTTTTTAAACCGTTAAAATAAGTGACATCGTCCATGACCTATCGAACTTCGTTTCTTATACTAATGGCCGCTTTGCTCCTGATGTTCGGTATCAATATTAGCTTAGGGTCTATTTCCATTCCTTTTATGGATACATTGCATTCCCTAATGGGCAATGGATTAGGGAACAGTGCCTGGCATTATATTATCTGGAATTATAGAATTCCTAAAGCACTGACCGCTATCGTGGTAGGGAGTGGCTTGGCGCTAAGCGGACTTTTAATGCAGACCCTTTTTAGAAATCCATTGGCGGGACCATTTGTTTTAGGGATAAGTTCGGGGGCTAGCCTTGCAGTGGCACTATTAATTATGGGGTCTTCCTTTTTTACCGGAATTTGGGCTACTTATGTAGTGAGCGATTTTTCGCTGGTGCTATTCGCTGCGGCTGGTAGCTTTTTGGTTTTATTGGCCGTACTGATGGTTGCCACAAAAGTAAAGGATACCATGGCATTATTAATAATAGGATTAATGTTTGGCAGTATTACGGCGGCGGTAGTCAGTGTATTATCCTATTTTACCAATGCCGAAAAATTACAACAATATATTTTTTGGTCCTTTGGTTCCGTTGGGAATTTGTCATGGAACCAACTGGCACTGCTCGCCATTGTATCTACCATCGGAATACTACTGGGCATTGCCTCCATAAAATCCCTGAACGCCCTATTGTTGGGCGAAAATTATGCCCGAAGCATGGGTATAAACGTACCCAAAATGCGTTATGTGATTATTACCGCAACCGGACTCTTAGCTGGCGGCATTACCGCCTTTGCAGGGCCCATTGCCTTTGTGGGTCTTGCGGTACCCCATTTAACCCGACAACTATTCCGCACCACGGATCATAAAATACTGTTCCCTGCCGTTGCGATTTACGGAGCTATTTTAATGTTGCTCTGCGACACCATTGCCCAATGGCCCAACTCCGCAAACGTATTGCCTATAAATGCCATCACCTCTATTATTGGAGCTCCTGTGGTTATTTGGCTATTGGTGCGAAAAAGAAGGATGATTTTTTAATTTATAAGTGATTTTTAAATCTAAGAACGAAAACTATCAGCAGTAACAAACCACATATCACCCTAAAAGCCGAAAAGCTGGTCGTTGGATACCGATTAAAACGGCAACAAACCATTGTAGGCTGTTCGCTGGATTTTTCGGTGCATCCCGGTGAGCTCATGGCTATTGTGGGCATTAACGGAATTGGCAAGTCTACCTTACTCCGCACCTTAGGTTATGTGCAACCCAAATTATCCGGAGCCTTAATCATCGATGGTAAACCAATTGAACGGTATTCGCAGGCGATACTTGCCGAAAAAATAAGTGTAGTACTTACAGAACCCCTGGCGTCTAAAAACATGACCGTACGGGAATTGGTCGCTCTGGGCAGACAACCCTATACCAACTGGATCGGTAGTCTTACCCAAAAAGACAAGGAAAAGATAGATGCTGCCATGGCGATGGTCGAAATTGTTTCATTGAAAGACCGACTTTGTTACGAACTCAGCGATGGACAATTACAGCGGGTATTAATCGCTAGGGCTTTAGCCCAGGACACCTCTGTAATGCTCTTAGATGAACCTACTACGCATTTAGACTTGTACCACAAGGCACATATTTTAAAACTTTTAAAATCCATTGCCCACAGTACCCATAAAACCATTCTATTTACTACCCATGAAATTGACCTTGCCATACAACTCTGTGATAGCATGTTGTTATTAGAAAAAGACAACTGTCATTTTGGACAACCTTGCGAATTGATTGCGTCCAAAGCCTTTGAACATATTTTTCCGGAAGACACCATACAGTTTGATGCTTCCACAGGCACCTTTCGGGTAATAAAGTAGTACGCGCCTTCCTTTAAAATTAAAACAAACCTTTATCTTTACTTCCAACAATTTTATAGAATGGACGCAATTATTGGTTACATTATAACAGGAGCCTGTTTTATCATTATAGGCTATTTTTTAGGCAATTACATTCAAACCCTAAAAACGAGATCTACGCAAAGTACGCTTTTGGAGCGCGAAAATCAGCTTCAGAAAAGTTTAGCCCAAATAGAGGGAAGATTGATCGCTGCCGAAAAGCAACAAAAGGACTTACAGGATGAAAAAGAGCAACTGGGCAACCAAATTGTGCGATATCAGGCAGATTTGGAAAATTTGGGATTAAAAAACAGGGAACAAAAGGAGGAGGTGGAGAAGATTCAGGAAAAATTTACCAAAGAATTCGAAAATTTGGCCAACAAGATTTTGGACGAAAAAAGTGCCAAGTTTACAGAGCAAAACAGGGAAAATATCAAAAATATACTAACTCCACTACAAGAAAAAATTCAGCTTTTTGAAAAGAAAGTAGAAGACAGTCAAAAAGAAAGTGTGGGGATGCATTCTGCCCTCAAAGAACAGCTGGCCAATCTACATACTCAGAACTTAAAAATAACCCAGGAAGCAGAAAACCTTACCAAGGCCTTAAAAGGCGACAGTAAAATGCAGGGCAACTGGGGCGAATTGGTGCTGGAGCGGGTTTTGGAAAAATCGGGTTTGGAAAAAGACCGCGAATATACCGTGCAGCAAAGCTTTACCCGTGCAGACGGTACCCGTGTACTTCCCGACGTCATCATCAACCTGCCCGATGGCAAAAAAATGATCGTGGATTCCAAGGTTTCCCTCACCGATTACGAACGTTTCGTAAATGCCGAGGACGAGTTCAGGGATAAATTTTTGAAAGATCACATCAACTCCCTCAGAAGGCATGTCGATCAATTGTCCGCAAAAAAATATGAGGACCTGTACGAAATGGAAAGTCCGGATTTTGTCTTGATGTTCATACCTATAGAGCCTGCTTTTGCCATTGCCATAAACAATGACAGCAGTTTATATAACAAGGCTTTTGAACAAAACATAATCATTGTAACCCCTACAACCCTTCTGGCCACCTTGCGCACCATAGACAGCATGTGGAACAACGAAAAACAACAACGGAATGCCATGGAGATCGCACGACAGGCCGGGGCACTCTATGATAAATTTGAGGGATTTGTGACCGACCTTACCAAAGTGGGCAAAAAAATGGACGAAGCAAAGATAGAGTACCGTGGCGCCATGAACAAATTGGTGGAAGGCAAGGGCAACATAGTCAATAGCATAGAACGTTTGAAGAAAATGGGCGCCAAGGCCAAAAAATCGATTCCCGAGGCTATTTTAAAAAGAGCCGACAACGAAGAAGACCAAATGGATTTGGAAATGTGATGTGATACTGGTTGTCCGCTGTCGGTTGACAGTCTGTGGCGTTCATTGCGAATGGTTAATGGTTGTTAGTTGATCGTTTTAATTGTAAATAGAAATGGATAATTGTTGAGTGCAATCCTCCATATTCCGAAGCATTGACTTATGGGGCTAACGTAAGAAAAAAACAAAGGCAGAAAACAGGGCTGAAAGTTTTAATTTTAATGTATTGGTATTTAATTAGTTACAAATATTTGGTCAGAATGTAGATTGAAGCAACAACCATCAACGGACAACCAACAACCATCAACAAAACAAGAAATACGACATTATGAAAAAAGCACTATTTTTTATAGGCGGAGGCCTTTTGGCAATTTTGGCATTATACTATGCCTTTGTGTACTATGTACCCTACAGCGAAGGGGTACGTTCCGGAGAGTTGATAAAAATTAGCCATAAAGGTGTTTTGGTAAAAACATGGGAAGGCGAAATTAGCCAAGGGATCTCTGGGGCGCAAATTTTTACGTTTTCGGTGTTGGACAAAGACGCCGAAGTCATAAATAAATTAAAAAAATACCAAGGTTCTTATGTAAAGCTCGACTATATGGAAAGGTACACCACCTTTTTCTGGCTGGGAGATACCAACTATTTTATAACCCATGTGGAACAGGAAAAATCTCCGCATTTTAGATAAAAAGTAATTTCTGTATGGATAATTATAAGTCGGCCAAAGAATCCCGTGTAAGTATAACGGAATTAATGCTCCCCGCCCACTCCAATTTTAGCGGTAAAATACACGGAGGCTATATTTTAAACCTCATGGACCAAATTGCATTTACCTGTGCGTCCAAACATTCCAGAAGTTATTGTGTTACGGCTTCGGTGAATAAGGTCGACTTTTTGAACCCTATCGAAGTGGGCGAACTGGTTACCTTAAGGGCAATGGTCAATTTTACTGGTAGGACATCCATGGTGGTAGGCGTTCGGGTAGATTCTGAAAATATAACCACCGGCGAAAAAAAACATTGTAATTCGTCCTATTTTACGATGGTGGCCAAAGATCCGAACGGCAAAAATATACCCGTACCGGGGCTTATCTTGGAAGACCGTCAGGGCGTTCGGCGGTTTGCCAGAAGTATTCAAAGAAAAGAAGAGGCCAGACAACGGAGTACCCGTTTCGATTCCAATAAATTTCAGTTAGAAAATCATTTGGAAGCCTTGCTTTCGGAAAATGTTAAACTTGATCTAAAGTAAGTTCACTAGCCGCATCCTTATCTAAAAACCAAATAAGTTTTTCTGAAGTAGGATGTACCAACGCAGCCGGATAGGTTTCAAAAGAACCTTCTTTTTGGATGATTTCCCGGACTTTTTGCGACTTTCCGGTACCTGTGACCAAAAAGACCACCGATTGGGCATTATTGATAAGCTTTCCTGTAATGGTAATTCTTTTTTGACCAGACACCGGATGCTCTGCCACTTCGCAATGGCTGGCGGAATTCCATAAATGGATATTATGCGAAAAAATGGAAGCGGTGTGTCCATCATCTCCCATTCCCAAAAGCACCAAATCAAATTGCGGAACGCCTTTGCTTAGAGGCAACTCTTTTTCCAAAAGCGCACCATAGGAAACAGCTTCCTGCGTTGGTGTATTTTCACCTTTGATCCTGAAAATATTGCCCTTGGGCATATCAATTTTCGACAATAAATGATCAACGGTCATCTTATAATTGCTTTCATCATCATTGGGGGGCACACATCGTTCATCACCCCAATAAAAATAAATCTTGGACCAATCTATGTACGATTTATATTCCGAAGCCAATACATCAAAAACAATTTTAGGCGTACTTCCCCCGGAAAGGGCAATATGAACCTCGGGGCGCGCTTCCACAAATGCCTTGAGGTATTCGGAAAAATGGGTGGCAACTGCCTCCTTCGAATCGTAAATTTTTAACTCCATTTCTAGTTATTAACACAATACACAAAAGCCGAGATCATCGGTCAAAAGTTCGCCCGGATTGCGCCAGGTATAGCCATCATCCATTAAATCATCAGCATTTTTTGGTCCCCATACGCCCGCGGAATATCCGTAGGTCCTTACATCCTTACCATTTTCCCAATAATTGAGAATGGGATCTACAAATTCCCAGGCAGCCTCGACTTCGTCGGACCGGGCGTACAAGGTGGCGTCGCCTTGCATCGCATCGAGCAGAAGTCGCTCGTAAGCCTCCATTATATTGCTTTCAGCTAAGCTGGAATAGTTAAAATCCAGATTGGCCCGTTCTACTTTAAAACCCTGTCCGGGCACTTTTACGCCAAATTTTATAAGAATACCTTCATCGGGCTGAATGCGTATAATTAATTTATTGTCCTTGTTCAACGCATCCGCATCATTGAAAATGTGATGATGGGGCGATTTAAAGTGAATGACCACTTCGGTTACTTTGGTGGGCATTCGCTTGGCCGTACGCACAAAAAAGGGAACATCCTTCCAGCGCCAGTTATCTACAAAAAACTTAATGGCGGCATAGGTTTCTGTTTTGGATTCGGGATCTACATCGTCCTCTTCCCTATACCCTTTCACTTTTTTACCATTAATCACAGAGGCCACATACTGCGCCCGTATGGTGCTGTCATAAAGCGTTTTTTCATCCGTCATAAGTTGTAACGACTTTAATGCCTTTACCTTTTCGTTACGGATATCCTCTGCCTTTGCGCTTATAGGCGGTTCCATAACCACCAAGGACACGATTTGCAGCAAATGATTTTGAAACATGTCCCGGAGCGCTCCCGATTTATCATAATATCCACCTCTTTTTTCCACTCCAACACTCTCGGCATTGGTTATTTCTACATGATGGATATAATTTCGGTTCCAAAGTGGTTCGAAAATGCTGTTCGAAAAACGGGTCACCAATAAATTCTGTACCGTTTCTTTGCCCAAATAATGATCTATCCTATAAATTTGTGGTTCTTCAAAATAACTGTGCAAACCATGGTTAAGTTCTTGGGCTGTTTTTAAACTGTAGCCAAACGGTTTTTCAACAATAAGTCGTTTCCATCCTTTGGATTCATTATTAAGGTTTTCCGCAGAAAGATTTTTGGCAATAGTTTCGTATAAATTGGGCGGTGTAGACAGGTAAAAAATATAGTTGTGATCCGTGCCAAACTTTTTGTTAAGATCCGAAATACGTGTCGCAAGTTTAGTAAAGCTAACGTCATAACCCTCTCCTAAATCCTGATAAAAGAGTTTATCGGCAAAGTCATTTACAAAATCATCTGCTTTCCCTTTAAGTTCTTCCTTTAGATAAATGCTCTCCAACACTACTTTTCTCCTAAACTCCCCATCAGTTAAACTACTGCGACTGGCGCCCAAAACCACAAAATGTTCCGGAAGGTGTCCGCCCTTATATAAATTGTAAAGGGCAGGTATCAATTTTCTGGTGGTAAGATCTCCTGATGCACCAAATATGATGAGCATTTGGTTCGCTGTTTTGGGTTTATTCATATTTGTTTTAACAATTTTAGTCTTTGTTCCAATATTAAAAGGATCGATTTTATGGCACTATAAATTTTTATGGTAATTTTGACCAAGCCACAAATAGCGGCACTAAGATAGTACTAATTTCATTTTTATATCTTAAAAAAATAAATCGATTATGCGGTACCCTAATCGCTTTTCTAAAAATTTAATTTAATTATGGAACAAAAAACCTATGATTTTGGTCTGATTGGCTTGGGCGTAATGGGACAAAATTTTATTTTGAATGTGGTCGATAACCATTTTACCGCCTATGGGCATGATATGGATAAAGAAAAGGTAGATGCGCTTATTGAAGAAGGCGGCAATGCAACTAAAGTAAATGCTTCCACAGAGGTAGCAGTTTTTGTGGCCGCCCTATCCAAACCCAGAAAAATTATGTTGTTGGTGCCCGCCGGAAAAATCGTAGATAACGTCATAGAGGGATTATTGCCGTTTTTGGACGAAGACGATATTATAATAGATGGGGGTAATTCTTATTTTACCGATACGGACCGAAGGGAAAGTTATCTAAAAACCAAGAAAATAAACTTTTTTGGAGCGGGTGTTTCCGGTGGTGCCGATGGCGCCAGAAAAGGGCCCAGCATTATGCCCGGTGGCTCTAAAACTGCCTACAAGGAAGTGCAGCCTATTTTTGAAGCCGTATCCGCTAAATTTAAAGGGGAACCCTGTGTGGCTTATTTAGGACCCAAATCTGCAGGAAATTATGTAAAAATGGTGCATAATGGCATCGAATATGGCTTAATGCAGCTTATTTCCGAAATTTATGATTTACTGAAAAAAGCCGGGTTGAGCAATGTGGAATTGCAAAACGTATTCACTGACTGGAATAAAGGACGGTTACAGTCGTTTTTAGTTGAAATCACCGCCGAAATATTCCAACAAAAAGATGATAAGGGAGATGGTTTGCTGGTTGATAAAATTTTGGACAAAGCCAAACAAAAAGGTACCGGAAAATGGACATCACAAAATGCCATGGATCTTGGAATCCCAATTCCGACCATTGATGTGGCTGTTAGCATGCGGGAAATCTCTGCCCTTAAAGAAGAACGTGTTCAGGCGGATGCGCTTTACGACAGACCAGTTCCTGCGGCCATAGACAAAAAAGAAGCAATACAATTAGCCGAAGAGGCTTTGTATTTTGCCTACATCATAACCTATGCGCAAGGATTGCACCAATTAGAAAGTGCATCCAAAGAATATCAATATGAGCTGGATCTTTCAGTTATTGCCAAAATATGGAGGGCGGGCTGTATCATCCGTGCGGCCTTACTGGAAGATATTGCAAAGGCGTACAAAGAAAATAAGGACTTGTCTAATTTACTACTGGATAAAAAATTCGTAAAAAAGGTACAATCTTCGGTAGATTCGGCCCGGAAAGTAGTTGCCTATGCAGCGACCAACGGAATTCCGGTAGCGGGGTTGTCTAATGCATTAACTTATTTTGACGCCTATACTTCTGCCCGACTGCCCTTAAATCTTATTCAGGCACAACGGGATCATTTTGGATCTCATACCTATGAAAGAACCGATATGGAGGGTATATTTCATACAGAGTGGGGAGTTTAGTTTCGGAAAAATTCGGACAAAAAAAATGGGCTATCCGCAATTGCAGAAAGCCCATTTTTAAATTTAAGTCCAATTCTTATTTAGTCGTTCCTTAAAAACTAGTTAACGTATTGATTGTTAATAATTTATATGGATATTTACCTATTTAAATCTACAAGATTTCGTATTTTTACAACGTAAACCTTGCAATTTAAATTTATGTTAGCCAAGCCAAAAATAG
>JBGTBA010000117.1:0-16846 GCA_041749595.1 Flavobacteriaceae bacterium | reverse complement strand
GATGAAATGGTACAGGAATATCTGGAACACCACAAGGGGAAACCCAACTCGGAGAAGGGCAACTGGATACTTGAGTAATGTTAATTAAGAATTTCATTCTTTAAGAAAACTATGGATTTCCAATCCATAGTGGTTTATTAATTCCATTAAATCTACGTCGTTTCCAAGCAAAATTTCAGTAGGGTTAATGCGCCCTTCCAAAGGGCCATTTTCCAATTTAAGAACACCACGTGGGCAAACGGCAGCACAAATGCCACATCCCACACAGCTGGAACGCACAATGTTTTCACCTTTTTGGGCGTAGGCCCTTACATCTATACCTTGTTCACAGTAGGTAGAGCAATTTCCACAGGAAATACACTGCCCACCGTTGGTGGTTATCCTAAAGCGCGATTTAAAACGTTGTACAAACCCCAAATAGGCGGCCAGTGGACAGCCAAACCTGCACCAAACCCTATTGCCAAAAATGGGATAGAAGCCTGTTCCTATAACTCCCGCAAATATAGCACCTATAGCGAGGCTATACGTATTTTGCACACTTTGTGTTTTTATACCTAAAACAGTTCCTGAGTCTGTAAAGAAACTATAAAGGGTCATCAACGTCATACCTACTGCAAAAACCAATACGCCATGGATCAACCAACGTTCTATCTTCCATGAAAAAAGGGATTTGCTGGAATGTTGTCTATAGGGATCGCCCAACGTTTCGGCAAGGCCACCACAGCCACAGACCCATGAGCAATACCATCTTTTGCCAAAAAAATAAACCATTACCGGAACAATGACCAGCGTAAGTACGATGCCCCAGACCAAGATAAAGAGCCCGATACCGCCGCTCGACAATAATTCTTTTAAGTTCCATTGAAAAAAGAAATCGTAATCTAACGGAAAGGCGTTCTTAAAATCGTAGTACGGCATTTGAAGCCGTACCATAATTTCGGGAATCAGAAATGCAAACACAATTTGAAAAAACAACACCGAAGTGGTACGCACCATCTGGTACATATTATGGCGGTATTTTATGTACATCCTCACGGCCATAACCGTCATTACGGTGCAATACATAAAACCGTACACAAACCAATGTCCAGCAGGATTTCCGCTAAGGGATTCACTTACAGGATCTACTAAATACGTCCAGTTAACGGCATATTCGGATTTAAAATAAAGAATGAGATAAAAGGAAACAAGGAATATAAAAACCAACCAGGCAATCCAACCCCTGTTGGTGGCATTTTCGTGATAAATACCATCGTTCTTAATGCCTTTTTTTCCCAATAAAATGACATTGGGAAGAATAAACATCAGTGATCCCAAAATACCGAGGCCAAAAGTCAGCAACCACATAAGGCCTTTGTTCCCTACTATAAATCCAATACCGGATGCTTTCCCAATTGCCGTGGCCATGTCATGGGCATTGGTATAAATCACCTTATCATATTCTTTATTTTTTCGATGTTTCGTATTGGCTTTTTCCAGTGCAGTGGTAATTTTTGGCGATAAGGCCATCATTCCGCTAAACTCCTTTCCAACAATGTTTTGTTCAATTTCTTGGACAAAAACAGCACTCTTGATCCCTTTTTCCTGGATGATGGAAGCGGCGGTTTCCGACGTAAGTTTAAAAGTGCCTATAACCGGAAGAAGTATAAATAGGGACAGACCTATCAGAAAAATGATAAGACCTGTGTTCTTAATTGCTTTCATGTAATGTTTATTTTTTTTGCATTTTGAATTGACGAAAAAGGAATGGTACACTACGCCTTGCTGAAAATGCCTTGCCAACTTTTTTTCTTTGGAACAATATGGGTACCCATTTCACTATTGAATTTGGTGATGATTTCACGCTCATGAGAAGCAAAGAATTCCGGATCAAAATTGGCATCTTTTAAATGTTCCATCACATAATTTACGTTTCTATGATCGGTAAGCCACCGATCAAAAATTTCATGGCGCATTCGGATGCCAAAGGTGTTGATCCCTAAAAATTCCTTTGTATCTGTGTGGTAAGCCAGAGTAATGCAAATCTTTTCCGTGGCATGCCTCCAGTGAAAATGCGTTTCGTGTTTTTTCTTTCCATCATCACTAAAAACCCAGCCATAGGTTTGGTATTCAATGTTTAAAAACTTTGCGGAATTAAACCAGTGCCCCGGATTGTACTGCCTTTTGTTGCCACATAAGGTCTGTGCCAAGACTTCGCCCATCATTCGCCCGGTATACCAAACAGCTTCTATGGGTCTGCGCTGGCCAATCCCCTCGTGCTGTTCTGCACAATCGCCAATGGCGTAAATATCCTCGATGTTGGTTTCTAAAAACCGATTCACTTTAACACCTCTGCCAAGTTCTATTCCGGAGCCCTTCAAAAAATCGATATTAGGAGAAACCCCTGCCGTTAGGCCTACCACGTTGCATTCGATGGTGTCTCCTTTATCGGTAATAACTGCTCTGGCTGTTCCATTTTCATCGGCGAGTATTTCCTTTAAATTTGTATTAAGGCGCAGGTCTATATGATGTTCTAAGATGTGTTCGTTTATCATCTGTGATTCCCCATTGGGCAGTACCCCGTTCCAAAAACTGTCTTCACGGACCAAAAAAGTAACGGGAATTTTGCGACTTCGCAGCATCTCTGCCATTTCTATGCCTATAAGTCCCCCACCGACAATTACGGCACGTTTGCACACTTTGTTATTGGGGGCATTTTTTTCTAAGTTGTCCAAATCTTGTTTAGAATACAACCCTTGTACACCCTCTAAATCCTGTCCGGGCCAACCGAATTTATTGGGCTGAGAACCCGTGGCAATGACCAGTTTGTCATAAGACATCGGAGATCCATTTTTTAAAAGGAGCTTCTTGTTTTCATGATCCACCCGGGTAACATAGTCCTGGACCAAATCGATCCTGTTTTTTTTCCAGAACCAATTTTCATATGGTTGTATGTGTTCAAACTTCATATGCCCCATATATACGTACATCAATGCGGTTCGGGAGAAGAAATAAGGGGTTTCGACAGAAATAATGGTAATTTGCTTATCGGATTTTTTACGGATATGACGGGCTGCCGTCACTCCGGCTATACCGTTACCGATGATGACAATGTGTTCCATTTTCATTTTAGGTTGTTACAAGATAGGTCGGGTATAAATATAGGAACTTAATGGCACCCTTTAATTTAGAATAATTTTAAATAAAACGGATTTATAATTAAATAGATTGGAAAAACTATATCTTAGGGAGGTGTTTTATCTTTATAACCAAATGAAAAAATCAGGACTTCTTTTTTTATTCTTTTTACAACTTTCATGTAGCAGTCAGGTCAGGGAAAAATTTAATGGTGTGAGTTTTGTGGCTTCCCGCGAGAATGCCGCCCAAGAACATGCTGAGGAATTGATTAAGCTGCATGCGAACTATGCGTCCGTTATGCCTTTCGGTTTTATTCGGGAGTTGAATTCGTCCGAGATTATTTTCGACACTGATCGCCAATGGTTTGGCGAAACCAAAAGCGGGGCCAAGCAATACATAGAGCTCTTACAGAAAAACAATATTAAGGTAATGTTAAAGCCTCAATTGTGGATTTGGCGGGGGGAGTTTACGGGCAATTTAAAAATGACGAATGAAGAAGGGTGGAAAGCCTTGGAAACTTCTTATGAAAAATTTATACTTACCTATTCCGAACTTGCTGAAGAGACTCGGGTTCCCTTACTTTGTATTGGGACAGAACTGGAACAATTTGTAAGGAATAGGCCGGATTTTTGGAAAATCCTGATACGGAAAATCAGGAACACCTATAAAGGAAAACTCACATATGCTGCCAATTGGGATGAATTTACGAAAACGTCTTTTTGGAAAGAGATCGATTATATTGGGATTGATGCCTATTTTCCCTTATCTGATGAAAAAACACCTTCTTTAGAAAGGCTTCGTACCGAGTGGAAAGCCCACAAGGAAAAAATAGCCACATTCTCAAAAAAAGAAGATAGGCCCGTTCTGTTTACCGAATATGGCTATAGAAGTGCCGATTTTACGGCCTTAAAGCCTTGGGAGGCAGATAGGGATGAGCCTTCTATAAACCTGGAAGGGCAGGCCAATGCAACAAAGGCCATCATGGAAGAATTTTGGGGGGAAGATTGGTTTGCGGGGGGCTTTGTATGGAAATGGTTTATGAACCACGCGGATTCCGGTGGGGTAAGTGACAATCAGTTTACACCTCAGAACAAACCTGCGGAGAATATTATACGCTCGTTTTATAAAGAAAAATAAAAGCAGGGTAAAGGGGTTATAGGAGTTCTTTTTTTGTACTTCAGTAAGAACTGACCACATGTCTTTTAAAAACTACGGGAAAGAGCTTCGTTAGTTGGCAAGATTTTGTTTAGCAAGCCTTCGTTCCCGTTTTTTCAAAAACCGTATCAAAAGGTATAAAAAAGTCAATACACCTAACACAGCCAAAAAATATTGTCCCCTGTTGTCCAATGTTAATGGACCTTCAAACCAGTTCATGTTAAGAGCAAGGAGCAAAGTTGCCCCCAACATCCAAATGTAGGTAGTGTTATATTCTTTGTAAAAAACTTTTTTAAGGTTAAATTGATTGCTTTGAAAGGTTTTTGCAATGCCTTTTAAATTGGGCACCCAACGATTTACCTTGGCGCAGTAATCATCAAAACCCGAACCGAATTTATTGCGTAAAAAGTTTTCCTCTGCGATTGTGATGGCTTGATAGATAAAGATAAACAGCGGAATCATGAATAGTACCGCAAACAAGGAATTGGATAGGATGCTCATGCCGACCACAAGCAAAATATTGCCAACATACATAGGATTTCTGCAATGCGAAAAAAGGCCGTCCGTTACCAAACCCTCGGCATAAATGCGCCTGTTCTTGCCACCACGGATAATGTATACCAAACCTATGGTGAGCATACGGACCAACTGTCCTATTAGGGCAACTGCAAGGCCTGCAAAAAAAACGTTGTCATAATTTGTTGAAATTCTTGGAAGGGGAAGAAAAAGAAAAAGGTAAAAAACAGGGAACAAATAATTCCTAGTCCTGAAGAAAAAATTACCGATGCGTACCATAAATCCTATTTTATTGCGATTAAACCAGTGAAATTGTACCATTTAAAAAACACTTCTGTAAAGCGGAAACCACAGGATTTCAACAATTCCTCGTTCTCGGAAAGTTTATAGGGTACCAATACGTTTTCAAGGGATTCCCTCTTTTTCGCAATTTCCGTTTCGTTATACCCATTGCGCTTTTTGAACGAATAATAATGTTCTATGAACAAACGATTGCAAATAGAATGTTCCGTAAGTATTTTTTCAATAAGGATTACGGCTCCGTTTTCCGGAAGACTGGCATAAATTTTCCTTAGGATTTTTTCCCGGTTCAACGGCCTTAAAAACTGAAGTGTCAAACAGAAAATGACCACGGACGCATTGGTTAACTGTATATCGGAATTCAAATCCTGGTTTTGATAGCTCACTTTCCTCGTTACTCCCGAAGCTTTTAAATTTTGCTCGCACTTAAGCAACATATCGTCCGAATTGTCTACGCCCACAAAGTGGATATCCTTTGGTAACGTCTGGTCCAAATTGATCATTGTTGTGCCTGTAGAGCAGCCAAGGTCATAGACGTTGGTGTTCTTTACCGCAAAATCTTTTGTAAGTTCGGCGATCATTCGCTGCATTTCCACGTAGAACGGAACAGAGCGTACCACCATGTCATCAAATACGGTGACCACGTCTTTGTTGAATTTAAAATCGAAAGCGGGCTTTAAAGGATCGTTAAAAATGGCATCTTTTGACATTTTGTGACTTTATAAAATTTATAATTGAATTCCGATTAACAGTTTTCCACAATGAAAATGGACAAGTTGCGAATGTTTTTTTAGATAGGGCAATGGTAATGAAAAATGCATTGGCATGCCGCTTGCGGTTGGGTTTTTGTAAAAAATGGCAGACCAATATTTTTTAATGCTTAAGGCAATGGACATTTGCATGTTCCTTATGTAAGGGCTTAAAATCCAATAGGTATGTCCATATGCGTATCGCATGAAAGAATCGATTTTTAACTTGGTAAAACAAAAAGAAAAGATACCATAGCCATTTTTAAATGTACTGTCCCTATATAGACAATTTTTAATGGGTTGGGAACAATTCATTTTTTAATTCTTTGTTCCGTACTTGTTTTCGAAAAAATAAATGGTTCCAACATTCTATTTTTCTGAATAAATTAAAACTCCCCCCCATTTTATTCAGGTGTACTCAAAGTAAATAAAAGGCAAATGTAAATTTTATAAAAATATAAACGGATAAAAAGCGTTTTTTTTTGTAACCGCCACCGATGTTGCTAAAAAGGTGATGGGCAGTTTTCAGACCAATTTTCAGGAAAGAGCCACGTCTAAATGATAGGATTCTTTATGGGTCGCCATATGTTGTGGACAGCACATATTGCGATTTTAAAAAAATATGATTTGTTTTTTGCCCGTATTTTTGATAACCTTTGTTTAAAATATTAAAAATAGTGCATTACCGGCGCATTGTTCTAAGTGGTTTTATTTTTTTTGTGTATTTTGAACAAGGATATTCCCAAGATACACTGCGTTCCATTATTGCTGAACGGGGAGATGGTATTTACTCTATTTTGAGAAAAGAAGGAATGGACCCTGCAAAACACTATAAGGATTTCATCGCCCTAAATACGGAAAACCTTCGTGACAGTATCCATTTATATGAAGGAAGGTCTTATCTTGTCCCAAGAAGTGGTATGGTGCCTACGGTAGATCCCAATATAAAGCAATCTACAAAGGCAAAAAACACATCTTTTTTGGAATACGGTATTTTTGGAAAGGAACATGCCCTTGTGGCAACCATTAGCGAGCGTCTGAAAGATAATATATATTACCTTATTTCCGGGCATGGCGGACCGGATCCGGGAGCGATCGCTGAATATGAAGGAAAAATAATCGCGGAAGATGAATATGCGTACGATATTACCCTGCGCTTGGCCAAAGAATTACTGTCTCATGGGGCAAAGGTCTATATCATTATTCAAGACCCCAATGACGGCATCCGTAATGAAAGGGTATTGGAGATAGATCGTGATGAAATTGCCTTTCCCAACGAGGAAATTCCCTTGAACCAATTGGAACGGCTAAAGCAACGCGTGGATATTGTAAACAAGCTTTATGCGGAAAACCTCGGTAAATATCAGCGTTTGATAGTGACCCATGTAGACAGCAGGAGCCAAGGGCAAAATATAGACGTGTTCTTTTACCACCATGAAAAGAGCAAAAATGGTAAAAGGATGGCAGAGAGCATACACAGGACCTTTCAGGAGAAGTACAGGGCATATCAACCAAACCGGACCTATGAAGGTACTTTTGCGGACAGGAGCGGGCTTTATTTGGTAAAGAATACCCTGCCAGCCATGGCCTATATAGAAATAGGCAACATCAAAAACAGAAAAGACCAAAAACGAATTTTGGACCCGGATAACCGCCAGGCACTTGCCAAATGGATAGGGGAAGGTATTTTACAAGATTATGAGGAAAAATAAAGGTTTCGGTTAAACCGATATTTTTCTTCTGTAATAATCATATAACTGCTCCGGACCGGCACCCATATAGTTTTTTAGGTGTATCACCCCAAAATGGTATTGGAGGGTTACAATTCCCTTTTTCTCATATCGTCTGGCCGAAGTCTTTACATGTTTTGGCAAGATTTTAAAATAGGACATTTCATATAACCGACCAATGAATTCATTGTCCTCATAAACAATGTACTCTTCATTGAAGCCACCGGTTTTTTTAAATAGATCCTTGAGGATAAACAGGGATTGGTCCCCCCCCCGGCAAAGTTTGTGGTTTATACGGGTGAGCCAAGCAAAAAAACCTAGGAAACGGCTGTCACTGTCAAATTTCATTTGAAAGCACCCTACGTTATGGCCGGCCTCAATGGCTTCCATAATGGTCTGATCAAAATATTTTGGAGGCAGCGTATCTACGTGCAAAAAATACAGGACATCGCCACTGGCATGTTTGGCACCAAAATTCAACTGTTTGGCACGGCCTTTTTGGGAATTGACTACAAAGGTGCCATAATCAGAGGCTATCTCTACCGTGGCATCGGTACTCCCGCCATCAACAACAATAATTTCCTTTATGTTTCTGGCGGAGCTGTTTTCTTGCAAATAGGACAACAACCTACCGATATAAATTTCTTCATTCAGTACCGGAACGATAATACTTATGGTTAATGGTTTACTTGGCTTCATTCAGGCTCCAGTCATAATTGAGGTATCCCGTTTTGGTTTTTCCGTTCATATTTGTTTTGGCATATTGGTTTATAAAATCTTTTAAAGATCCGTTTTCGGTAAAATCTTTTTTAAACCATTTAAAAATTTCCGATAATTCGGCTCTTTCGGAAGATATGACATTTTTGTTCGGATCGTTTATGAAATTTACCGCAGCATTGTTCAACTGTACCTCCAAATGACCTGCCTTATAGGCTTCGTTGACTAATCTTGGGCATGAAAACGAAGCACAATTGATGGCGAAATGTATTCTGGGTTCATCCATTTTTCGCAAAATTTCGTGTTCAATCTCGCCCAAGGAATAGGTTTTGCCTCCTATTAAAATCCATTTTTTGTCCCAAGGGCTTTTAATGTCCTTTATGCTTTTTACAGGGTAATTCTCCAAAATCAATTTTATGGTTCCGGCATTGTACAAATTTATATAGTACGCCAAACGTTCCTCTTTTGTCCAGTTTTTAGAGGGGGGGTTCGCCGCTAAGGCTTTCAAGTAACCATCTAACTTTGTCACGGCCTTTTTAAAGCCTTCATAATTTACATGGCCTTCGTCATCCACATATTTTTTCAATAGGCTATCCCATTCGTTGTGTTTAATAGGTACGGTCTCTGTTGTGCCGTGGAAAGGATCCACGTTGGTTGCTTTGTTTTTAAGGAAAAGGAACATACCGAACAATACAAGTGTTGCTGTAATACTTATTTTAAGCATGATGTCAAAAGATTTAGGGGGTTCATCAAGTTCCTTTAGTAGTGCACCGCTAGGGTAGCTTACACAAAAACCAAACTTTAAGAAAATTTTAATTTCGGTTTTTACGATAGCGTTACATAATTTGCCAAAGGGCTTTTTACTTTTATAACGCAAAAATGTCAATTAAATTTTCTTGATGAGCTCCCTAAAAAGAAGAACCATTTTCGGCTCTGTTTTTTCTGCAATTTCAATAATCTCGGTGATGTTTACGGGCTGTAAATTATCCGGGTCGCACTCATCCGTTAAGACCGATATGGCCACAACGGGCAATCGAAGGTGGTTGGCTACAATGACTTCGGGAACAGTACTCATGCCAACGGCATCTGCCCCAATTATTTTTAACATTCTATACTCAGCTTTGGTCTCTAATTGGGGGCCAACCACAGCGGCATACACACCTTTTTGAATGATAATCCCTTCTTTTTTGGCGATATCGATTAGCTTCCCTCCCATTTCAAGATCGTAAGGTTGGCCCATATCTACAAAACGATCCCCAAATTCTGCCACATTTTTGAAAGCCAAGGGAGAATTTCCCAGTAGGTTGATGTGATCTTCTATCAACATAATGTCTCCCTTTTTAAAATTTCGGTTGATGGCCCCCGCGGCGTTGGAGATAAGGAGTTTTTTGATGCCCAATCGGTGCATTATACGAACGGGGTAAGTAACATCGAACAAGTCATATCCCTCGTAAAAATGGAACCTTCCTTGCATTACTACCACTTTTTTGCCTTCAAAAGTGCCGTAAATTAATTTTCCTGAGTGAAACTCAACCGTTGCAAGGGGAAAATAAGGGATATGATTGTAATGCGCTTCAATACGGGTTTCAATTTCATCTGCAAGTTTGCCTAAACCGGTTCCCAACACAATACCAATTTCCGGGGCATCAAACCCCTTTTGTTTTAGATAGGCCGTAGATTCTTCCAGTTGTTTGCCAATCATAATTTACTGTTTTTTAAAAAGGGCTGAAAGGCTTCAATATCCTTAATATCTTCATAGACATCAATGTCGTTCTTCAATTCCAGTAACGATATGCTCTCATTTTCTATATCGGCCAAGGTGTCTTTTAACACCTTTTCTGTGCCCCACTTTTTGTTTTTAAATAGGTTTGGATTAAATTTTTTCATCCCTAATAAATAATAACCTCCATCTTGGGCGGGTCCAAGAACATAATCGGAGTGGGCTAATTTATTGAACGCCATTTCCAAATCTACCGATTTCAAATCGTAAAGGTCGCTTCCTATAATGGTAATTTTTTCGAAACCTCTGTCAAATCCGTTTTTAAAAGCATTGCACATACGTTCTCCCAAATCTTTGCCCTTCTGTAGTTTTTTGTCAAAATCCGTTTTGTCCCATAAATCGTCTTCCCAGATGGTTTCTGAATAGTGAACTTCTTTTATAAGGTTTAATCCTCTTGTAACCCTTGCGGTATGTGACAATAAAAATCTGTAGATTTCCAAGGCGGCGATGTCTCCTACCGTTGCTGCCAAACGCGTTTTGCATTTTCCCAATTCCGGATTCCGGGTAAAGATGAGAAGCAGGTTTTTTTGTGACTCTTTCAAGAATTTAATGGATTTTAAGGCGTGTACACTTTTTCTGCATTGGTCAATAATTTGCCCCATTGCTTATCATAGGGATGCACTTTATCGGTCTTTAACCCATCCGTTCCATATACGGGATTTCCGTTATTTTTCCATTCAAAAATGCCCCCATATAGATTTTTCACATTCGTGTAGCCCGCACCTATTAATTTTTCCCCAATATCTTCGGACCTTACACCAATGGAGCAGTAAACGATCAATGGGGTGTTTTTGTCTTGTATACGATTTGATACGGTGTGTATATCAAAATCTTTAAATCCCACCCAAACCGCATTTTTTAAGTGGCTCACATTATATTCTTCCTTCTCCCGAGTGTCTAAAAGGATCATGGTTTCTGTTTTTGCCAACTCTTCGGCGGTGATATAGGGAACGGTTTTGGCATTGTATTTTTGCAACGCCTGCGAAATGGAATCTTGGGCGCAACCCAGCGGTGCAAACAATAGGAGTAAAGTTGCAAATTGAAAAAGTAATTTCATTTCTGTTTGATAACGCCCGATCAAAGATACTATTTTAGATGGTACTGGTACGTCATAAAAAAGAAAGAGGGTATAGTTAAATTAAAAATTAAACGGTATTTTAGTTCGCTATACATTATAAAGAGAAAAATCATGTTGCACGTACTTTTTAGGCTTGGATGTACGATACTATTTTTGGTACTGATATCCTGCAAACAAAAATCCGATGAGATGGGGCATGTAAACAAGTTTGGAAAAGCCGCTGTATATGCCGAATTGTACCGGCCACAATTTCATTTTTCGCCGCAAGAAAAATGGATGAACGATCCTAACGGTTTGCTCTATAACGATGGGGTTTACCATCTTTTTTATCAATATTATCCCGACGATATTGTTTGGGGACCCATGCATTGGGGTCATGCCACAAGTAAAGACATGCTGCATTGGGAGCATAAGCCAATAGCCCTATTTCCGGATGGACATGGCCTAATTTTCTCCGGAAGTGCGGTGCTGGACAGTAAAAACACCTCAGGGTTTGGTACCGCTGAAAATCCGCCTATGGTTGCCATCTTTACGTATCACAATATGGAAAAGGAAAAGGCCGGTGGGAGCGATTATCAAACGCAGGGTATTGCCTACAGTCTGGATAATGGGGATACTTGGGTTAAATATGACGGCAATCCGGTGATTGGGAACACGGATTTTAAGGATTTTAGGGACCCGAAGGTGTTTTGGAACGATAAAGCCAACAAATGGACCATGCTCTTGGTGGCGGGCGATCATCTACAGATTTGGGAATCGGAAGATCTTAAGAATTGGAACAAGTTAAGTGAGTTTGGCAAAAATCAGGGTGCCCACGGTGGGGTTTGGGAATGCCCGGATTTATTTCCGTTAAAGGTAGCAGGAACTGAAGAGGTAAAATGGGTACTTCTTATAAGTATAAATCCCGGAGCACCCAATGCGGGCAGTGGCACCCAATATTTTATAGGCGATTTTGATGGTACCACCTTTACTTCAGACCAAACCGAAAACCGCTGGATCGATTGGGGCACCGACAATTATGCGGGAGTAACCTATAACAATACGCCCAATGATGAGCGTATCTTTATTGGATGGATGAGCAATTGGGAATATGCCCGGGATACCCCAACCACGCCATGGCGCAGTGCCATGACGCTGCCCAGAACGCTTTCTTTGAAAAAGACAGGAGAAACGTATGAATTGATTAATTATCCGCTCGAAGCGTTCCAAACGCTTTTGAATCCTATCGTACATAAAGATATTAAGGTGGCTGCTTTACAACAAGAATCCATCCCTTTTACACACTATAATCAGGCTGATGTGAGTTTCACCACGGAGGCACGGCAATTTCAACTCACTTTTAAGAATAAGCTATTGGAGACTTTGGTGTTGATCTTAGATGGCGATGAAAAACAATTTACCCTAGATCGATCCAAATCAGGGAAAGTAGATTTTCAGGAAAACTTCGCGAAAAACGCACAGCTCATGCCTGTTCCTAATTTACCGGAAGGGGAGTTTGAGGTACGGATTTTTATGGATTGGTCGTCCGTGGAACTTTTTATCAATGGCGGACAATATGTAATGACGGCACAATTGTTTCCGAACGAACCCTACACTGATTTAACGATTGCAAATACTGGAAAAACAGAATTGTTACTTCGGGATTTTGAAGTTAATCAGGTAAAAAGGGTTTGGTAAGGTTTTTTTGTTTTCTTGTGCGGTCATTTAATTCAAAAGTTAAAATAGGCTTACTATAGGAAGCAACCAAAACGATTTTTTACCATCTACTGGTAATTAATTAAATTGCTATGAGAAACCTACTTATACTCTTCCTTTTAGTACAACTACTTATGGCCGCAGCCTGTACCGCGGAAAACAATGGCATCATGTGCACTATGGAAGCCCGCGCAGGTTTAAATGTTTCTGTTAGTCTAGAAAATGTTGTGGTTACTACTCCAGAAGGAATTACCGTTACTGCCGTAGATGGGGATTTTTCCGAAACCTTGATGAATATAGAAGCGGATAAGGCCAATTTTTTCGGAGTTTTTGAACGGACCGGAACATATATAGTTAGTGTTACTAAAAGCGGCTATAAAACTTTTGTTTCAGAGCCAATTACGGTAACGGCCGATGAATGCCATGTGATGATCGGAGAAATTGTGAATGTACAGTTAGAAGCAGCGTAAGTGTTTAATTTTACATCGTTAATGCTTGATTTGGAGATTCAAAATCGACTTTGCCATAACTTCCAAATCTATCCCCATTTGTTCCTTGTTGACCTTTAAACTAGTTTCCTTAAGGTCCTTCGGTAATTTGGCATAACCCTCTTTTGCACCTAAAATCATACCGGCTACCGCTGCCACCGTGTCATTATCCCTCCCGTAGTTGACAATAAATTGAAGCGTCTTTTCAAAATCACCTTTACCAAATACCAATGCCGTAAATGCAATTTCCCAAATTTCGCCCGCATGGAACGGAATCGCTTTTTTATTCTTTTCAAGAGCTTGATAGATAAATTCCTGGCGCACCCATTCGTCTTGGGATCCGGGGTAGCCCTTGGGCACTTTCCAGGTTATTGGATCTGAACTAAACAGTTGATGAGTATTGACCAACTCTTGAGCAGCCTTTACATTTTTTTCGGCACCATCGGCTATAGCAAAGGCAATACGTCCCACCAAACGGCTATCCTGATAGCCATAAGGATCTACGAATACACTTGCGTTCAGGATCGTTTCCATATCATTGGCCTGTAGGGCCATTTGAGTTATGGCAGCTGTCATTCCTGAAATGTCCTTGGCATAGCCAATATCAAAAATAGCATGTTCATAGGCCGTGGAATAGGCTTTTTCCGTATTGGACGCCAATAAACCAAACATAGGGGCGTACAACATGCCCGCACAGGACATTTCGCCTCCGTAAAATCGGTTGATGGCCTTTTGGTATTCCTTGGAGCCTTTTTTGTAGGCCATGGCCACCCGTGCCCATTCCTTGATCCAGTCCAATTTTTCAATTTGAGTGTCCAAGGAGTCCGGATGCACAAGATCCAAATTGGCATTGCTTACGGGAATGAGGGAGATATAATAGTCGGTTATGAAGGCGGCAAAATTATCGGCATTTGGGGAAGAAGCATATTTTTTAAGATAGCTGGCCAAAAGCATTTTCCAGCGCGTATCATCCGTTGTGGAACCAGAATCTAAATTGTGACCCCATGTGCCTTCCGGAGATTGGTAGCGTACAGCAGGGGTAAGTCCGGAAATATAGCCGTATTTTCTCTGAATGTCTTTGCGGTGCCACATTTCTATGGAGGCTCCCATAGCATCGCCAATAGCGGATCCCACCAGTGCACCGAGTATCTTATCGTAACGTACCTCATTGGATAAATTGATTTCAGGCAACCCATAACCTGTTTTTGTTGGGGTAGCAATTTCCAGTACGGGCCTATCTTCTTTACATGAAAAAAGTAGGGCCAAAAGTCCTAAAAAAGTAAGTTTTTTTTTCACCGCCATATGTTTTGGTCAATGTTGGCTAATTTAAGGTAATTCTTCGCCATTAGCGGCAATGTATATTTTAAACCATTGTTCTAAACTTAATTCTATCTCCAGGGCATCCACAGCGTTTTGTATCCTTTCCAGTTTTTGGGTTCCAACCACAGGAAGAATAGAGGCGGGGTGTTTTAACAGCCAACTATAGATAATTTTGTCTATCCCATCTATGTTTAATTCATTGGCCACTTCGGCAAGAACCCTGTTTACCCGTAGCCCTTTTTCACTTTTTGGAGCAACGATTTCCCCTCCGGCCAAAGGAGACCAGGCCATTGGTTTTATCTTTTCTTTTAAGAAAAATTCCATATTGCCATTTTCAAAATGTTCAAGGCAAAAGGGAGAAATCTCCACTTGGTTTGTCACCAGCGGTGCATCGGTATGGGCTTCTAACATTTCAAACTGCTTAATGCTGAAATTGGAAACCCCAAAATATAAGACTTTACCGCTTTTTTGTAAATCTGAAAAGGCCCGAGCAACTTCTTCCGGATCAAAAAAAGGAGATGGCCGGTGCAGCAGCAACAAATCCAAGTAATCTGTTCCCAAATTCTTAAGGGAGTTTTCAGCGGAAGAAATAATATGATTATAACTGTAATCGTAATGCTTAACACGTCGTTCCGGATACTTATCCGACAGTAATTTAATACCACATTTGCTTACGATTTCAATACTTTTCCGAAGCTCTTTTTTTAACGCCAGTGCCTGTCCAAAAAGTTTTTCACAGCTATAGTTGCCGTAAATATCGGCATGGTCAAAGGTGGTAACGCCAAGTTCCATGGTTTCTTCTGTTAGACGAAGCAATTCCTTATCGGACAAGTGCCAATCGGCCAAGCGCCAATGGCCATGGACTATAGGAGAAAGCTCCAAATCGTGTTTAAGTTTTATTTTTTTCATGGGAATGTTTTACTTGTTATTGGCAAATGTCCCTAAAATGGGGACAGTATCCTAAAATTATTGAAATTTGCTGACAAGATAGAAATCTTGTGGACCAAATAAAATTAATTTAGGAATTTCGAATGTAAGGCGCAGAGGCAATTTGGGTAGCGGGCTATGGATCAATCACAAAAGTTGTGTGTAAATTGAAAATAGAATGAGATCTTTGCAGGAAAAATGATCAAGATTGGAATTATCTACAGACCTCTTAAAGCTTATACTGCCGGAACTATTAATTACCCACTTCGATCTAATCTCTCATAAAACAGAAGATAGTACGCTCCATTTATATTTTGAAGAAAAAAAGGATGCCCCTAAAGAAGAAAACCATCGCATTTTAATAGCCCATGGTTTTCATAAAGAGATGGTCGTTCAAGACTTTCCATTGCGTGGCAATAAGGTTTATCTTCACCTAAAACGCCGTAGATGGTTGGACAAAACGACTAGAGAAGTTGTCCAAAGGGACTGGAACCTAGTAGCACAGGGAACACGGATGACCGCCGAGTTCGCTGCTTTTTTAAAAGAGATTAGTAGGTACTAAGGCTTCCGATTGCCATACCATTGGCCATTTCTACGGTGTCAACGGCAAGAAATTACAGCGACAGTACAAGGATTACCTAAGTGATTTTAAAGATTGGGAACAAAAGAAGCACGCCAAAGAGTGGCTCATCTTTCCTGAAAATATAGGTGCCTACCTCTCCATTGATGAAACAGCACTCTCCAAGGGGGAACCCTATACCATAATCACCAACAAGAAAGCCAAGGGCAAGAAAGGATCTATAGTGGCCATATTCTCAGGAACCAAGGTGGAACCCATTATAGAGCAATTACTAAAGATATCCACTAAGAAAAGGGGCATGGTCAAAGAGATTACCTTGGATATGGCAAGCTCCATGAAGATCATAGCTAAAAAGTGCTTCCCAAAAGCCATACAGGTAACCGACAGGTTCCATGTACAAAAACTCGCCCTGGAAGCCCTGCAGGATATCAGGATCAACGTTTAGTATAAGAATAGTAGCCAATTGCGGGCATCAAACCTGTCAAGTTATAAGAAAGTTGAAGCGGGCTACAACCCTTGAATTTACTACTGAACCGGCTATTATTTTTATACATTGTTGAACTAAACCTAAAGGTAGCTTCAAGGGATGGTTTACATCACTATTCACTACCTTTAAGTATCTCTAATTCTAATTCTAAATTTGAAAGTTATGAAAAAAAAGTAGTACCCTCATTGAGAGGGCATGTAAATCTGT
>JBGTBA010000116.1:0-6299 GCA_041749595.1 Flavobacteriaceae bacterium | reverse complement strand
GCATCCGTAAACGCTCCCTTGGTATGGCCAAAAAGCTCGCTTTCAAACAAGGTTTCTGAAATAGAACCCATATCCACGCCAATAAATACCTCATCTTTTCGGGTTGAGTTGACATGCAGCTCCCTGGCAATTAATTCCTTACCTGTACCATTTTCTCCGGTAACCAAGATATTCGCATCGGTCTTGGCTACTTTATGTACCACATTTAAAACGGAATTCAAGGCTTTGGAGTTTCCAATGATGTAATTTTTGTTATGGTTAATGAGTTGTTTTAAATTACTTTCCTGCTGTTTTAGCTGTTTAATTTCCTTTTGGGATCTCCGCAGTTCAAAGGCAGATTTTACCGTGGCCAATAACTTGTCGTTATTCCAAGGTTTTAATATAAAATCGATAGCACCCTCCTTTAAGGCCTGCACCGCCAAATCTATGGCTCCATAAGCGGTCATCATTACCACGGATATCAATGGTACTCTTTTCTTGATTTCCTTTAACCAATAAAGACCTTCATTCCCGGTATTTACGCCGGCAGAAAAATTCATATCCAACAAAACCACATCAAATTCGGATAAACCCGGAAACGAAGATATTTGGTTGGGATTGGAAATGCTTTTTACCTCTTTATACTCAAATTGTAAAAGAATTTCAAGGGCACTCAAGACACTCTTTGTATCATCTACTATTAAAATTTTTCCATTGATCATCACTAGAAATTAAAACCAATAGTTAAAACTACGAATTCATACTATAGCTAAATCAAAAGTGTCCAATTTATTGGCAATATCTGTACAAGTATTTTACATATTAAAATGATTGTAAAATATTTTTTTTATTTATTTAATTGATAATTAGATACTTATATTTATGGCACAACAATGGCTTATGGATTGGCATACCAAAATAGCATATGAATATAATAACCAAAACCATAACCTTACTTTTTATAACATTCGCTTATAGTTTATCCGCACAAGATAAGTGGACATTAAATGACTGTGTGGCCTATGCGGTAGCGCATAATCTTCAACTTAATGATTTTAAATATACGGCACAGTCCAACCGGGAAACCTATCGCCAGTCCATCAGAGACCTTTTACCTACTGTAAATGGATTCTCTAATTACAATATCCGGTTTGGACGGTCTATTGATCCCAATGACAACTCTATTGTAACTACGGACTTCTTTTCCAACAATTATTCTTTGGAAGGCTCTATCGATTTATTTCAAGGCTTTCAAAAATTAAATACCATTCAGGCTTCTAAGTTTTTACATAAGGCCACCCAACAGGAAACCTTACAACAAAAGTATCTTCTGGCATTCAGGGTAATGACCGCTTTTTACGACATTCAATTTTTTGAAGGCTTGGTTGCCATTTCAGAAGAGCAATTACAAGTATCGGAGTCGAATTACAATCTGGTTCAAAAGCAGATTGACTTGGGTCTGAAAGCCGGAGCAGATTTGTATGAAGCCGAATCCATTTTATTGGGTGACAAGCTAAACCTTACCCAAAGCAAGAATAAATTGCTCACGGCCAAACTAAGCCTGATGCAGGAAATGAACTTGACCGATGCTACCGACATCGCCATACAACCTCAACTTTCAGAAGAAACTAATGCTTTTGTAAGTCAACCTATTTCTTCAGACTCCATTTATGCTGAAGCAAAAAACTTTATGCCAATTATAAAAGCGCAGGAACTACGAACCAGAGCAGCCAAAAAACAAATTGCCGTTGCACGGGGAGATTTATATCCCTCGCTCTCTTTATTTGGTGGTTACGGTACCGGATTTTTTGAAACCACAAGAGATAGCTTGGGTGTTACCATACCCTTTCGGGATCAGTTTAGAGACAATACTTTTCAGTTCATTGGAGTATCTCTTCGCGTTCCGATTAGCAATGCCTGGACCGGTCGATCTCGTGTAAAACAACAAAAAATTGAATTAAAGCGGGCAGAGAACAATTTAGAGGTACAAGAGCAAGAGCTTTGGCGTACCATACAACAATTGGTGCAGGACTATACTTCTTTACTTGTAGAATACGAACAAAGTACGCAAAAAATGAAAGCACAAAATTTGGCATTTAACATTGCACAGAAACGCTACGAAAAGGGATTAATCAATACGCTGGAACTCTTTACCGCCAAGAATTTGCTGGCCAATGCGCAAAATGAAAATTTACAGGTAAGACTTCGGACAGAAGTAAACAAGAGTACCTTGGATTTTTACAAAGGCTTACCGGTTTTTAATATAGATTGATTTTTACCGGTTATGAGTTATAAGCTATGAAAGAACGTAAAGCCAATGCTATTTAAGCATGCACAATTGACAAAAGAAAAACAATTAACGAACAACCATCAACGAACAACAAAATAAATGGACATACAACTAGAAAAGAAAAAAGGATTACGGCCAAAACATTATGGCTATATAGCACTAGGAATCTTAGTGTCGTTTTTCCTTTGGAAAATAGCTTTCAGCACATCGGTAGCTACCTTCAGAACAGAAAAAGACAAGCTTTCCGTGGCAGATGTCATTCAAGGTAAATTTGATGATTATATTACCATCAATGGCTTTGTTGCTCCCATCACCACCATTTATATGGATGCCTATGAAGGAGGAAGGGTGACCGAAAAACTAATTGAGGAAGGAGCCAACGTTAAAAAGGGGGATATCATCCTTAAGTTAGAGAATCGCGGCCTGTACGAACAAATATTGGCCAGCGAAAGTAATCTGGCCTTAAAGCAAAATGATCTTCGTTCCACCAAACTCACATTCGATTCCAGACAGGTAGAAGGTAAAAAATCCTTGGCAACCGCAGAGTACGAACTGCAACGTCTGAAACGAAATTATGAGCAGAACGAATCCCTCTTTAAAGAAGAACTCATCTCTAAAGAAGTGTATCTTACCTCCAAAGAAAACTACGAACTGTCCAAACGGCAGTATGAAATTATAAAACTGCAAACCGAACAGGATGATGAACTCCGTAAAACTTCCCTTTCCGGCTTGGATACCGATTTGGCCCGTATGAAAACAACCTTATCTATGGTGTATGAGCGGTTAGACCAATTGAACGTGCGTGCTCCGGCAGATGGTCAGTTGGGCTTCTTGGATGCAGAAATAGGCCAAAGTATCGCCCAGGGAGAACGTATCGGGCAAATTAATGTCCTGACCGATTATAAAATCGAGGCTTCCATAGATGAGCATTATATTGATCGTGTACAGCGCGATCTTACAGCTATCTTGGAACGAAACGGAAATGAATATGCCCTGCGCTTGCGCAAGGTGTATCCGGAAGTGAGGAGCGGAAAATTTAAGGTAGATCTTGTCTTTACGGAAAACCAACCCGAAACCATTAGAGCCGGTCAGAGTTACAATATAAAATTACAATTGGGAGAATCTTCGGAGGCATTATTGCTTCCCAAAGGAAGTTTCTTTCAAAGCACGGGCGGACAATGGATTTTTGTTGTAAGCACCGATGGGGAAGAAGCTGTAAAAAGAGCTATCCGCATCGGCAAGCAAAATGCGCGGTATTATGAAGTGCTGGAAGGCTTGCAAGCCGGAGAAAAGGTCATCACCAGTAGCTATGATAATTTTGGAGAGGCGCAACGAATTGTGTTAAAATAGGATTTATGGCGTCACATTATAGTCATATCAAAGTCTTTAAGGAGTAATAACCAACTAATTGTTAATATAATACCATCATAATGATACAGATAAACAACCTAAAAAGACCTCCCCTAACCCCTCCCAATTCCGATAGCTATCGGAAGGGGGACTAAATCCGTATGCGGTAGGTCATCCAAATAATGTGAAGAAACAATAATAAGAAACTATTCAATTATGATACACATAAACAACCTAAAAAAAAGTTTTAGAACAGAGGAAGTTGAAACATTGGCATTAAACAATGTAACACTAAAAGTAGCCCCGGGAGAATTTGTGGCCATCATGGGGCCCTCCGGTTGCGGAAAATCGACATTATTAAACATTATCGGCATGCTCGATAACCCTACGGATGGCAGTTATAAATTTGCCGGCCATGAGGTAGGCGGCCTAAAAGAGAGTCAGCGTACTCAGTTGCGTAAAGGGAATCTGGGATTTGTCTTCCAGAGTTTTAATCTTATAGACGAACTTACGGTTTATGAAAATGTGGAGTTGCCCCTTATTTATCTTAAAATGAGCAAGACCGAGCGTAAAGAAAAGGTAAAGACGGTTTTGGAGCGGATGAAAATTGCGCACAGGGAAAAGCATTTTCCACAACAACTTTCGGGCGGACAGCAGCAGCGTGTCGCCATTTCAAGAGCTGTGGTCACCCATCCAAAATTAATATTGGCGGATGAGCCCACGGGAAACCTGGATTCGAAAAACGGTATTGAGGTAATGAACCTGTTGACCGAATTGAATCAGGAAGGAACCACAATCGTTATGGTAACGCATTCGGACCACGATTCGCATTATGCCCACAGGGTAGTGAATTTGTTCGATGGACAGATTGTTACCGAAAGCCATAACAGGGCTTTAGGGGCATTGATTTAAGTTCCTAACCCCAAAAAGAGGAAAGGATCATGGATGGTTTCAAAAAGCTGGTAGGTAGGCTGGAATAAGATTTCTTCATCACTAATAAAATAGGTATTATGTTTAAAAACAATTTAAAAATCGCTTGGAGAAGTTTAAAAAGGCAACCCTTTTTTACCTTTTTAAACACCTTTGGCCTGGCCATAGGCATGGCAGGGGGACTTCTCATTTCATTATATATATATGATGAATTACGGTACGATAGTATGTTCCCCGATGCGGACCGGATTTACAGAATAAATACGGATCTTAAATTTGGTGGTGATGCACGAAAGTTCGCTGTGAGTCCCGCACCCATGGCTGAAGCCCTGAAAAGCGATTTTTCAGAAGTAGAACTGGTAACCCGGTTTAGGACACAAGGCAGTCTCTTGGTTAGAAAATTAAACGCGGAAGCCAATGTGAAGGAAGAGCAGACCACCTATGTAGACCCCACATTTTTTGAGATGTTTGGAATACCCTTGCTGACAGGGGATGCAAAATCAGCCTTAAAGGATCCCAACACCCTGGTCATGACCAAAACCGCTGCTGAGAAGCACTTTGGAATAGCCAATGCCGTGGGTCAAAGTCTGGTACTCAATAATGAAGAATCCTATAGGGTTACCGGTGTTATTGCTGATTTACCGAAGAATTCCTTTTTAAGGGATTATTCCCTTTTCTTGTCGATGGAAGGGTATGCCGATGCTAAGATTGTCAATTGGGGCAGTAATAACTATAACACCTTTCTTAAACTTATTCCAACCGCCCATGTAGCAGATATGCAAAAACCATTAGAAGCCTTTTTGGGAAAATATGTTGTGCCGGGCGTACAAAAAACCTTACCGGGTATTACCGAAGAACAGTTCAAGGCAGCAGGCAATTATTTGGTTTATAGCGCCATACCCTTAACCGATATTCATTTAAACGCTAACTTGGTCGCGGAAATGAGTGCCAACAATGATAGGCAAAGCATTTATATCCTGTCGTTTATTGCCATTTTCCTTATGGTTTTGGCCAGTGTCAATTTTATGAACCTGTCTACCGCACATTCCCTAAAAAGAGCTAAAGAAGTAGGGGTGCGTAAAACCTTAGGGTCCAATAAAAATGACCTGGTAAAACAGTTTTTGGTAGAATCGGGATTAATTTCCTTGCTGTCCCTGGCATTGGCACTGCTTATGGCAGTTCTGGTGTTGCCCTTGTTCAATATAGTGGCGGCAAAAGACATTTCCATACCCATTACCAATCCCTTTTTCTGGCTGATACTGTTGGGTTCGGTACTGGTCTTAGGATTGTTTTCAGGTAGTTACCCAGCATTTTTTATGTCCAGTTTTAAACCGGTCAAGGTTTTAAAAGGAGGTGGGCCAAGCAGTGCAGGTGGTGGAAAAATTAGAAATTCGCTCGTTGTCTTTCAGTTTGCCATTTCCGTGTTTTTAATTGTAAGCACCTTGGTGGTATATCAACAGCTAACCTATATTCAGGGTAAAGATCTTGGCTTTTCCAAAGATCAAACACTCATAATTAAAGATGTATATACCGCCGGTAGTAAGGTTACCACCTTTAAAGAACAGGTAAAGCAGTTAGGGTTTGTAAAAAATGCCACCCTAAGCAGTTTTTTTCCAACCCCATCCAACAGAAGTGATACCACTTTTATCCCTGAGGAAGGACTAACCAGTCAAGACAATGCAGTAAGTATGCAAAAATGGGGTGTTGATTATGATTATATATCCACCATGGATTTCAAATTTGCCGCCGG
>JBGTBA010000115.1:0-34440 GCA_041749595.1 Flavobacteriaceae bacterium | reverse complement strand
ACGATTGTGGAGAAAGATGGAAAATTATGGATGGTCGTAGGCACTCCCGGTGGCTCTACCATAATCACGGCGGTGGCACAGACCATATTAAATGTGTACGAGTTTAACCTGAGTATGCAAGAAGCCGTAGATGCGCCCCGTTTTCACCATCAATGGTTGCCCGATCAGCTTGTGTTTGAACCTGAAGGGTTTTCACCGGAACTAAAAACGACCTTAACGGCCAAAGGCTATATCCTGAATGAAGAGCGAACACCCATTATCGGCAAAGTAGATGCCATACGGGTTTTACCCAATGGAATGTTAGAGGGTGGTGCGGATAAAAGAGGTGATGACAGGGCGGCTGGGTTTTAAAACGGTTGGCTCCGATAGCTTACGTACAACCCCTCCCAGATGGGGAACAGAAACAACCCACTATTGCAATGGTATTTGAAGAGTAAAGAAACCCTGATAAATCGAAACTAAATCACTAAAAAACACAACTATGAAACCTTTACCCATAAAATTATTGTTTACACCCCTAATAGTATTAATGGTCATAGGCTGTGCCAGAACAAAAACAACGGTTAGGGCAACAAATACTGACAGCTTTACTGCGGAGCAAATAGAATTGATTATGGCCGGGGACACCACACAACCCATGCGGGTTTTTAAAATAAACAGTCCGTCGGATTCTGTTTTGTTGCGGACAAAAAGTGAAACGGTGCGGATAGATCCCAATGATCCTATTTTGCGACATTTTATAAAACGTCTGTTTAGCACCGTTAGAGACAGTATGTCATTGGGCGTGGGCATTGCGGCACCACAAGTAGGTATCCTGAAAAATATTATTTGGGTACAGCGTTTCGACAAGGAAAATTTACCCTTTGAAGTGTACCTGAATCCCAAAATAGTGCAGTATTCCAAAATGAAACAAGACTGTCTGGAAGGCTGCCTCTCTATTCCAAATCGCCGGGATACGACCAGAACACGAGCCTATGCCCTGTTATTGGAATACGACAAAATAGACAACACCCACGTAACGGAAATGGTGGAGGCCTTTACGGCGGTGATCTTTCAGCATGAAATAGACCATCTCAACGGGATTCTTTATTTGGATCATCTGGAAAAGGAAGTAAAGGGAGCCACACACCAATAGAATGTCGTTATTCCTTAATTTCAGGGGCAACCTTACTGCGAAAGGAAACGGATCACCTTTTAAACCCAAGCAAAAAATAAGATGCTGAAAAAAATACTGAAAATTGGCCTAGGATTGCTACTAGCGGCCATGGTAACCGTTGGAGGCATATACCTCATTTTCAACGAACCGTTGCCAGAGGGTACCTCCGGGGTCGAGGCCGATGCGTTGGCACACAAAATGTTGGAGGCCATTAATTACAAAGGGTATGAGGAGACCCAATTTTTGGAATGGATCTTTGCCGGAGGAAAACATCAATACCTTTGGGACAAGAAAAACAACAAAGTTAACGTGAAATGGAGGGATTATGCGGTAGATCTTCATTTGCATAACCACGCTAAAAGTACGGTGCTTAAAAACAATTTGTCGGTTTCTGGTAACGAAAAAACCAGGCTGATTGCAACGGCTGTTTCTTACTTTAACAATGATTCATTTTGGCTGGTGGCATCTTTTAAGGTTTTTGATCCCGGAACCGAACGGCGCTTGGTCGCGCTCGCAGATGGAAATCAGGGTTTGTTGGTTACCTATACTTCCGGCGGCAGCACCCCCGGCGACTCCTATCTTTGGAAATTAGGGGCAAACGGCTTTCCGGAAAGCTTTAAAATGTGGGTTAAGATTATTCCCGTAGGCGGATTGGAAGCCTCTTGGGACCATTGGAAAATTATGGAAAGTGGTGCTTTTTTACCGGGTTCGCACCAACTCGGTCCCGTTACGTTAGACCTGGGAAATGTTAAAGCCTATAATCCATGAACCTTAAACGTCTCACTCCGGAAAATTTTACCCCGGACATGCAACCACAGCTCACGGCTCTTTTTAAACAGCTCAACGCCACTATTTCGCTACAGCCCATAGAAAAACTGCTACAGAAAGATGGCCCACTTATTTTGGTAATCTGTGAGATCGACGGAAAAGTTGCGGGGATGGCCTCTATGGCCACGTACAGGGTTATTTCGGGCTATAAAGGGATGGTGGAAGATGTGGTGGTACATGAAAACCATAGAGGTAAGGGCATTGGCCGTGCCCTTATGGAAAAATTAGTGCAAGAAGCGACCCGCCTACACCTCACCGAAATTCTCCTTTTTTCGGGACATCACAGAACCGCCGCCATAGCGTTGTATACAAGTTTGGGTTTTATAGTAAAAAACAGTGGGTTATACACCCTAAAGCTTAACTCGTAGCCTGCTTCTTAAACTGCCTTTTAAGTTCGTCCATGGATTCCTGCAACTGCCGCAGCAATCCCGTTTCCGTGGTGGCATCAACGGCAAAGGTAATCTTGCTGGTAACCAGCCATATTTCCTGAATCTGAAACGGCTTTATCTCATAAGGCGGGTAGGCTTCATTTAAGGAAATCAGGGTTACATTATTGCTGTTCGGTTTTTTGATCACCTTTTTTACCAGTACCGCATCCTGCAACACCACCACGTACATTTTATTGGGGTTTACATCATCAATATGTTCAATGGCACGCGCCAATACCCATTCCCCGGCTCGTAGATTGGGCAGCATACTGTCGCCCTCCACTTGAAAACCCCTGTAGGTGGCATTCCGGAATTCCGGTAAGGGCAGATCAAAGGCAGGCAATTGCCGGTACCACGAGGTATCCTGAATATTTTGCGGATAACCCGCTGCCGCTTTGGCATTCACGAGTACCATATTCTCATTTTCCGAAGAATTTACAGTAACTACCTTGGGAATAACACTGGTATTGGAGGTTTCCAGGTATTGTTGCTGACTCTCGCCAAACAACCAAAGGGGATTGATCTTAAACTGCTTTAACAGCTCTGCGACCACTTTCCCGGACAGCTTGGTCCTCCCCCGCTCAATATCCGCTGTGGTATTGGAAATTCCCAGAATTTCAGCAAATTCGGCCTGGGTATGGCCCAGTTCCCTTCGGATGTCGGTAAAGCGTTTTAAGGTGATATCGTTTTCCATATTTTGTTTATTTTTTTTTAATATACGACATTAACGTTTTTTGGTTTGGCGAAGTGGCGGATTATTACCAAAAACTTAATTTGAAAAAGCAATTTTTGAATACCCACAAAACGGTCTTTAGAACGCAAAACCCCGTCTTTTGGGTAGGTGCTGATATGCCTTCGTTGTTCTTTTCTGTCGTCTGTTGATCTGCCTGAGGTACGGTTGGACAGACACACGCTGCCACCATGCTTAGGCTGTAGAGGCTAGCTTGCGTGGCTTGGCAAACTGCTTGCAGTTTACGAACACCACAAAAAATAAATAAGCCGTGAGTAATTGTAGGGCTATGAAGCGTTGGCATCTGTTGTTGTTTAATCATCATTTACAAAACTTTCTTCGTAATCCTTTCTGCTAAGCACTGTGTCGTAAAGTCCTATCTCTTTGCCTTCGTGTTTGCTGATTCCAATATATTCCAAACTTGCATCTTCGTAGCGTTTGAATTTGTAAACAGCATCATTCATCAATGCTGAATTGAAAACGTCAAGACTTACCAATAATTCAAAGTCTTTTACTGTTAAGCCTGTTACTTTTCTGAAAAGTCCGGGTTCAAGTTGTGTGATTACGTCTTTCAGACTTCTTTCTCGGTAGTCCGTCAAATACATAAACACTGGTACACGAGTAGCGAATTTGATTAACTTGTCTTGAATTTGCTTTCTTAGGCTTTTGTATTCTTTTTCTTCTGCTGTTAATTCTTGTTTCTGTTTTTTGGTGAGTTCCTTATCGTTGGCTTCTTTCTTTGCTTTTTTAACGGCTTCCGATTTGTTGATAATCGTTTCAATGTCTTGATTCAAATTTCTAAAGCCTTCAATGCTCATCAACGCTTTCATTGCTTCTTCATTTGCCATCAATCGGGCAAGTGTGTTGTTGTCCACATTTACGAGTAAGGCACTTTCCCAACGTCTTGCCAAAAGCGTTGCGGTTGTGCCACTCATTGCCATATCTAAAATTCCTGCGGCATCTACTTGTTTCATAGAACTGCCGTCATAAGCCAATACTGGCAGGAAGTTTATAAACTCGGCAACTTTTGCTTCGGGGTTCGATTCATTTACATTCAGTCGGCAACTGTAATCGGCAATTTGCCGTAATGCTCGGTCGGGAGCAAAGTCAAAAACATAACATTCTTCTTTTAGAATTTCTTCTTTGTTGGGCGATTTGCTGTCGGGATTTTTAATGACCCAAGGTGTTTGCACTCGAAATGCTGCTTGAAAATAGGTTTCAGGACTGGAAGAATTACGCAACATAAAAATTCCTGTCCATGGTTTTACCGATACACCTGTGGTGAGTTTACCACACGAAAGGGTAATGGTTTTTGATTCCAAAGGATTATCAGTCATTGCATCTAAAATGGGAGGCAATGCTTCTATTCCTATACCTGCTTGCGTTCCTGCGGCAACAACAACTTTATAATCTTTGTAAAAATCATTTTGTCTTTTTTCTAGTAATAATGCCATTGCGTTACACGCGGCAACGGTGGGCAAAAACCAAAACGTATGATTCAACACTTTAAGCAATGGGGTGTGTGAAAAAGGTAATGGGGGTTTTTTAGCTCCCATTTTCAAATAATCAACTGTGGTTTCGCTGAACGAACCCCGAATTAAATCCAACCATTTTTGTACTTCATCTTCGTATTTGAAATGTGCTTTTCGTCCTTCACCTTCAGCTTTAAAAAATAGGTTTAAATCAAAGCCGTCAAACTCACCTTGCATAGCAATTTGGCGAATGGAATCGGGCAATTGATAAGTAAGCATTACCATTCGTGGTAATGCTGCATACGGATTGTTTTCACCTGCCCAATTCTCTTTGGCTCTTTGTTCGTCTGAATACGTCCAATTGAAAATTTGCTCTTCAATAAATTCGCCCGAACTGATTGCCCGAAATGGAGTACCAGACAAATACAAATAGTGGTTGGTGCTGATTGGGATAATTTTCTCTAAGTGTTCTACTTTGTCTTCTTCGGCAAAACCTTCTTTCTCTATTTTTTTGTATGCTTCAATTTCTTTTTCGGCTTCCAAATCTTTACCGAATAAGTCTTTGGCGTTTTCTCGCCAAGCTCCAAAATGGTATTCGTCAAAAATGATACAATCCCACACGGTGGCGTGTACCCATTCGTTTTTGGCTTTTATGCCGCCTGTGTTGGTATTCTTGCCTAAAAAATCCTGAAACGAACCAAAACAAACCAATGGTTGGTTTCGACTACGCTCAACCACCATGGCAAGTTCTTCATCAGGTATATTTTCGTGTTTTGAAACATATTGCCAACCTTTAAAATCTACGTGAGATAATAAATCTTCTTTCCAGGCATCTTCAACGGCTGGTTTAAAAGTTAAAACCAATACTTTTTTCCACTCCATTTTTTTTGCCAATTGGTAACTGGCAAAGGTTTTTCCGAAACGCATTTTGGCGTTCCACAAAAAATGCGGTGTTCTGTCTTTGTTCTCTTTTTTAAAACTCTTGAAATAGGCAATAGATTTATTAACGGCTTCTTCCTGTTCGGGTCGCATACCAAAAGTGAGTACACGATTTTCTTCTGTTTTCTCACCTGTTTTTATTTGGTGAATGGCTCTACGCAAATCATTCAGGGTGCATTTATACCATTCTCCGCTTGCGTTTACTACTTTCCATTCTCTCAAAAGGCGGTGTACTTCGTGGTCGGTAAAAGAACTGCCGTCACGTTTCATTGCCGATTCTTCAAATTCAATTTTATATTGAATGGCTGCCGTACCTAACTGCTCCTTGATACGTATTTGTGCATCACGGTCAGTAAAGCCGATTTTAAGCAAACCCTTGTGCGTAGCCACGCCAACCAATTCATAAGCATAAATGGTTGGATTGGTGGACGGTCGGGGTGGAAAAAATTCTTTTTTACTCATTGTTCATATTTTAATCCCGAAGGGATGATAATATTCTTGCATTCCAATCATCAAATCCTATTTTAATCCCGAAGGGATGATAATATTATAGAATTTCCAATGAACGAATATAACCCAACCCCGAAGGGGTGATATATTAATCGAACCATTCAAATAAATATTTTTCATTATAATCAATTTCAAATTTTTGTAAAAAATCAAGGTATTCTTCCTTAAAAGTTTTCTTGTGATGGTGTTCCTCTTGCTTCAAAATGTATTGATAAACATTGTCAATTTGTGAATGGGCATAAGAAAAAGCGCCATATCCTTCTTGCCATGCAAATTTTCCTTTGATGAATTTTTGTTCGTTGATAAATTTAGAAGAATTGTTTTTGATGTCTCTTACCAAATCGGAAATAGCCATTGATGGTTTTAAACCAACGAATACGTGTACATGGTCCGACACCCCATTAATGATAATTGGTTTTTGATTTTTTTCTTTAACAATGCCAGCCATATATTTAAAAACTTCGTCTCGCCAAGGCTTTTGCAATAGGTTTTCTCTGCCTTTTACGGCAAAAACATATTGTATGTATATTTGTGAAAATGTACCGGCCATTTGTTTTATTATTTCACCCCTTCGGGGTTTGGTTTCTGATAATTTCAATTTCTATAATCTAGAATCTTTTCACCCCTTCGGGGTTGCATTTACGCATCTGCTCCGCTATTTTGTGAGACATCCATTGGGCGAATCATAGATTCAATAAAAGCTATTTCATCTTCGGTTAAACCGTATTTTTTGTAAAGTTTTTCATCTGTCCAAGGTTTTGAAAAGTTTTGAATGGGAATCCAAGTATAAGTAGAGCGAGTGGCGTGTTGTGTTATTTTCCGAAGGGAAACTAAAAACCTGAAAAATCGAGTTCTTAGATAAGTTTCGATATTATTAGCTTTTATTTCAGATTCAGTAAAAAAAAACAAATAGGATTGTGTACAAACCGAGGGAGAGGGAGCAATTAATGGTTTACCTAAAACAATATCAGGGATTTTCTTTCCCCCATCTGAGCCAGCTTGCGGAATCATAACCTTCCATTTATAGATAAGATTTTCGCTTTTATTTACTTCTTTACGACTAATCCAACCAATATCTCTTTTACCTTTTTTAATATAAAAGAGTGGAACATCGCCATTCTTTCTTTCCGAGTGAAAACCTGTAAAATTTGATGTCCATCCAAATTCTTTATCTACCGCAAGAATATCAATAATTGAAGGTTCTTTGAAGGATATTACTTTTTTTAAAATCTTAGCAGCTCTACTATCTCTAACGAAAACATCGTATTCGCTTAAATCTCTTTCCGTAGGACCAAATACTTCTTCACCGCGGATATTGGTTACTTCACATAATCCATTATAATCTTTATCCCAAAGGAAATAGCAAACTCCACCTTTAATTTCAACTCCTGCAAAAACTTCGTTCGCTACTGGAAAATCTACAAGCTTTTTTATTCTTCTATCTTCGAGCATTGTCTTACGAAACTCCGTTAAGCCCAAACCACTTGCCATCCATCTTGATGGAATAATCATTGTCAAATATTTTGGATTCAACTTTTTCGCTTGTTCTATGAACTTATTGTAAATAGGCATATCACGTGTTCCACCATCTGAGCCTAACTGATAAGGTGGATTTCCAACGATAACATCAAACTTCATATTGAATATTTTTTCAGGTTTGTCTGTGTGAATAAAATTGTAAGCGTAAGTTTCCAAGGTATCTTCTCGGTCGTACACTTCTTGGCTTGCACCGCAATAGGTGCATTTTCCTTTGGTGTCTGAGCCTGTCGAAGACCAAGTATGTTTCATCCGTTTGTAGCGAATGTTTCCTTGCTCATCATTAAAGGTTTCGCAAATGCTGTATTTTCCATTGGCAGTTTTGGAGCAATACACGCTTCTGCGAGAAAGCAAAGCCGTTAAATCGGTAATGGCAATGCCATACAATTGTTGGCTAAAAATGTGGTTAATGCGTTCTTGCTTATCAGGTATTTGGGTTTCCAAACCCTTCATTAGTCGCTTTGCCATTTCCCGTAAAAACACACCGCTTTTAGAAACAGGGTCTAAGAATTTGGCGTTTGGGTTGCTCCATAATTCGGCAGGGAGCAAGTCTAAAATATCGTTTACCAAACTCGGTGGTGTAAATACTTCGTCATTGCTCAAATTGGCAAGGCAGGAGAGTACATCGGGGTTATAATTTGTCTGAATCATGATTTACTGGATTTTAGGATTTTCAGGATTCAGGTTATACTTCTTATTGAACACTTTTTTGATTTGCAAACTTGTTGCTCCAAAATTGATTAAGAGTCCAATAGGTTTATCGTACGCGACTAAATAGTTTTTAGCTTGAGCTAAGTGCACATCTTCCAAGTTAATGAGTGCTTTAAGTTCTACGATAATGTCATTTTCAACAATAAAATCTGCTCTTCGAGTACCTACATGAATGCCCTCGTAAAAAATATCTTGCTCTAATTCTCGGGCAAAGTCCAATCCTGCTCTTTCGAGTTCAATAGCCAAGCATCGTTGGTAAATTACTTCTTGAAAACCATTGCCTAATGTGTTGTGCACTTTCATAGCACAGCCATTTATTTTATATGTAATGTCATCGTAATTATTCATCCTGAGCATCTTTTAATCTTGAAAATTCTGATTCAGACAATTTTAAGAAATGTACCAACGGAAAATCCTTAACAGGTTCGTCAATGGCTGCTGCATTGCCTTCGTCATTGAATAGTGCAAACTGGTGTGTTTTCTCTACCAAAAATTTAAACATATAATCTCTGCGTTTCAGCATAGAGCCGTTTACGGCACTCCATTCTGAAAAAATGATTGGTTGCTTAGTTTCAGGATTGGTAAAGTCCAAAGCATCACCCCAAAGAATGTTTCTGCTCAATAAAAACCGTACTGAACGAATACAGTCGTTATTTACTTGTTTGAATGTTTTTAAATACCAGTCTGTATAAATGCCAAGCAAGCGGTCTCTGCATTCTTGGGCGTTGTCTTCTAAAATATCCACCCCATAAATGCTCGATACAGCAATCACCGAATAGCGTTCCCATTCAATTTGGCTTTTGCGGTATCTGCTGTCAACTACCGTTAATTTTCTTCGAAGCACTTCAGCTAAAAAGTTTCCGTTTCCGCAAGCAGGTTCAAGAAAACGAGAGTCAATGCGTTCTGTTTCGTGTTTCACCAAATCGAGCATGGCGTTTACTTCACGGTCGTTAGTAAAAACTTCACCGTGGTCGGCCACCCGCTTTTTTGATTTTACTTGATTATCTGTCTTTATATTTTCTGTCAATTCGGCCACTTTTTATTTTAATATTTTCAGTCGTCTAAGTTACTTTTTTCTGTCTGATTGTCTGTCGGTGTCCCGATAATTATCGGGAGTCAAAAATGGTTCTTTTGGTTTTTACTCACGTTGATTTTATTTTTAAAGGCGTTCCTGAATGCTTTGCATTTCAGCGTTGGTATAGCGTGTCGGCAAAAACTAAATCCCGAAGGTTCGGGACAAGTTGTTCCATTTATGAACAAGTTCATTATTTCTTTTTGGTGTTCGTGAATTTCGTTTGTGCGGTTGGCTTTTTTCGGTACAAAACACAACGTTCTTCGGCTTTGAGCAGTTGGGAATTTTTTATTCCCAAACCTGTCAATTTAGCACTAACCTTTGTTTTATTCACTATTGTTTATAGTAAGCAACTATGTCCCAATTGCTTATAGCCGTTGTGGCAAGTGCTTCATTCTCTAAGGTTTGTTATCTCGTCTTTAAGTTTTGGCAGTTCTCTTACAATTATTGTCCAAATGACTTCGTCAGAAATGTTGTCGTATTCGTGAGCAATTCTGTTTCTTGTCCCAATAATTTGTCTTGCGTTCTGTATTTCAATTTTAGCGTTTTTGTAACTCGTTATCCTGTTAACCGCTTCTCCAATGATTTCTATATTTCGCTCAACTGCTTTTTTGGTTTTTAAGTCCTTTTGAAATTCATAAAAATCTCTTTTTTCAGGCAAGAAGTCAAAAATTTCATCAATTGACCTTAAAATATCCTCAAGCCAAGCGTTTATCTTGTTATCCATAAAGTACTACTTTTGACTCGTCAATTTCCTTTCTGAAAAATGAGTTTTTTATTCCACGTTCTTCTATCAAGTCAATTTGTCTATTTAAAATCTTTTCCAGTTTTTCCTTTAGCTGAAAATACAAATCTGTATATTTTATTGGGTCATTTTCGTAAAAATCAACCACGAAGTCAATGTCGGAATCTGAAGAAAAGTTGTCAGTCAATACAGAACCGAAAACTGAAAAATTCTTAACTCGACATTCTTTGCAAAGTTGTTTTATTCGTTCTATATTTTTCTCTGAAATTTTCATACCTGATAAATCTTATTTACAAAGTTAGATTTTTTCCGTGATTTTTGTTTTAGCATTTGCTCAACATAAAATAAGCGCCATTAAAGTAGAAAGAACCACTTGGCGTTGTCCAAATATACACAATTTGGAGTATTTCCAAAAAATAATTGGGAATATTTCCATAATTAGGATATATTCCATAATTTTGGAGTAATTACAAAATGGCACACTATGGATACTTCCACAACATTGGTTTACGACGGTTCTTTTAACGGCTTTCTAAGCTGTATCTATATTTCCTTTAAAAGAAAGGGCGAGCTTACAGCGATAAAAAAGACGGAAACCGGAGAGCAGGAATTGTTTGCAAATGAGCACTATGTGCCTACCGATGTCGCCTTGGCAAAATTGGTTTGGAACGGCATAAGTCAAAAAAGGCATGCGGCCATCCGCACCATTTACTTTGCTTTTTTAAGTGAGGCAGAAAACATAGAAGATATGCTGCGTACTTATATTCAATACCTCATGGGTGTTTTAAAAGTTACGGACATGGTGGACATACACAGCGTAAGTGTTACACTCCATCATTTGGCCGAGAAGGTAGCCGTAGAAAAAAGGCGTGTAGAATCTTTTGTACAGTTTCAAGCTACGGAAGAAGGGTATTTGGCCTATATAAAACCCAAATACAACGTGTTGCCCCTGCTCTCTAAACACCTGAAGGAAAAATACAGGGATGTAACCTGGCAAGTTTTTGACCATAAACGCCACTACGGCCTCCTCTATAACCGAGGTATGTTACAATTTACGCCCATGCATGCCAAATTGGGACATGCGGTGTAGTAAACACCAAAATGCGGTTTATTTTGTCTTTTCGCCCACAAAATGGTCGCTTTGGTTTTTAAACAGGACATTAAAGGTGGTTAGGCTACCGTAAATACGGGTAATATATTGTTGCAGTTCCACCTTGTCCTGATCGTCTAAGGTGGTACTGGCATTTATTTTTTGCTCCATAACCCGTACCCGATCCCGCACCATCACAATTTTATGGAAAAACATATCTATTGGTACTTCCTTGTCAGTTAAGTTAGCATCGCCGGGTTTTAACACCAAACTGCCACCTTTCCATTTGTCGGCTATTGGGGTAATTTGTGAGGCATCGCTCCAACGCCGTAAAATGGAAATAAGGGATTGTTCCACTTCCGAAAAACTGATGGTATCCACTTCATCCTCCAGCAATTCAATGACCTCAAAATCAGAATCGATAGCGATGGTTTCCAATCCGCTGTCGATAAAAGTGACCCAATACTGTTTGGAGGTTACATTGGTAACTACACCTTTGCCGTATTCTTTGTGATCTATTCGAGATCCTATCCCTAAAAGCTGCATTTTCTTAAATTTGAATTCCGGCCGCTAAGTTAGGCGTTAGGAAACCAATTAACAAAAATCTACGTTAAGCTCTCACTTTTTTTGATGCCAAAATTGTAACTTCGCCACTTTGCTATTGAAAATGAATAAGTACGAGGAACACATTGAGGTTAAAGGGGCCCGTGTCCATAATCTTAAAAATATTGATGTACGTATTCCAAGGGATAAGTTAGTGGTCATTACCGGGCTTTCCGGAAGTGGTAAATCGTCTTTGGCCTTTGATACCATCTATGCCGAAGGCCAGCGACGCTATATCGAAACCTTTTCGGCCTATGCCCGCCAATTTTTGGGTGGTTTGGAGCGTCCGGATGTGGATAAGATCGATGGCCTTTCGCCGGTCATTGCCATTGAGCAAAAAACCACCTCCAAATCCCCGCGTTCTACGGTAGGTACCATCACCGAAATCTATGATTTTTTGCGTTTGCTCTTCGCCAGGGCTGCAGATGCGTATAGCTATAATACGGGTGAAAAAATGGTGAGCTACAGCGATGGGCAGATTAAGGAATTAATCAAAGAGGACTATAAGGATAAAAAAATAAACATTTTGGCACCGGTGGTCAAGTCCCGAAAAGGACATTACCGGGAGTTGTTTGAACAGATTGCCAAGCAAGGTTTTGTAAAGGTGCGGGTCGATGGGGAAATCATGGACATTGTAAAGGGCATGAAAGTGGACCGCTACAAAACCCACGATATCGAAATTGTCATAGACCGATTAAAAGTAAGCCCGGGCGATGAACTGGACAAACGCATCTCCGAAACCCTGAACACGGCCATGTACAGTGGCGACAATGTGCTTATGGTCTTGCAAGAAGGTGCCACGCTGCCCCGATATTTTAGTCGCGACCTCATGTGCCCTACCACAGGTATTAGTTATCCCGTACCGGAACCCAACACCTTTTCCTTTAATTCCCCCAAGGGCATGTGTCCCAATTGCAACGGTCTGGGACATATGTACGAGGTAAATGAAGCCAAAATTTTTCCGAACAAAAAACTGTCCATTGCCGCTGGAGGTATTGCCCCTTTGGGTGAATACAAAAAATCATGGGCCTTTAAACAGGTTGAAACCATAGCGCAACGGTACAATTTTAAGCTGACGGATGCTATTGCCGACATCCCCGAAGTTGCTTTGGATATTATTTTAAACGGCGGTGAGGACCGCTTTGAGGTAAATTCGGAGGCCTTGGGCGTAAAGCGGGAATATAAAATAGATTACGAAGGCATTGCCAACTTTATAAAAAACCAGTTTGCAGAATCGGATTCCACCTCCATAAAACGATGGGCAAAGGACTATATGGACAAAATTTCCTGTCCGGAATGTAATGCTTCCCGTTTGCGCAAGGAATCGCTTTACTTTAAAGTGGCCGAAAAGAACATTGCGGAACTTTCCGATATGGACATTACCGATCTGGCACTTTTTTTTGCGGATTTGGAAAAGAGATTGGATGCCAACCAGATAATAATCGCAGCGGAAATCCTAAAGGAAATTAGGGCTAGGATTCAATTTTTACTGGATGTAGGACTGGATTACCTTTCGCTGGGCAGAAGTTCCAAATCCCTTTCCGGCGGCGAAGCACAACGGATTCGGTTGGCCACACAAATAGGCTCCCAATTGGTGGGCGTACTTTATATTTTGGATGAGCCGAGCATTGGCCTTCATCAAAGAGATAACGATAGACTCATTACCTCGTTGGAATCGTTAAGGGATATTGGCAATTCGGTGATCGTGGTAGAGCACGACAAGGATATGATAGAACGGGCAGATTATGTTATCGATATCGGTCCCCGAGCCGGAAAGCACGGTGGGGAAATCATCTCGGAAGGGAGCCCGGAAGACCTAAAGCACCACAGGACTCTTACGTCCGATTACATTACCGGTGCCCGAAGAATCGAGGTTCCTCCAACACGAAGAAAGGGAAATGGGAAAACCATTGTACTATCGGGCTGCACGGGAAATAATCTAAAGAATATCACCATAGAATTGCCCTTGGGCGAAATGATCGCGGTTACAGGGGTTTCGGGAAGTGGAAAATCAACCCTCATCAATGAAACCCTCTACCCTATCATGAACGCCCATTATTTTAACGGGGTAAAAGCGCCCATGCCCTATAAAAAGATAACGGGTCTGGAGCATATAGACAAGGTAATAGACATCAACCAAGCGCCCATTGGCCGCACGCCGCGCTCCAATCCGGCCACCTACACCGGGGTATTTGGGGAAATCCGAACCCTTTTTGCCCAAACTCAGGAAGCCGCCATACGTGGCTATAAACCGGGGCGTTTTAGTTTCAATGTCGCCGGTGGTCGCTGCGAAACCTGCCAAGGTGGCGGATTACGGGTCATTGAAATGAATTTCCTTCCCGATGTATATGTGGAGTGCGAAACCTGCAATGGCAAACGCTTTAACCGTGAAACCTTGGAAATAAGGTATAAAGGCAAATCCATTTCCGATGTGCTGGATATGACCATTGATGAGTCGGTGGCCTTCTTTGAGAACATTCCGAAAATACACCGAAAATTGGTTACCATAAAAGATGTGGGACTGGGTTATATTTCCCTTGGGCAACAATCGACCACCCTTTCCGGCGGAGAGGCACAGCGTATAAAATTGGCAACGGAATTGTCCAAACGCGATACGGGCAACACTTTCTATATTCTGGATGAACCAACCACCGGACTCCATTTTGAAGATATCAGGGTTTTGATGGACGTGTTGAATAAATTGGTGGGTAAGGGGAATACCGTATTGATTATAGAACACAACATGGACGTGATTAAAATGGCCGATTATCTGGTCGACATTGGCTATGAAGGCGGTCGCAACGGGGGAATGGTGGTCGCCAAAGGCACTCCGGAAGAAGTGGCCGAAGACAAAAAAAGTTATACTGCACAATTTTTAAGAAAGGAACTAAGTTTTAGTACTGTGGCAGAACAGGTACATTAAAAGAAAGTTCGGGGACACCAATGGCAAAGCGTGGTAGCGGATTTTAATTAAAAACAGATTAAAATAAGAAAACGTTCCGTTCAATACATCGGAAATTTTGATAAGCGCTTCACAGTTGCAGGCAATGTAACCTTATACAACTAAAAACAATGAGAAAAGAACAGCACCATAAAGGTTGGAATGAAATAAAGACCAATGACTCTTGGGCCATTTTTAAAATTATGGGCGAGTTTGTCAACGGTTTTGAAAAGATGAGTGCAATAGGTCCGTGCGTCTCCATATTTGGTTCCGCACGTACCAAAATAGGCGATAAATATTATGAGTTGGCCGTAAACATATCAAAAAGTGTTTCAGAGGCAGGCTATGGCATTATTACCGGCGGTGGGCCGGGCATCATGGAGGCGGGCAATAAAGGGGCCCATTTAGCAGGTGGCACTTCGGTGGGCCTAAACATAGATTTACCCTTTGAACAACACGACAATCCCTACATCGATCCTGATAAAAGTTTGGATTTTGATTACTTTTTCGTAAGAAAGGTAATGTTCGTAAAATACTCCCAAGGCTTTGTGGTAATGCCGGGCGGATTTGGAACGCTGGATGAACTCTTTGAGGCCATTACGTTGATACAAACCCATAAAATAGGGAAGTTTCCCATTATCCTTGTGGGCACCGAATTTTGGGGTGGACTTTTTGATTGGATAAAAACGACCATGATTGCGGTCGGTAATATCAGTCCGCATGATTTGGATCTCATCCAAATAGTAGACACGAAAGAAGAAGTTGTGGAAATTATAGATAATTTTTATAAGGGACGGACGTTTAGCCCCAATTTTTAAACCCCGAAATGCGCATTTACAAAAGCCCTTTTTTTAGTATCCTTATACGCACCTCGATACTTTTTCTTGGTGTAACAGGAATGAATGCGCAGCATACCAACAAGCTGACCGCCAATTTAAACGGGGAAACCAAAACGATCGGAATCCGTCAGGAGTTTACCTATAAAAACGAGTCCTCAGATACGTTGCGGTTCATTTATTTTAACGATTGGGCCAATGCCTATTCCAGTAAGAATACCCCTTTGGCCAAACGTTTTGGGGAAAAATTTAAAAGAAGCCTACATTTGGCCAAGGACGAGGATCGGGGGAAAACGGAAATCGTTAGCGTGGTTGATGCGGACCATGTTGGGTTTACCTGGAAACGTACAAGCCAGAAGGACTTATTGAAGGTAGTCCTCAATAATCCGCTGCCACCCAACAGATCGGTTCAAATGTTCTTGACCTATACCGTAAAATTGCCTCCCAATAAATATACGCCCTATGGTTATGGCACTAGGGACGAGTATTACCTAAAGGATTGGTATTTAACGCCTGCGATGTACCACAATGGTGCCTGGGAACTTTATTCCAATAAAAACTTGGAAGACCTTTACACTGGGATCACCAATAGCACCATTGTTTTTATTTTTCCCAAAAACTTGTTTTTAGTATCGAACTTTCAAACCACAGCGACCACCAAATTCTCCGGAGGACAGCAACTCACATTGAACGGTAACAATCAGGCAAGTGGTGAAATCATTCTTTCGCCCATCAAAAAATTTACCAGGCACATAACCCCTCATTTAACCTTCAATACCGATATAAACGTGAGCAAGTACGATGAAATTTCCAAGGGAATTTCCATCAATAAGGTGGCTGAGTTTATGGATGAAACCTTGGGGAAATATCCCCACGGCGAATTATTGGTGAGTGAAATAGACTATGCCAAAAACCCATTGTACGGTATCAACCAACTTCCCTCATTTATGCGACCGTATGAAGATAGGTTTCATTTTGAAATGAAATTTTTAAAAACGGCTTTAAAAAGTTATATACGGGAAACGTTGCTGTTGAATCCCAGAGAGGAAAAATGGATCAATGATGCCATTGTGAATTACCTGATGATCTTGTATGTGGAAAAAAACTATCCCGATCAAAAGCTAATGGGCAATTTATCTAATTTATGGGGATTTCGAAATTTTCGTATGGCTCAAATGGATTTTAATGACCAGTATGCCTTTTTGTATATGCTCTCTGCAAGGAAAAACACAGACCAATCATTGAGGACCCCGGGCGACTCCCTTATCAAATTTAACCATAAAATAGCGAACCCGTATAAGGCCGGTCTTGGGATGGCCTACATCGCCAATTATTTGGGAAAGGAAAGAATAGATGAAAACCTTACTTATTTTTTCGAAAATTTTAAATCAAAACCGGTTAATGCCAATGATTTCAAGGTCTGTATGGTACGGAATACCGAGAAGGACATTGATTGGTTTTTTGACGAATACGTGGCAACCAGTGATCAGATCAATTTTAAAATCAAAAAGATCACAAAATACGATGATTCCCTCGGGGTGACCATCAAAAACCAACAAGGGACCAATGTTCCGATCTCGCTGTTTGGGCTAAAAAAGGATTCGGTGGTTTCCCAGTATTGGTTTTCCAATATTGTAGACCAAAGTACCTTTATCATTCCAAGAAACGGAGAAGATCGTTTGGTGCTTAATTATGACCACAAAATCCCTGAACTGAACGAAAGGGACAACTGGAAAACACTGAACGGTTTTTTTTCCAGCAACAAAAAATTGAAACTTCAATTCATGAAGGATGCGGAAGACCCATATTACAACCAGATTTTTTATGTGCCCGTCGTTACGTTCAATGTGTACGATGGCATAACCCCGGGATTACGGTTGACCAACAAAACCCTTTTGCAAAGACCATTTGTCTTTGATTTGGCTCCCTCTATTGGCCTCCGGGAGAAATCCCTTGTGGGCTACGGCAAGTTCACCTATCAAAAATACCATGATAAAAGTGGCTTATATGTATCCAACTACGCCATAAATGCTTCCTCATTCCATTTTAACGTAAACTCCCGTTTCACCACCATTACGCCATCCATAAGTTTTGGCTGGCGCCCGGACGACCTTATTTCCAACAAACGCGAATTCCTAACCTTACGGCACGTTAATGTGATCCGAAGTATCGATGAAAACCTGAGCCTTGAAACAGATCCGGATTACAGTGTTTTAAATGCCCGGTATATCAATTCCAATAACGGTATCATAGACTACTTTTCTTGGTTTGTAGATGCCCAGCACGCCAGTGATTTTTCCAAATTGGCAGTGGATGTGGAATACCGGAAGCTCTTCGAGAACAACCGACAATTGAATCTTCGTTTTTTCGCCGGTAAATTTATTCGAAACCAAACGAATTCGGATTTTTTCAGTTTTTCATTGGACAGGCCAACAGATTATCTTTTTGATTTGAACTATCTGGGAAGGTCCGAGTCCACAGGTCTTTACAGTCAACAAATAATCATAGCCGAAGGTGGTTTTAAATCCAAGTTGGCCGATCCTTTTGCCAACGACTGGCTCGCCACGGTTAATGGCAGTACAAATATTTGGCGTTGGGTAGAGGTCTATGGCGATCTTGGGGTGATGAAAAGCCGGGGGCAAAACGAGCGTTTTGTGTACGATTCCGGCATCCGGTTAAATTTGGTCACCGATTTTTTTGAACTCTATTTCCCGGTATACTCCAATAACGGTTGGGAAATAGGCCAGCACGATTATGAGGAAAAAATTCGATTTATCGTGACATTAAGCCCAAAGACCTTAATCAGGCTATTCAACCGGAAATGGTTTTGAATTCCTGAACTATTCTTAAAAAACAAAACTCAAATTGATTATTTTCTAACAAAATAACGCTAAATCATTACCCATTTAGCAAAATGATAAGCACTAAGGTTTTCAACTATTGTAAAACCCATAGTATTTTGATACTTTTGTGAAAACCTGTAAGTCCTACATGAAATTAGAGCCCAAAACAAGCAATGATATTTCCTTTGACGATTTCCGGGTTCAGATTCTCATGGATTACGAAATAGCTTTTACCAGTAGGGAATGCAGTGTGTTGGGAAGACGTGAAGTCCTTACGGGAAAGGCCAAGTTCGGTATTTTTGGTGACGGCAAGGAACTTCCCCAACTGGCCATGGCACGTTCTTTTAAAGATGGGGATTTTAGGAGCGGCTATTATCGGGACCAAACGTTCATGATGGCCATAGGAGCCTTAACTCCCAAGAATTTCTTTCACGGACTGTACGCCACTACGGACAGGGAAAAGGAACCAATGAGTGCCGGAAGGCAAATGGGAGGCCATTTTTTAACTTACAGCCTCAATGAAGATGGCACCTGGAAAAACCTTAGGGATCAAAAAAACAGCAGTTCGGACATTTCACCCACCGCATCGCAGATGCCTAGATTGTTGGGGCTTGCCCAGGCATCAAAAATCTACAGGAACCTTAAAAATATCGACGCCTCCAAGTTCTCCAATAACGGCAATGAAGTGGCTTGGGGCACAATTGGCAATGCCAGTACAAGCGAAGGGCTTTTTTTCGAAACGGTAAATGCGGGAGGCGTGCTACAGGTACCCATGATCATCAGCATCTGGGACGATGAATATGGGATTTCAGTCCCCGCAAAGTATCAAACCACCAAAGAAGACATTTCTAAAATCCTGATCGGTTTCCAACGGGACGAGGACAATCTGGGTTACGAAATTTTAAAGGTTAAGGGTTGGGACTATACCGCTTTGATCCACACTTATGAAAATGCCTCGGATATTGCAAGGGAAGAACATGTCCCCGTTATCATCCATGTCACGGAACTGACCCAACCCCAAGGACATTCCTCATCCGGTTCGCATGAACGCTATAAGAGTGAGGAACGTTTGGATTGGGAAAAAGAAAACGATTGCAACAAACGGTTTAGGGAGTGGATTTTAGAAATCGGCCTTGCAAGTGAGGAAGATTTAAAATCGCTCGAAAAATCGATCAAGAGAGAGGTGAGCAATGCAAAAAAGGAAGCTTGGACAGAATTTTTGGCACCACAAAAACAAGAAAGGAAGACATTGATCGGTTTATTGGAAAGCCTTGGAACCAATAGCCCAAACCGAACATTTATCACCAAAATAAAAAACGACCTTATCGCCATAGAAGAACCCTCAAAAAAGGATTTAGCTTCAAAATCCAGAAAGGCATTACGGTATGTATTGGAGGAGGATACTTATGAAAAAACCGCTCTTCTGGATTGGGTAAAGAATTTCATCGCCAAGACCCAACCCGATTATAGTTCACATCTTTATAGCGAGCAATCCAATAAGGCCACCAATATTCCGGAAATAAAGCCCTTGTACCATGCAGATGCACCACTAGTTGACGGACGAATGATTTTGAGGGATAATTTTGATGAACTTTTTCGTATTTATCCCGAAGCCCTGGTTTTCGGAGAGGACAGTGGGGCAATAGGAGATGTGAACCAAGGATTGGAAGGGCTACAGAAGAAATATGGGGAATTAAGGGTCGCCGATACCGGCATACGGGAATCGACCATTATAGGCCAGGGGATAGGGCTTGCATTGCGAGGGCTTAGGCCTATAGCCGAAATACAATATTTGGATTATATGCTGTATTGTCTCCAGACCTTGAGCGATGACTTGGCCACCCTGTTGTACCGTACAGTTGGCAAACAAAAGGCACCGCTGATCGTAAGGACAAGGGGGCACAGATTGGAAGGTATTTGGCATTCCGGATCCCAAATGGGCGGATTGATCCATCTATTGAGGGGGATGTATATCTTAGTGCCACGAAATATGACCAAGGCAGCAGGATTTTACAATACCCTTATGAAAAGCGATGAACCGGCCCTAGTCATAGAGAGCTTAAACGGGTATCGATTAAAAGAAGCCTTGCCCCATAATCTTGGGAAACTCTGTACACCCATAGGGGTTGTGGAAACAGTTAAAACCGGTACGGACATTACCATAGTTTCCTATGGTTCAACGCTTAGGATTGTTTTGCAAGCCGCACAGGAATTAAAGGAACTGGGCATCGATGCTGAAATCATCGATGCCCAAAGTCTGTTGCCTTTCGATATTAATCACGATGTGCTGAAGAGCATAAAAAGAACCAACAGGTTATTGGTTGTTGATGAGGATGTGCCTGGCGGTTGCTCTGCTTACCTGATAAATGAAATCATTGAGAAGCAAGGGGCTTACCATTATCTGGACAGCGCGCCGCAAACCCTAACGGCAAAGGGGCATAGGCCCGCCTACGCAACAGATGGCGATTACTTCTCAAAACCAAATGCTGAGGATGTTTTTGAAAAGGTATATGCAATAATGCACGAATCCAATCCTTTGGATTTTCCAAAACTCCGTTGATCCGTGTCGATAGGATAAACTTTTCTTCAATGGAGCATATCTTAAAAGTTCTCAAGGACAGTTTCAATATCGATTCACCATTGCTTAGCAGCATGGAAGGCTACGACAGTACCAATTATAAAATTGTTACGGGAAAAGGCACTTTTGTGCTTAAAATGTACCAAAAAAAACCAGAGACCATTGCAATTTTAAAAGCAGAGCACAAAATTTTAAATAGTCTTGGGCACCTGGGCAATTGTGGCTTCCCCTCAGACATTTTATCCAATGGAGGGGATTATCTGGTGTACTCCGAAAACTACATTTATCGCTTACTTTCTTATGTTGAGGGCAGTTTTTTGGGAGAAGTGGAACAGACTTCGGACTTGTTATATTCTTTTGGGAGGTTTTTGGGTACGATGGATACCGTGATTTTCCAAAAACACCATACCGCTATTAGTGCCAAAGAAAGCCAATGGGACCTAAAGCACCTCAAAAAGAACCAAAAGCTCCTAAATTTTATCCCAGATCCCAAAGACCGAAATTTAGTGGACTATTTTTTTATGCAGTTTGATGAACGGGTAATACCATATCAATATATACTGCGAAAAGGTATAATCCATTCGGACGCGAACGATTGGAACGTTCTTACCAGTAACGGAAAAATATCCGGTATCATCGATTTTGGGGATATGTGCCATTCATGGCTGGCAAACGAACTGGCCATTGCGGTCACCTATGTGATGATGGGCAAGGAAAGCCCATTGGCAAGTACAATCCCTATAATCAAGGGCTACCAAGAAACCTTTCCTCTGGAAGAACAGGAATTGGACCTGCTCTATTATTTGATCGCTGCCAGATTGTGCATAAGTGTATGCAATTCTGCCTATTCAAAAACCTTAAAGCCAAAATCGGATTATATAACCATAAGCGAAAAACCGGCTTGGGATCTGTTGCGGAAATGGATCAGGATAAACCCCATAAAGGCCAAGGATACCTTTAGAGCGGCGGCAGGCTTCCCCATTTCGACCAAAACAGTTTTGGAAACCCAATTATCCAGAAGAAAAGCACATATGGGCAGTGCATTGTCCTTGAGCTATTCAAAGCCCATAGAAATGGCGCAATCGGCGTTTCAATATATGTATGATAGCGATGGAAATACCTTTCTAGATGCGTACAACAATATTATGCTTGCTGGCCACTGCCATCCCAAGGTAGTTCTGGCCGGGCAAAAAACAATGGCCAGACTGAATACCAACACCCGATATATTTATGAGGATTTATTAGGCTATAGCGATAAGCTGCTCTCAAAATTCCCGCCACAATTGGATAAAGTTTTTTTTGTGAACTCAGGAAGTGCGGCAAGTGACCTTGCCATAAGAATGGCAATGGCCCATACCAAAAAGAAAAAAATAATGGTTTTGGAACATGGGTATCATGGCAATACCCGAATAGGTATAGATATAAGCCATTATAAATACAGTAAAAATCCCGGTCTGGGAAAACAGGATTATATTATTGACACCCCTGTTCCAAAAGTCTTTAATTCCGGGTTTAAAAATGAAGCCCTGGCCGCAAAGCATTTTGCCTCCATTGCAATGGGGCAAATTAAAGAAAGTATGGGGATCGCTGCTTTTCTTGCGGAACCCATTGTTGGTTGCGGAGGCCAAGTCCCTTTGGCTAAAGGATACCTGCAATACATATATCCCAAAATAAGGGCACAGGGAGGTATTTGCATAAGTGATGAAGTACAGGTTGGTTTTGGCAGATTGGGCGATTTTTTTTGGGGGTATGAAATGTTGGGCGTGGTTCCCGATATGGTGATCCTGGGCAAACCCATGGGCAATGGGCACCCAATAGGAGCGGTTGTAACAACATCGGAAATTGCGGCAAGTTTTGACAATGGTGTGGAGTTTTTCAGCTCTTTTGGTGGTAATCCGGTTTCTTGTTCTATTGGTAATGCCGTTTTGGAAGTTATAGAAGAGGAAAATTTACAAAAGCATGCCAAGGATGTTGGAAACCACCTGATCGGTTTGTTGAAAGGCCTACAGAACAACTATCCCGAAATTGCGGATATTAGGGGAAGCGGTCTCTTTCTAGGGGTAGAACTATTGGATAAAAAAGGAGGTCCAAACACAAAATTGGCCGCAGAACTAAAAAATGGGCTAAGGGAGAAGCATATCCTGATCGGTACGGATGGTCCTTATGACAGTGTGTTAAAGATAAAGCCACCTTTGTCTTTTTCTAAAGCGAATGTAGAGGAACTGGTCTATGAAATTAGATCAATTCTTGAGATATCATCAAAAATTTAACGAATAAATTATTATATTTACAACAACCACAAATCTTATATGAATGAAAAGCACCATAAAAAACGATATTGCCTTGGCAATACTAAGGATCGTACCTTCCGCAATGCTGATGACCCACGGCATCCCTAAATTTAAAAAATTGATTATTGGCGATTTTCAATTTGCAGACCCCATAGACATCGGGGAAACCCCTTCCCTTTTCCTTGCCGTAATCGGGGAGGTTGTCTGCCCCATATTGCTCATCATTGGTTTCAAGACCCGTTGGGCCGCGGTTCCTTCCGCAATTACCATGTTGGTAGCCGCCTTGTTTGTACATAGGGACGATCCGTTTAGCGTAAAGGAACATCCTTTGATGTTCTTGACATTTTTCGTCCTGATCATGCTCTTGGGCCCCGGCAAATATAGTATCGACAAAAAATAGGTCAGATAATTTTCACCAACAATTCTTTTAATAGCTCCGATTGCGATAAATTATTGGCTCCCACGCCTTTGCCTTTAAGATCCAATTCCCTAAGGGTAGAAATGGCTTGGCTGGCTTTTTTCATGGGATAATTTTTAGCGGCAATTTGAAACTCAGATACAAAATACGGGTTAATGCCCAAAACGCTCGCTACATTTTTTGGGGAATGGTCGTTAAGACCTTGGTATTGTAGCAGTTGTGAAAAAAAAGTGTGTAGTAGGGTAATAGTGACCACTAGGGGATTGTCTTTGGGGTTTTGTGAAAAATAGTGTATGATCCGGGTTGCTTTTACAACATTCCTCTCCGCTATGGCCTTTTTTAGCTCAAAATTATTATAGTCCTTGCTAATGCCTATATGCTCTTCGATATCCTTTGGGGATATTTCTGTTTTTTGGGGAAGGACCAACTGTAGTTTTTCCAGTTCATTGGCTATCTTGCTTAAATCCGTTCCTAAAAATTCAACCAATAACATGCTCGCTTTTAGGGAAATACCATAGCCTTTGCCCTGTAGCACCCTTTTGATCCATTCCGAAACCTGATTTTCATACAACTTTTTGCTCTCAAACAAGACACCATTTTTTTGAACGGATTTATACAATTTCTTGCGCTTGTCCAATTTACCATACTTGTAGCAAATGACCAAAACCGTGGATGGTTGCGGATGGTCCACATAGGCGCTTAAATTCTCAATGGTCCGTGATAGGTGCTGAGCCTCTTTAATGATGACCACTTGTTTTTCCGCCATCATGGGGTATCGCTTGGCATTCCCTACAATATCTTCAATACTTACATCTTTCCCATAAAGTACCATTTGGTTAAATCCCCGTTCTTCCTCGGTCAAAATAGTGCTCTCGATATATCCGGCTATCTTGTCTATAAAATAGGGCTCTTCCCCCATCAAAAAATAAACGGGCTTTATGTTCCCTTTCTGTATATCGGCTACTATTTGTTTTACTTCATCCATTCAAAAAAAAATCATCAAATTTGCGCTGTAACGCATACGGAAACTATAAATTGCACATGGCATAAAGCCATCAAAAAGGCAGCATATGAGACCACTGAATTTTCCCAAATATGACTTTCGGTTCAAAAATAGCGAAAATAAAGTCCTTATTTTTGATGTGATCCGTAAAAAATTCGTGGTACTGCAGCCAGAGGAATGGGTGCGGCAAAATACACTGCAGCACTTATTACTTGATAAAAATTATCCCCAAAGCCATATCAATGTGGAAAAGGAACTCAGAATCGGCGAACTGAGGAAACGATATGATATTGTGGTTTTCAACGCAGATGGCACCATTGAAATCCTAGTGGAATGTAAATCTCCGGACATAAAGATATCCCAAGGGGTGTTCGACCAAATAGCACGCTATAACCTGCAATTGAAAGCGAATTTTTTAATGGTTACCAATGGGTTGGAGCATTTTTATTGTAAAATGGATTTTGAAAAAGAAAAATACACTTTTTTAAGATTTATTCCTGATTTTAGCCTTTAATTTGCTCTCGTATTGAAAATAGCCATTGTCATACTTAACTGGAACGGAGCGGTACTCTTGGAAAAATACCTGCCCTCGGTGACCCAATATTCCAATGGGGCCGATATTTACGTGGCCGACAATGCCTCAACGGACGGCTCTGTTGCGTTTGTGAAAGCAAATTACCCCAATGTCAGGGTTATTCAAAACGCAAGTAACGGCGGATTTGCAAAGGGGTACAATGACGCGCTCAAACATGTGGAGGCAGAAATTTTTTGCTTGTTGAATTCCGATGTGGAGGTCACCGAAAATTGGTTACGGCCCATTGGGGCAGCTTTTGAGAATATTGAGGGCCTGGCCATTGCACAACCGAAAATTTTGGATTTATTAAGACCCGACCATTTTGAATATGCGGGTGCCGCAGGAGGTTTTATAGACCAATTGGGCTATCCTTTTTGCAGGGGGCGCATTTTTCAGACTTTGGAGAGGGATAATGGGCAGTATAACGATATTAAGGAAATTTTTTGGGCCACAGGGGCATGCATGTTCATTAAAAGAGATGTTTTTGAGGCTTTGGGAGGGTTCGATGCCGATTATTTTGCCCATCAGGAAGAGGTTGACCTCTGTTGGAGGGCAAAAAACAAAGGTTTTAAAGTATATTATGTAGGAGAAACGCATGTGTATCATTTGGGAGGTTCAACCCTGAGCAATATGAATCCCAAAAAAACATATTTGAATTTCAGGAACTCTTTGTTTTCCATCACAAAAAACTTACCAATAAAAAAGGCTTTTCCTATTATTTTTATACGGTTGCTTTTGGATGGAGTGGCATTTTTCAGGTTCATTTTTCAATTAAGGCTAAAACATGGCCTAGCGATCCTAAGGGCGCATTTAAGCTTTTACAGGAATTTTGGAACGATGTACAAAAAACGGGAAAAAACCGCTTTTATTCAAAAATATTTTATAACGAAGTCTATCGTATGGGCTTATTTCGTTCATCAAATAAACAATTTTAACGTTTTAGTAAAAGATTAACTCCTACACGGTAATATGCTAATGGAATTTATCTAATTTTGCCTCGGAAACCAAATTACAAATACATTTATAAACATTTAATTTATACTATTATGAAAAAAATAATTTTAGGCTTATTTGGGGTAACGCTATTGTTATCCTCTTGCGTATCCCAAAAGAAATATGCGGATCTGGAGGCCAAACAAAAAGAAACCCAAGACCTATTGAATTCCGCAACAGTTAAATTGAACTCGTGTTTGGAAGAAAAGGCCACAGCCTCTTCAAGACTCAGAACATTGGAAGATCAAAATGCGTTCTTAAAGGCAAACAATCAAGATTTGATCAACAATATGGGCAATTTAACCACCCTTACCACAAAAGGCGCGCAGAACTTGGAGAAATCTTTGGAAAGTCTTCAGGAAAAGGATTTGACCATCAGAAGGTTGCAAGATGCCATCACCAGAAGGGATTCCGTTAACCTATCTTTGGTACAGAGTTTAAAAGGTGTGCTAGGAAATCTAGATGATCAGGATATTCAGATTAGTGTAGAAAAAGGTGTGGTATTTGTCTCTATTTCCGATAAATTATTATTTACCAGCGGCAGCTATAATGTAACGGCTAAAGCAAAGGAAATCTTAGGCAAAGTGGCCCAAGTGGTAAATAACAAGCCCGATTTTGAGTTTATGGTAGAAGGCCATACCGATAATGTACCTTATAGAAGTGGCGTATTGTTGGATAACTGGGATTTAAGTACCAAAAGAGCCACCTCTGTGGTGCGCATCCTTCAGAATGATTACGGTGTAGACCCGAAAAGGATGACCGCAGCGGGAAGAAGCGAATATATTCCCTTATCCCCAACCGATAAGGCCAAGAATAGAAGGACCAGGATCGTGGTACTTCCAAAATTGGATCAGTTCTACAGCATGATCGAAGAAGGAATGAAAGATCCAAAAATAAATAAGTAATAAAAAAAGAGATAATTAAAAAACCACAACTTTGGCTAGTTGCGGTTTTTTTTGTGCAAACAACGGAAAATTTAAAATATATCCAAACTCCCCTTTCCTTCCCTAACCACTTCGGGCTCGCCTTGTGAAAGGTCAATAATGGTCGAAGCTACGTTATCCCCATAACCGCCGTCAATGACCACATCTACCAAGTTCTGCCATTTCTCATAAATCAGTTCTGGATCGGTGGTATATTCTATAAGTTCATCTTCATCGTGTATGGAAGTGGAAACAATAGGGTTTCCCAGTCCTTCTACCAGTGCTTTGGCAATGGAATTATTCGGGACACGTATACCCACTGTTTTTTTCTTTTTAAAATCCTTGGGCAAATTATTGTTCCCGGGAAGTATAAAGGTATAAGGTCCCGGCAGTGCTCTTTTTAATACTTTAAAGGTGGCCGTATCTATTTGACGGACGTAATCCGAGAGATTACTTAAATCTGCGCAGATAAACGACCAATTGGCTTTTTCCAATTTTATGCCCTTAATCCGGGCGATCCTTTCCAAAGCCTTGGTATTGGTAATATCGCACCCAAGTCCATATACCGTGTCCGTGGGATATATGACCAACCCCCCATCCTTTAGGATATCGACTACTTTTTTTACTTCCTTGGGATTTGGGTTTTCAGGGTATATTTTTATAAATTGGGACATAAATTCTAGGCTTTCCTTTAAGTGCAAAATAAAGGATTATTTTCTTAGTATGTTCTATTATGTGGATAAGGGCAAAAGGTATTTCCTATATAAACAAAAAACGGCACAAGCTTTAATCTTGTGCCGTTTTGCAGTATAATATATGCTTCCTACTATTCTTTCAAATTGGCCAAAAATTCCACTACATCCCGTATCTCTCGTTTAGACATAATGTTGCCCATTGGGGGCATACTTGAAGGAATGTTGGTTCTTTTGGATATTCTTCCCAAAGGGATTTCCATGGGTTCTGCCTCTGCCGTTTTTAAGATCAGCCCATCTGCACGTTCTTCCATAAGGATTCCGATCACGTTCTGACCATCGTTTAAAGTCAGCGATACCGTGCCATACCCAGGGGATAGCCGTGCACTGGGCTCTATCATTGCCTGTAGAATCTGTTCCCTGCTTAAAATAGAACCGATATTGCTAAGAGAAGGCCCCACAATACCACCTTCTCCTCTTATTTCGTGGCAACGCACACACTGACCTGTACTGTTTTCCCGGAAATAATCCCTTCCATTTCTACGGTCTCCCCCAAACAGGGTTTCCTTAAAAGCCTCTGAAGAATTGCTGTTTGATTTTAAGGGTGCCAATTTAGCTATCAACGTTCCCGATTGCGAGGCGTTTACTGCTTCTATGATATCTAAGGAAAGAGCTGGTGAGAGTTTTTTACGGACCATTAGATCTATGAGCCCGGCCAAAACACCCTCACTTTTTTCCAAAGGCATCTCTCCCAATACGGCTAGCATTTCCTGTTGCTCCCTTACTGTACCACTTTTAAATATAGGATTTACGATTCCAGGTAGTTTTTCCTTGGAAATATCCAATTGCCCTATGAATTCTATCGCCGTGGTCCTAACCCCTTGATCTTTGTCTTCCATTCCTCGTTTAATGACCATATCCATTTTAGCGTACTTCAATGTGCCGAGGGTCCTAAGAATTGCCGACCGTACCTCAGGAACATTGCTTGAAGCCATCATTTTATCCAAAACCTCGTTATAGTCCGGAATGCCAAGATCGCCCAACATTTTTGCAATGGCCACCACAACTTCCGGATCCTTAGCCTTAAGGAAGCCGTCCATATTGGACTTTACTTTTGCAATAATAGGAGCCGCATCCCTGTTGATTTCCCCCCTATACCTGCCATCTACCCTATCCAAGACCGAAGGCTTTGCCCATGTACCCAATGCGGCCAGAGCCTCTGCCTTTAATTTAGTGGGAACGGAATCCCTCCTGGCAAATGTAATAAGTAGATCCAGTTCCTTTTCCCCACCTACCCTTAGACTGGCGTTGATGGCCCTACGCAATAATGCTTCGGATGTAAAATGGGTTTGGTTCAGTATCTGGGCCAATTCCGGCAAGGCCGCTTCAATGGACATATCATCATTAATGGCCCGTGCAGCCTCGGTTACCACATATTCGTCATCATCCTGTAAGAACTTTGCCACTTGAGGGTTATGTAACCTTCGAAGAACTAGGACCGCAGCCAAACGTTGGGATTTTTTAGGACCACGAACAAGTGCCAACAAGGGGCCGATCTCCCCAATCCGTGTCAGTGCCAATACCCCGGCATGGCGCAGGTACACATCCCCATCATTGTTTTTTTCAATCATGGATAGAATGGGCGCAACAGCATCTTTATATTTTATACGCCCCAGGGCTTGGGCACCAAAAAACCGGACCCGTTCACTTTCATGGGAAAGTAACGGGATGAGATTGGCTCCTGCTTTTTCATAAGCCAAATCGCCAATGACTTTAGCGGCCTGTGCAACAATTTCCGGGTCGAGGTCACCTAATAAGGGAATCAGTGATTCTGCTTGGGCAATGTCTTTGGCTGCCAATTGTCCCAATCCCCATATGCCATGTACGCGTGCCAATTGATTTTCTTTTTGGGCAATTGCCTGATTAAAGGCCTTGGATCCCTTTTTTCCTCTTTTGGCAAGTTCAAATTGGGCTTTTTGCCGTATGCGCATATCGTTGTGCCGCAATAAATTGAGCAATGTTTCCGCAGATTGCTTTTCGTAATCCAGCTTTATAAATTGTTCTGTTTCTATTCGTTCCGATTTAAGGTCATTTTCAGATGCGGCCACATCCATCCTCCATACCCGTCCGTAATTTTTTGTGTTCCAACCGTTGATCCAATCGGCTACATAAAGGGCACCATCAGGGCCGAATTTGAGACCTGTTGGCAGAATACCGCTGATTACATCTGTTTCCTTTTCCAGCTCAAAAGAAGCCCCGGAAGGTTTTAGTGTAAAAGCCCATACATGTGACCTAGTAGGGTTGCCAACAAATTCAGATAAAAAGAAATGGTTTTTCCATTTAGAACCTAATGCCGTACCGGGATTGAAGGCCATGCCCGTTGGTCCATTATGGTAGTTCATTATAGGCGGGATGATATACGCCGCCTGTCCTTCCCATCGGGGCTTGTACATTTCCTCGTCCATCCAAACTTTATAGGCGTTGTTTTTGGGATCGGTGTATTTGCCAAATTGCCAGTTCGTCCTCCAACCGGCATCCGACCCGTCCACAATGTAAACAAGTCGCTCACTTTCACCTGGATGGTCGCCATCATTGTCGGAACTTATAATATTGCCGTAGGCATCAAAAACAAATTCATGTGTATTTCTAAGGCCTGCAGCAAATACCTCAAAGTTACTGCCATCGGGGTTTGACCGCACGATAACCCCCTGATTGGGGTATGGATATGTAGTGCCGTCCAGTGCCGTAATATTGGCACCTATATCCCCAATGCCCCAGTAAATTTTACCATCCGGTCCTTCTATGGCACCAGACATGCCGTGGCCACCAAAGCCGATATGCACGTTATACCCGTGGCTGATAGAGGTCTTGTTTTCGAAAACCCCATCCCCGTTGATATCCTTTAAACGCCACATATCGGGGCCTACACCAAGAAATATATCTTCCTTTCGAACAAGTAAAGCCCCGGAGACATCGGTAATCTCTTCATTAAAATCGGAAAGGATACGGGTAGATATATCCGCATAGCCATCCCCCGTTTCATCTTGGAGCTTCCAGATTTCTTCTTTTTCAACGGCAAGATCCTGCCAATCATGTACGCCATCTCCATTTAAGTCTTTTAACCATTGGTTTTCAGTACTTTTTTCAGGCGCAAAGGTTTCACGTAAAAAAGTGCGCCTATCTTCAACGGACCGTAGCTTTATGGAAGGGGTCATCCAATCCCTATGTCCCCTAATATCAAATTCGGAATTTTTCTGCCTGTTGGTCCGGGTGAGGTACACGGCTCCAGAATCGTCTATGGACATCGCTATGGGATCGGGTGCCAAGGAATCCGATGCCCAAAGTGATAATGTTATGCCTTCCGCCAATTGCACGGGAGTATTTTCCCTGGTTTCCTTGGCTCTTGCGGCCACGTTTACCGTATCCCGAATTACCAGTGGTGTTTCTATCGGTATTTTTGGCTCTGGCGAGCAAGCTGTGAACAGTGCGAGACTTAAAAAAAATGCGGCTTTTTGGTTTGAAACTGTCATTTGATGATTTTGATTTATTGTGGGTATATTTAATTGTAATAATACATAAAAAATTTCATTGCTCCATTATTTCCAATTTCGCAAAACGAAGCAATAATTTTTTGACCTCACCATGATCAAACTGTATCTCAGCCTTTTTGTCGTTTCCTACACCTTCTATCCCTAAAACTTTTCCACGCCCAAAACGGCTATGGCTTACATGCGACCCAATAGATAAATCGGCTGCCGTGTTTGTGTTCCCAATGGGGGTTCCTATATCCGGCCTTAACTTGCGTAGTTTCCGTAGTTGGTTTTCAGTAGGTTTTAATGATGATGGCGGTGTTCCATTGCCCGGTTTGTCCTGCCGTAACCTACTTTTGTCTACCTCTCCAAAAATATCTGAATCTATCAACGATTTATATCGGTATGGATTAACCGGAATTAGGCTCTCCACATATTTTTCATCAATTTCCTCTATAAATCGGCTGGGTTCCGCATCAACCAATTTTCCCCAACGATATCGGTTTTGTGCATAGGTTAAATAAACCTGTTTTTCTGCCCTTGTCAACGCTACATAAAACAATCTTCGTTCTTCTTCCAATTCACTTCGCGTGCCCATACTCATGGCAGATGGAAAAAGATCTTCTTCCATGCCCACAATATATACATACGGAAACTCCAGTCCTTTTGCCAAATGTATCGTCATCAAGGCGACCCGATCGTCATCCCCCGTATCTTTGTCCAAATCCGTGGCCAACGCCACATCTTCCAAAAATTCTGAGAGATCTCCTCTGGTATCCGCCACTTCTTTTTGCCCTTCCACGAAATCCTTTATCCCATTGAGCAACTCTTCAATGTTTTCCATACGTGCAATGCCTTCCGGGGTACCATCTTTTTTGAACTCTAAAAGGATGCCCGTCTTTTTTGCCACGTGTTCAGCAAGGGTAAATGCATCCGCTTCTTGGTTCATGACCTGAAAACTTTTGATCATAGTCATAAAATCTTCCAATTTGCCCTTGGTACCCAAATTCATTTTAAGATCTAGTTTATCCAAATTTTCCATTACCTCAAAAATGGATCGATTATAGTTGTTGGCGGTCACCGTAAGTTTGTCGATGGTGCTCTGCCCTATACCTCTGGCAGGAAAATTAATGATACGAACCAAAGCTTCTTCGTCCTTAGGGTTGATAACCAACCGTAAGTAAGAAAGGATATCCTTTATTTCCTTGCGTTGGTAAAATGAGAGTCCGCCATAAATCCGATAGGGAATATCCCTTTTGCGCAAGGCGTCTTCTATGGCCCTGGACTGTGAATTGGTTCGGTACAATACTGCAAAATCCCCATTGCGCAAATGGTGCTGCATCTTATTTTCCCAGATGGAACCTGCAACAAAACGACCTTCTTCGGCATCTGTGGAACTTCTGTGTACCTTTATGGCCGCCCCTTCATCATTTGCCGTCCATACAACCTTTGCCAACTGGTTTTTGTTTTTGGCTATGATGCTGTTCGCCGCATTTACAATATTCTTGGTAGAGCGGTAATTCTGTTCCAAACGATAAAGTGCAACTCCATCATAATCCTTTTGAAAATTAAGAATATTGGATATATTGGCGCCCCGAAAAGAATAAATGCTTTGGGCATCATCACCCACAACACAAATGTTTTGGTATCGATCGGACAAGGCCTTTACTATCAAATACTGCGAGTGGTTGGTATCCTGGTACTCATCAACCAAAATATAGCGGAACCTGTCCTGGTATTTCATCAGCACCTCCGGAAAACGGGTAAGGAGCTCATTGGTCCGCAGAAGCAGGTCGTCAAAATCCATTGCTCCCGCCTTAAAACAGCGATCCACATAATTCTGATAGATGTCCCCTAGTCTCGGACGTTTGGCCATGGCATCTGCCTCTACCAGTTCTGGATTGTTAAAATAAGCCTTCACGGTAATGAGGTTATTCTTATAAGACGAAATGCGGTTTTGTACCTGCTTGTACTTATAAATGTCCTTATCCAGCCCCATTTCCTTAATAATTGAAGCGATCAAGCGTTGGGAATCCTGGGTGTCATAAATGGTGAAATTGTTTGGGAACCCCAATTTATTCCCATCAAAACGCAACAATTTGGCAAAAACAGAATGGAAGGTACCCATCCACAGGTTCTTCGCTTCCGAACTTCCAACGATCTGGGCGATACGATTTTTCATTTCGCGCGCCGCCTTATTGGTAAATGTCAGCGCAAGGATGTTGAAGGAGTCTACCCCTTGGGCCATTAAATGGGCTATACGGTAGGTAAGTACCCTGGTTTTTCCAGAGCCTGCGCCCGCTATGACTATTAATGGACCATCTTTGTGGAGCACCGGTACCTTTTGGGCTTCGTTCAATTCTTTTATAAATTTCTCCAATGGCGTATATGGATTTTAAGGGAGCGTGAATTTAGCCATAAATCTCCTTATCCTAAAATCATGATTTTAATAATTATGAACAATGGAAAATTTGAAAAGAAAACCACCATTCCTGATATCCGTTACAAGAAACCGAATCCCTTTGGGAGGACATCCTATAGGAGCCGAAACGGCATTCCCCAACAAAAAAAGCCCTTCATATTTCTATAAAGGGCCTTTGAAAAAAGGCGGCGACCTACTCTCCCACCCAGTGGCAGTACCATCGGCGCGGACGGGCTTAACTTCCCTGTTCGGAATGGAAAGGGGTGGGCCCCGTCGCCATGGCCACCCTAAAAATTCGGTCATCCTTAGGTGCGATTTGCAGCTGGGGCCTGACCTTCCATCACTTGGACGGACAATATCTTTGACACAGAGGGACGGGGCGCCACCGGCACACTTGAATAAGGGGAATAAAAAGGGTTTTTGATAATAAAGGAATCGGCGCAAGCCTACGGGCCATTAGTACCGCTCGGCTGCGCACATTGCTGCACTTGCACCTACGGCCTATCGACGTGGTCATCTCCCACGGCCCTTTAAAGAAATCCCATCTTGTGGCGGGTTTCGCGCTTATATGCCTTC
>JBGTBA010000114.1:0-33495 GCA_041749595.1 Flavobacteriaceae bacterium | reverse complement strand
AAGTATCGAATCATCCAATCATCCAATCATTAAATCATCGGATCATCAGATTTGGACTTGCTCCATGCATCCGCAGATTCGGATGAACGAACCCGGTCAGTGCCCGATTTGCGGCATGGATTTGATTCCTGCGGCAGGTGGCGGTGATTCGGACGCAAACCCGATGGCTTTGGAAATGACCGAAAATGCCATGAAGCTTGCCAACATTCAGACGACGGTAGTCGGGAGCGAGCGTCTATCAGGCACGCGCGAAATTCGCCTCAACGGAAAGGTACAGGCTGATGAACGAAAAGTCTATGTGCAATCGTCACACATTCCCGGACGAATCGAGCAGTTGAATGTCAATTTTACTGGCGAACCGGTTTCCCGCGGAAAAGTGCTCGCAATGGTGTATTCTCCCGAATTGGTAACAGCGCAACAAGAACTTTTGCAGGCAAACAAAATCAAATCTACACAACCCGAATTGTTCAATGCCGCTAAAAACAAGCTCATAAACTGGAAACTTTCAGAAGCGCAGATCAACCGTATTTTAGAAAACGGCAAACCCATCGATCGTTTCCCGATTTTATCGGATGTCAATGGTATTGCGGTGGAGAAAAAAGTGAATTTAGGCGATTATGTACAACGTGGCACGCCGGTCTATGAAATAGCCGATTTGTCGAGTGTGTGGGTGCAGTTTGAAGTCTATGAAAGCGATTTGCCTTGGGTGAAAGTAGGTGATAAAGTGAGCTATACGTTGTCATCGATTCCTGGAGAAAAATTTGAAGGTATTGTGGCATTTATCGATCCGGTAATCGATCCGCAAACGCGCGTAACCATGGCTCGGGTGGAAGTGAAAAATCCGAAAGGAACTTTTAAACCCGAAATGTTCGCCACAGGAATTGTCAAAAATGAGCTGAAAGCTTCTTCAACAGCTTCACTCTCCGTTCCAAAATCTGCGGTGATGTGGACGGGCGAACGCTCGGTGGTGTATGTAAAAACCGCAACGGACACAAAAGTGTATTTCAGCTTGCGTGAAGTCACTTTGGGAGCCTCTTTGGGCGATGCCTACGAGGTGAAATCCGGTTTGGAAGCCGGTGAGGAAATCGTCACTTACGGAACGTTTACGGTCGATGCGGCGGCTCAGCTGGCGGGCAAACCTAGCATGATGCGCCCCGAAGGCGGTGCAGCTATGACCGGACACAACCACGGTGGGATGAATATGGATGCAAACTCCACAAGCGAAAAAACAACTACCAAAACAACCGGCGAAACAAAGGTCTTATCCAAAGAAGCCAAAGAAGCCGTAGAAAAATTGGTCAATCAATACATACTTCTGAAAAACGCTTTGGTAAAAGATAATTTAATCGAGGCGGACAAGCAAGTCAATTCCTTGCAAAAAGCTGTTTCGGGAACCAGCATGGGTTTATTTAAAGGAGACAACCACAACAAATGGATGGATTATCAAAAACGGATGAATGTGCAGACAACTCAATTTTTGCAAACCAAAAAAATCGATGAAGCCCGAACTGTTTTTATTGAACTGTCAAACATCCTGATAGAAATGACGCACGATTTCGGACCGTTTGAGCAAACGTTTTACGTGCAATATTGCCCGATGGCCAACCAAAACAAAGGTGCCGAATGGCTGAGTGTTTCCAAAACCGTTGAAAACCCGTATTACGGAGCCAAAATGATTAGCTGCGGAGAAGTCACAAAAACAATTCAATAATTATTGTTAAATAATACTAAATTTTTTTAAAATGAAACATCTAAGATTAACAACAGGAATTTTAGCAGTTGCTTTTATTGCCTTAACTGCAACATCATGCAAAGACAGTAAAAAAGAACATGTTGATGAAGATTCTATGCATACAGAAATGCACGAAAAACAGTATGAAGAAATGAAAAATGAAAGTGAAGAACATCATCATGAGGATGCTGATGATGAACATGATGGAGGGTCTGCAGCCGAATCAAGAGATATAAAAGTATCCACTCAAAAAAATGCGGCGACTTCAGCAATTATTGACGGCTACTTGCAAATTAAGAATGGATTAGTGACCGATAATAGGGACAAGGCCATCAAAGGCGCAACCGCTATGATGCTGGTATTTGATGATTTCGAAGTAGGTATGTATGCTCCGGATGATCAAGAAAAACTAATAACGTTGATTGCGCAAGGAAAAGCCCAAGCGGCTTCCATAGTTGAAAATTCGTTGGAGGTTCAAAGAAAACATTTTAAGGAATTAAATTTGAGCGTTACGGATATGGTCGCAATTACAGGGACACGCTACACTTTATATGAACAACATTGCCCAATGTACGATAACGGAAGTTCTTGGCTAAGTGCCAGTAGTGCTATAAAAAATCCGTACTATGGAAGTAAAATGTTAAACTGTGGTACGGTAGAAAGGGAAATAAATTAAGTTGATTAAAAGTTGGCGCAACAATTTTTAAATTTGATAGTAACTTAACTAAAACCAGCAAAGACTTTTCAATCGCCAAACGTATGATAAAAAGAAAATCAGCCCTAAAGATTAGGAAAGTCCATCGTTATTTGGGTCTTTTTCTGGGCGTTCAGTTCCTGATGTGGACGATTAGTGGAATGTATTTTAGCTGGACGGATATCGACGAAATCCATGGCGATCAGTTTCGAAACGAGCACATGGCGAAATCGAATTTTGATGGTCTAATCAATCCCATGGAAATCAAAAACGCTATTCCAATTAATTCCTTGGAGCTTAGGGAGATTGCGGACCAACCTTATTATTGGATAAATAAAGGGCAATTGTTCCATGCTAAATCGGGAGAATTAAAATCGGGCATCACTAAAGAAGAAGCCATATTGGTGGCAAAAAAACGGATGCTTTCCGGACTTAAGGTAAAGGATGTGGAACGAATAACAGCGGTGGGTAATCATCATGAATATCGGGGCGGCCCCTTACCCGCCTATGTTATTTCATATGAAACACCGGAAAATATAAAGGCTTATGTGGCGGAGAAGGACGGTTCTTTCCAAACCTTACGGCACCGGAATTGGCGCTGGTTCGATTTTTTATGGATGGCCCACACCATGGACTATCAGGGCAGGGATAATTTTAATACCCTTGTACTGCGGGCTTTTTCGCTGTTGGGTTTACTAACCGTATTAAGTGGGTTTTTACTCTGGTTCATCAGTTCGCCAACCGTACGGAAAATAAGACTAAAACGGGGTTGAAGTACGGGTTTTTGGGATAAGAATTTAGGTGTCATAATCAGACATCAGGTTAATATTTTACAACTTAGTAATACTAATTATATAACATTGGGGTAATTTTTAAGGAGTATTATTACCTTTTGCAAAAAAAAGAAGATGAAACACACCTATCAAATTCAAGGAATGACCTGCAATGGTTGTCGCAATCATGTAGAAAAAACATTGAAATCCGTGGAAGGTGTTGTGAACGCCTCGGTGGATTTGGAGAAGGCGGAAGCCGTTATAGAAATGGAACAACATATTCAATTGGAAACCTTTCAAACGGCACTTTCGCAAGAAAATGACCGTTACTCCATTTCCCTTCCCGGTAAAGACCTTGCCAAAAAGGAAAAAGAAGTTAAATCACTAAAAGTGAAAGGCACAGGAACTTTCTACTGCCCCATGCACTGTGAAGGTGAAAAAACATACGACAAAGCCGGCGATTGTCCTGTTTGCGGAATGGATTTAATTGAACAGCCAAAAGCCATTCAGGCAACACAATATACGTGCCCAATGCACCCCGAAATTATTAGGGACGAACCAGGTTCATGCCCAATCTGCGGCATGGATTTGGTGCCGATGGAACCAACGGAAAGCGAAGAGGACAAAACCTATTTGAAATTGCTCAAAAAAATGAAGATCTCTGTCATTTTTGCCGTTCCGGTTCTTATTATTTCCATGTCCATGCATCTTCCCTCAAACCCGCTGTTAAAATTGATGCCACAACTAAATTGGGATTGGTTGCAATTCATCTTGACGCTTCCCATTGTTTTTTATACCTGCTGGATGTTTTATGTGCGTGCTTGGAAATCTATCCTTACATGGAATTTGAATATGTTTACCCTAGTGGGAATTGGAACGGGCGCCGCATTTTTGTTTAGCATTGTCGCTCTTTTATTCCCCGATGTTTTTCCACAGGAATTTAAAAGTGACATGGGTGGTGTTGACTTGTATTTTGAAGCAACCGCAGTCATATTAACTTTGGTGTTGTTGGGGCAGTTATTGGAAGCCCGGGCGCACAGCAAAACCAGTGGTGCTATCAAAGAATTGTTAAAATTGGCACCTTCTGAAGCCACTTTGGTGGTTGATGGTGAAGATAAAATTGTATCGATTCATTCCATCAAAAAAGATGATTTATTGCGTGTAAAACCGGGTGAAAAAATTCCTGTTGACGGCATTATTGTTGAAGGAAGCAGCAGCATTGATGAATCCATGATTTCTGGAGAGCCTATTCCTGTTGATAAAACAGCCGGCGACAAGGTAAGTTCGGGAACCATTAACGGCACAAAATCTTTTGTGATGAAAGCCGAACGTGTGGGCTCAGAAACCTTGTTGTCACAAATTATAAAAATGGTCAGCGATGCGAGCCGTTCCAGAGCGCCCATTCAAAAATTGGCGGATACCATTTCAAAATATTTTGTGCCCATTGTGGTTGGAATTTCCATCATCACCTTTATGGTTTGGGCTTATTTTGGACCCGACCAGAATGCGATGGTTTATGCTTTTGTGAATGCGGTTGCAGTGCTAATTATCGCTTGTCCGTGCGCCTTGGGATTGGCAACGCCTATGTCCGTGATGGTTGGCGTTGGCAAGGGAGCGCAAAGCGGAATTTTAATTAAAAATGCCGAAGCACTTGAAACCATGAATAAAGTAAATGTTTTAATCACCGATAAAACAGGAACACTAACCGAAGGAAAACCTTCTGTTGAAAAAGTGATTGCTTTGAAAGGAGATTCAAAAGATTTATTGCAACAAATTGCTTCTTTAAATCAATACAGCGAACATCCATTGGCACAAGCCGTTGTAAATTATGCCAAAGCATCTAAGACAAAACTGACTAAAGTTGATGATTTTGAGGCTGTTGCAGGAATGGGTGTTACGGGCACTGTTGGTAAAAAGAAAGTGGCTTTGGGTAATAAAAAACTCATGGAAAAAATAAAAGCAGCAATACCGAAAGATTTAGAAGCTAAAATTATAGCAGAACAAAAATTAGGTAAGACCGTTTCTTATATTTCGGTGGATGAAAAAGCATTGGGTTATGTGAGTATTACAGATGCCATTAAATTAACCAGTAAAGCTGCTGTTAAAGCTTTGATGAATCAAGGCGTTGAAGTGATTATGTTAACTGGCGACAATGAAAATACGGCTAAAGCTGTTGCCGATGAATTGCATTTAACCAACTTTAAAGCAGGTTTTTTGCCTCAAGACAAATTAAAATTTATTAAAAAATTGCAATCCGAAGGAAAAATAGTCGCCATGGCCGGTGATGGCATCAATGATGCGCCCGCACTTGCCCAATCAAATGTTGGGATTGCGATGGGAACAGGAACCGACGTGGCCATTGAAAGTGCCGCAATGACCTTGGTAAAAGGCGATTTACAGGGAATTGTAAAAGCCAAAAATTTAAGTCTCGCCGTGATGAGAAACATCAAACAAAATCTGTTTTTCTCTTTTGCCTATAATGTATTGGGCGTGCCAATTGCCGCAGGCGTTTTATTCCCAATATTCGGATTGTTATTATCACCCATAATCGCCGCATTGGCCATGAGTTTTAGTTCGGTCTCCGTAATAGCAAATGCATTGCGCTTGCGGAATGTTTCGTTGGATTGAAATGGCAAAGTCTTGAAAGCAAAAATGCCTTTGGAGTTCAAAGGCATTTTTTATTTATTAAAACCGGTTAGGAACTACATCATTCCAGGCATACCGCCGCCGCCCATTGGTGGGCCGGCAGGTGCATCTTCTTTGATGTCAACCAATGCACATTCGGTGGTTAAGATCATTCCAGCAACGGAAGCTGCATTTTCCAGTGCAATTCGGGTCACTTTCTTAGGATCTATGATACCTGCCTTTAGCATATCCACGTAGGTTTCTGTTTTGGCATCAAAACCAAAATCACCTTTACCATCCAAAACCTTTGCAACAACCACAGAGCCTTCCCCACCTGCATTTTCAACAATGGTCCTTAATGGGGCTTCGATAGCTCTAGCTATGATTTGAATACCCGTTTCCTCATCCGTATTTTCGGCTTTTACTTTAGAAAGCACTGCTTTTGCCCTAACCAAGGCAACCCCACCACCGGCAACAATACCTTCTTCGACAGCTGCTCTCGTTGCATGTAAGGCATCGTCAACCCTATCTTTTTTCTCTTTCATTTCTACTTCTGATGCAGCACCAATGTATAAAACGGCAACCCCACCGGACAATTTGGCCAAACGCTCTTGAAGTTTTTCCTTGTCGTAGTCGGACGTGGTACTCTCTATTTGGGCTTTTATTTGGTTTACCCTTGTCTTGATGTTTTTTGCAGCCCCGGCTCCATTGACAATAGTAGTGTTATCCTTATCTATTGTTATTTTCTCACAGCTTCCCAACATATCCACTGTGGTATTTTCCAACGAAAAACCTCTCTCTTCCGAAATTACGGTGGCGTTGGTCAGGATCGCGATATCTTCCAACATGGCTTTTCTTCTATCACCAAAACCGGGGGCTTTTACAGCTGCGATTTTCAAAGAACCTCTTAATTTGTTTACCACTAAAGTGGCCAATGCCTCACCATCCACATCTTCACAAATGATTAAAAGCGGTTTTCCGGATTGCGCTACCGGCTCCAATACAGGGAGAAGATCCTTCATGGAAGATATCTTTTTGTCGTACAATAGAATAAGGGGATTGTCCAGATTGGCGATCATTTTTTCGGAATCGGTAACAAAATAAGGAGATAAATAACCTCTATCAAACTGCATTCCTTCAACAATGTCCACGTAGGTTTCAGTGCCTTTGGCCTCTTCTACGGTAATTACACCTTCTTTGCCCACTTTTCCAAAGGCTTGGGCAATTAGTTCACCAATAGTTTCATCGTTATTGGCAGATACCGAGGCAATTTGCTTTATCTTTTCGGAAGAGTCCCCAACTTTTTTGGTTTGCTTACCAAGTTCTTCCACAATGGCGGCAACGGCCTTGTCTATCCCTCTTTTAAGATCCATGGGGTTGGCCCCTGCGGCAACGTTCTTTAATCCTTCCTTAACGATGGCCTGTGCCAGAACGGTTGCGGTTGTGGTTCCGTCACCTGCGAGGTCATTGGTTTTGGAAGCTACTTCTTTTACCATTTGTGCCCCCATGTTTTCAAGAGGATCGCGCAGTTCTATTTCTTTGGCCACGGTGACACCGTCTTTTGTCACCATCGGTGCACCAAAGGATTTGCTGATGATCACGTTTCTTCCCTTGGGTCCCAAAGTTACTTTTACCGCATTTGCAAGGGCATCTACGCCTCGTTTTAGGCCATCACGTGCTTCAATATCAAATTTTATATCTTTTGCCATTTTTAAATTTATTTTTTTATTGATTAAATAATTGCTAAAATGTCACTTTCGCGCATCATGAGGTAATCCGTGCCCTCTAGTTTTAACTCAGTCCCCGAATATTTTCCGTAAAGTACCGTATCTCCCACTTTCACGGTTACTTTGTCATCTTTGGTGCCAGGCCCCACGGCAACAACTTTTCCTTTTTGGGGTTTTTCTTTTGCGGTATCTGGGATGAAGATACCCGAAGCCGTTTTTGTTTCAGCCGCAACAGGCTCTATAAGAACTCTGTCCGCTAATGGTTTAATGCTAACTTTAGCCATATTATTAGTTTTAGATTTAAATTTCGGGTATTAGTGGGCAGAAATTATGCCATTACACAAAAACTGACAATTTGTTGAAACAAAAATGCCAGCTTGTCATAAAGCTGGCATTTTTGGATATGCTACACAATGGACTACTTTAGTGTATCCAATGGGTTTGATTGGTTTGGGACTGTTTCCGGTACCTCTTCGGGTACAACGGTTTCAATTGTCTCGCCGTCACCTTGAATTAATTTGGAGTCTGCCTCGCTGTAATTTCCTTTTAAGGCCACATTGGACAACAAGATCAGGACGATCAATAAAGTGGCCAACGTCCAAGTACTTTTATCCAAAAAATCACCTGTTTTTTTTACGCCGCCCACAATTTGGGTACCGCCACCGCCAAAAGAGGAGGACAATCCGCCGCCTTTTGGGTTCTGTACCATGATGACCAACATTAACAAAAGACAAACAATGATTATCAGTATTATAAAAATTGAAAATGTACTCATCTCTTTTTTAGGCGTTTTTTTGTTGTATTTTTTCTATTGCTTTAATTCGGTCTGCAAAGAAACCACTTTTTTCCGGATATTTCAAACTTAAAATGGTATAGGATTGTATGGCTTTTTTATAATTTTTTTGTTCCAGATACACTTTGGCCAAGGTTTCCGTCATGAGTTCGTTTTTGTCCAGTTTATTGGAATCTTTAAGAGCTATTGTGGAGGTAAACTTTTCCTGGGGGATTATTTTTGGGTTTTGCTCGATAAATTTGTCGATAAGTTCAAATTTTTTCTTTTTCAACAGACGTTCTTCCCCGGTAGGGCGATCTACGATATCTTTATGTTTTTTTTCATTTACCGGATCAAATTCCCCATCTTCCCTGTTGATGGATTTCGCAGCCGTAAGCTGTAGCCATTGCCCAAAAGAATATTTTTCTTTTTTTGTAAAATTCAAAGGCCTGCCCAATCCCAGTTTTTCCTCAGCTTTTTTTTTAGCTTTCGCTATTTCCTTATCTACATTTGGGTCTTTTGAAGTAAATAGTTTTGGGTTTAGGATTTGTTCCGCATCCTTTAAATTCTGAGGCAATGGGCCATCTCCCTCCCTTTCGATCAAATTGGTCTTAATCGTTGGCTCTGCGGCCACTACTTCGGCAATGGTCTCCGTTTCGACCAATGGGGAAGTTCTCCCCGAGATGGTATCGGCAATTGAATTTTGTAAGAATTCTTCCGAAGTGATAAAGTCGAACAAAATATCCCTATCCGATGTATAGGCCGCCGTTATCTTTAAGGCATTGTTGTATTTAAAGCTGTTGGTGTTTTTAAGCCCTTTTAAGTGCACGGCCCTTGCCGCCTGAAAATAGGGGTATTCTTTTAAGACATCCTCTAATTGGCCGGTCTGGGCCGGAGAGATTACCTCGCTTGGGTGCTGCAATAGATATGTAAAATCTGTTACGTTCATATCATACTATACTACCAATCCGCTAGGGATGCGTTAAAAATGTCTTGGGTGATGCGTTCAAAAATAACTTGGTGGGCCTCATCTTTCACCGAAGATAATTGGGAATTGGCATCATAATCAAAAAAGAAGGAAAATCTTCTTTCAAAATCCACATCTTCTTTTTTATTGTTGAAAAACCGTACGTTCACACTGATGGTCAACCTGTTTTGTGCTGCCCGCTGCGCTGCGGTGGCTGTCATTGGCGATATTCGGTATTCCACAATTTCACCTTCATATAGCAGGTCCCCACCGGAGGTAACCAAATCCAAGCTGGTCTGGTTCAAAATCAAATCTTGTAGGAACAAGGTAAAATCTCGATCCATCCCGGGTTCAAAAGTGGAACCCGCATTTTGGGAAGAGTAATTTTGAAAATAATTGACCTGGAACGTTTTTGCCGCCCCAACGTCGCCCCCCGTGAAATTATAGACTCCGCAGCTCCAACAGCCAATTGCCGCTATGAGCGCAATACCATATTTTTTAATTTTTGCCAACATCCTTATTTTTTATTCTTTCGACAACCATCAACCATTTTATTACAAATCGTACTGTTTTATTTTGCGGTAGAGCGTTCTCTCGGAAATACCCAATTCATCGGCAGCGGCCTTGCGTTTCCCCCTATTCCTGTCCAAGGATTTTTTAATGAGTTCTATTTCCTTGTCATGTAAAGATAGGGTTTCTTCTTCTAGGATCTCTTCGGCAAAATGGTACTTGTCTTCCTGTGGTCCTTTTATCCTATAGCTTTCCATTTGGGGTTCGGGCAATTGTAATACATTCAATGGTGCCTGATCTTCCTCAACAAATTCTTCGTCCCCATCACCGTAAATTTTTCGGATAAGATTTTCGTTTTCTTTGTGGACTTTTCCCGAATCGTTGTTCTTTAAGAGTTTCAACGTCAATTTTTTCAGGTCGTTCAGATCTCCTTTCATATCGAACAACACCTTGTACAATATTTCCCGCTCATTGCTAAAGTCGCCCTCTTTTTTTTCCTGTCCCACGACGGCCGGCAAATTGGAATTATTGGAATTGGGCAGGTAGCTTTGTAAGGTTGGGATGGAAATGCTCCGGCTTTCTTCCAAAACGGATATCTGCTCGGCGATATTGCGTAGTTGACGGATGTTTCCCGGCCAACGATATTTTAGGAGCAATTGAACGGCATCGTCGTCCAATCGAATGGTTGGCATTTTGTATTTCTGCCCAAAGTCGGCAGCAAACTTTCTAAACAATAAATGGATGTCCTCTTTCCTGTCCCGTAAGGGCGGGATATGGATTTCCACGGTGCTCAACCGGTAGTAAAGATCTTCCCTGAATCTTTCTTTTTTAATGGCGTCGAACATATTTATATTGGTCGCGGCCACGATCCTAACGTTGGTTTTCTGTACTTGAGAAGACCCCACCTTAAGGAATTCCCCATTTTCCAGCACGCGCAACAACCGTACTTGGGTGGTCAGGGGCAGCTCGCCAACTTCATCCAGAAAAATGGTGCCGCCATCGGCGACTTCAAAGTAACCGTTGCGGGTAGCGGTGGCTCCGGTAAAGGAACCTTTTTCGTGTCCGAACAATTCGCTGTCGATAGTGCCCTCTGGGATGGCTCCACAGTTTACGGCAATGTATTTGGCGTGTTTTCTATGGGAAAGCGAATGGATGATCTTTGGGATGGATTCCTTACCGACCCCACTTTCTCCTGTCACTAAAACGGATATATCCGTGGGGGCCACTTGGATGGCCTTCTCTATGGCACGGTTAAGTTTGCCATCATTTCCAATGATTTCAAACCGCTGTTTTATCGATTGTATGGATTCCATTTTCTTTTTGTTGATTTGGCCAATTGCCTTTCAGTTGTTATTAGAGAGCCCAACGGCTTCCCCTATTAGAGTGGCCGACGTACAATCAGTGATTTTAACGTTCACAAAATCCCCCACTTTATAATTCTCCTTTGGGAAAACCACTACCGTATTTTGTGAATTGCGCCCCATCCATTGCACATCTGATTTTTTTGAATTGCCCTCTATCAAAACTTCCTCTATTTTGCCCAAATGTTGCCGTGTCCTATAACTACAGTGCTCCCGTTGTAGGGCAATGATCTCCGCCAACCTACGCTGTTTAACTTTTTCCGGGACGTCGTCCCTTAACTTCCTGGCCGCCAACGTTCCTGGCCTTTCCGAATAGGCGAACATAAAACCGAAATCGTATCTCACGTATTCCATGAGCGAGAGGGTGTCTTTGTGGTCTTCCTCGGTTTCTGTGGGGAAACCCGTGATCATGTCTTGGGAAATGCCGCAATCGGGGATAATCCTTCTGATGGTATCGATCAGTTCAAAATATTCTTCCCTGGTGTGCAGCCTGTTCATCTCTTTTAGGATACGGTTACTACCACTTTGTACAGGAAGATGTATGGAGTTGCATATATTTTCATGTATGGATATGGTTTTTATAGCCTCTAATGTAAGATCTTGAGGGTTGGAGGTGGAAAACCTGATCCTCATCTTTGGCTGTGCCCGTGCCACCATTTGCAAAAGATCGGCAAAGTTTACCGCCAAGGCTTTTTGCATCTCCGAAGCCTTGTCATACTCTTTTTTAAGTCCGCCCCCATACCACAGATAGCTGTCCACATTCTGCCCCAGTAAGGTAACTTCCTTAAAGCCTTTGCTCCAAAGCCCATTTACCTCTTCCAAAATGGAATAAGGATCGCGACTGCGCTCCCTTCCCCTAGTAAAGGGAACCACACAAAAAGTGCACATATTGTCACAACCACGTGTTATGGATACAAATGCGGTCACCCCGTTTGAGTTTAACCGGACAGGGGAGACATCGCCATAGGTCTCGTCTTTGGACAGGAGCACATTTACGGCATTCCGGCCTTCATCAATTTCCTGGATAAGCTTTGGCAGATCTTTATAGGCATCAGGGCCAACGATCATATCCACGATTTTTTCCTCATCCAACAATTGGCTTTTCAATCGTTCTGCCATGCAGCCCAAAACACCCACCTTTAGATGGGGCCTGCTCTTTTTTATCGCATTGAATTTTTCCAGACGTTTGCGTACCGTTAGTTCCGCCTTTTCCCTAATGGAACAGGTATTTACCAGGACCAGATCGGCATCTTCCAAATGCTGTGTTGTATTAAATCCCTCATTGGCCAAAATGGAGGCTACGATCTCGCTGTCGGAAAAATTCATTTGGCACCCATAGCTTTCAATATATAGTTTACGGGCGTTTTTATCATTTTCCTTAATGGAAAGGGCAGTGCCCTGTATAGTTTCATCTATGGTTTTTTCCATTTTTTGTTGTGTGCCCATCTTTATTTTACAAGGTCTGCAAAGATAATGTTTATTAAAGAAGAGTGACAAATTGACAGTTAAAAATTTGTCAAAAATATACGCAACCACAAAATGGGTCTTGTATCTGGTGAATACCATTTAACTATAAATATAAAACCATGAAAAACAATATTTTACTGCTCTTGATAGCGGTTTCTTTGGGTCAGGTCTCTTGCGATGATAGAGGGGATACTGGCAAATATGCGGATTATATGGTGGCCAAGCCCTTAAAAATGAGTCTTGAGGAGTTTAAGAACAGTGTAAGTGTCGTTGCTCCCTTGCCCATAAAAGAAACCGGTAAAATATATGCCTATAAAGACTATATTTTTGTGAACGACAAATATAGGGGCGTGCATGTTATAGATAACAGCGACCCCAATGCACCAAAAAAAATCTCATTTATTAAAATTGCCGGCAATGTGGATATTTCCATAAAAGACGATTATTTATATGCGGATAGTATAACTGATCTGATGGTATTGGATATTTCGGACATCAATAACATTACTATTGTAAATCGGTTGGAAAATGTGCTACGGGACAATGTTGTTTTTCCTATGGAAGCCGATTTCTTTGATACCGAAAACATAGATTTTGGAAAGGAGATCATCATTGGCTGGGAAACCGTAAGGGAAAGAAGGCTGATCGAGGATTATGAAAATCGCTTCCTTGGCGTAGGAGATGTTTTTTTTTCGGAAGCGGCTGCAGACAATTCTTCTATTGGTCAGGGAGGTTCTTTGGCGCGCTTTACCATCGTAAGCGATTTTTTGTATGCGGTTGATAGCCATAGTATCAATGTGTTCAATATCCAAAATTTAGGCAACCCACAAAATTTGGAAGATGTGTACGCCGGTTTTGACATAGAGACAATCTTTAACAGGGGAAACCAATTGTTTCTTGGCAGTAAAAGTGGAATGTACATTTATGATATTACCTCGCCCCAGGCCCCAACATATATTTCAGAATTTCAACACGGCACAGCATGCGACCCGGTTGTGGTAGATGGGGATTATGCCTACGTTACCTTGCGTGGCGGCAATTTTTGTGGGGCCACGGAAAGCGGATTGTTCATCGTGGACATTTCAGAAATCACCAACCCCACTTTGTTAAAAACCTATCCAATGGATGGGCCTTATGGATTGGGAATAAAGGACGAAAAACTCTTTATATGTGATGGCTCTGCCGGATTCAAAGTTTTTGACAAGACTGATGCCGAGAATCTTGTAGAATTGGATCATTTTACCGATATCATTACTTTTGACGTCATTCCATTGGAAAAAACGCTGTTAATGGTTGGGGATGAAATTCTGTATCAATACAACTATTTAGATAATAACATAGAATTGATCAGTACATTTCAGCTCAACTAGAATTTAATAGGACCATATAGGCGTCCTAGGATGTCTTAAACAGTACGTTGAATTCTAAACTAACCATATCATTGAGTTTATAACGTACAATCTTTTTACCTAAAATTACTAAGGAAACACCCAATTTAATAGGGTGTTTTTTTTGCCAATTAACCGGATAAACCGTAAAATAAAAAAATTGATATACTTTTGTCCCACAAAAATTGATGAATGGCAAAGAATTTAGTAATTGTAGAGTCGCCCGCAAAAGCAAAGACGATTGAGAAATTTTTAGGAAAGGATTACAAGGTAGAGTCCAGTTTTGGGCATATTGCGGATTTACCTTCCAAGGAATTGGGGGTAGATGTAGAAAATGGTTTTAAGCCCAAATATATTGTGGACAAGGACAAAATGGTCCTTGTGAAAAAGCTTAGGGATTTGGCGGACAAAGCGGATATGATATGGCTGGCAAGTGATGAGGACCGGGAAGGGGAGGCCATTTCGTGGCACTTGGCCGAGGAATTGCAGCTGGACAAGAAAAAGACAAAAAGGATTGTGTTCAATTCCATTACCAAATCAGCCATACAAAAGGCCATTGAAAACCCGCGCGGAATCAACTACGATTTGGTCAATGCCCAGCAAGCAAGAAGGGTTTTGGACCGGTTGGTGGGGTATGAACTCTCTCCCGTACTTTGGAAAAAAATAAAACCGGGGCTTTCTGCAGGAAGGGTACAGTCCGTTGCGGTGCGGTTAATTGTGGAAAGGGAAAGGGATATAGAAGTATTTACGCCAGAGGCCTCTTTTAAGGTGTCTGCAGAGTTCAAGACCAAAGAAGGGAGCGTGTTCACCGCAAAATTGAACAAGGCATTTACCAACAAGGAAACAGCTTCCACCTTTTTAAAGCAAAATATAGGGGCCAATTTCTCTGTGGCCGATTTGGATAAAAAACCGGCAAAAAAATCACCCGCCGCTCCCTTTATCACATCGACTTTACAACAAGAGGCGTCAAGAAAACTATATTTTTCGGTATCCAGGACCATGCAGGTGGCACAACGGTTGTACGAGGCCGGACTGATTACCTACATGAGGACGGATAGCGTCAACCTATCCAAAGAGGCGATAGATGCCGCTAAGGGAGCCATCACAAAAAACTACGGAAAGGAATATAGCACAGTCCGGAATTTTACGGGAAAATCCAAGGGAGCACAGGAAGCACACGAGGCCATAAGGCCAACGGAGATGGAAATGCAATCCCCTTCGCTGGAGAGGGACCAATCTAAGTTATATGAGTTGATCTGGAAACGCACCTTGGCCTCCCAGATGAGCGATGCCGAATTGGAACGGACCAATGTGAAAATAATCTCCAATACCCACAAAGAAGAATTTACCGCAAACGGTGAGGTCATTAAATTTGATGGTTTTCTAAAGGTATATATGGAAGATATGGACGATGAGGATCTTTCCGAGGACCAAGAAGGGATGCTCCCGGCCATGAAAGTTGGTGACGTATTGGAAAACAGGCACATTATGGCTACCGAGCGTTTCTCAAGACCTCCTTACAGGTACACAGAGGCCTCTTTGGTTAAAAAATTGGAGGAATTGGGCATAGGAAGGCCATCTACCTATGCACCTACGATTTCCACCATCCAAAATAGGGGATATGTGGAAAAGGGTACGATAGAGGGCACGGAGAGAAAGTATGTTCAATTAGTTTTGCAGTCCGATCGGGTCCAAGAGAAAAATTTATCTGAAAATGTAGGCTCCGATAAAGGAAAACTGGTGCCAACGGATATCGGGATGATCGTTAACGACTTTTTGGTCAGCAATTTTGCCACTATTCTGGATTACCACTTTACAGCTAAAGTAGAGGAAGATTTTGATGGGATCGCAGCGGGCGAGGAAGATTGGCAAAAAGTGATGAAGGATTTTTATGCGGATTTCCACACCAATGTTATGGATGTAGAGGAAAATGCGGATAGGGCCAGTGGCGAACGTATATTGGGCAAAGACCCAAAGACGGGCAGGCAGGTTGCCGTCCGTTTGGGCAGGTTTGGTCCCATGGTCCAGATAGGTACGGTAGAAGAAGAAGAGAAGCCTTTGTTTGCAAGCCTTATGCCGGACCAGTCATTGAATACGATCACTTATGAAGATGCCATGGATCTTTTTAAACTACCAAAGAAACTTGGGGAATATAAAGGGGAAGAAATAGAAAGCAATGTGGGACGGTTTGGGCCCTATGTTAGGTTCGGGAAAAAGTTTGTTTCCCTGGACCAAGGAGAAAGCGCATTGGATATCACCTTGGACAGGGCCATAGCACTTATACAGGCAAAGGAAAAAACCGATGCCCCCATAGCCACATTCGAAGGCAAGGATGTTACCAAGGGAGTGGGCCGTTTTGGGCCTTTTATCAAATGGGAAGGCACCTTCATCAATGTAAGCAAAAAATACGATTTCGATAATCTTTCCCAGCAAGACATCAAAGAACTCATCGGGACCAAAAGACAAAAAGAGATCGATAAGGTGGTGCAGGAGTGGACAGCGGAAGGGATACGTATTGAAAAAGCAAGATGGGGCAGGCACACCATTTTGAAAGGCAAACTGAAAATTGAACTTCCAAAAGAGGTGGATGCTTCAAAAATTTCACTCGTAGAGGTAAAGTCGCTAATTGAAAAAAGAGCCCCCAAAAAAAAGACCGCCGATAAATCCAAGATAAAAAAGTGACCATGGTGTTCGATTTTTTAGTTCCAGTAGAGGACAAAGTATTGGCACATTGCGAACTGCTTCCGCCCCAAGCATTGGGAAAGCACATCCATGCACATACCTCAAGAAAAGGATTGCCGGTCTTGGCAAACGCCACCGTGGCCCTGTTAGGGGTACACGAATCCAGAAACGCCTTTGAAAAGAAACCGGAACGACTCAATATTTCCCAGATAAGACTCCAGTTTTATAAATTGATGTTGGGCAACTGGAATTCCACCATAGTTGATCTCGGGGACGTCGAGGAAGGGCATACCGCACAGGATACCTATTTTGTGGTGCAGGAAATCGTATCTATTTTATTGGAAGAGAAAGTCATTCCCATTATTATCGGGGCCACCCAAGATATTACCTACGCCACGTACAGAGCGTTCGATACGTTCAATAATATGGTGAATTTAGTGGCAATAGACAGCAAGTTCGATTTTGGGGAGTCCGAAGAGCTCATATCCTCCAACAGTTATATGAGCAAGATCATCACGGACAAGCCCAATAATCTTTTCAATTTTTCCAACATAGGCTACCAGAGTTATTTCAACGCCCAAGAAGAAATAGATTTGATGGAGCGCCTTTTTTTTGATGCCTATCGCTTGGGGGAAATTGCTGCGGACATTACCTTGGTGGAGCCTGTGCTTAGGAACGCACATATTGTAAGTCTGGATGCCCGCGCAATTCGTGCCAGTGAAATAGGAATGTCCGATAATTTTTCCCCGAACGGCTTTACGGGAAGGGAAATCTGCGCCATTGCACGGTATGCCGGCATCAGCGATTCGGTTTCGGTGTTCGGTATCTATGAGAGCGAGAACACGGTCCAATCACATCAGCTATTGGCCCAGATCATATGGTATTTTATAGAGGGGCTTGCTTTTCGGAAAAAGGAAGTGCCCCATGCGGACAAGAAAGACTTTACCAAATATATTGTTCCCACGGATATGGAAGAGCTTGTTTTTTTTAAAAGCACCCATAGCCAGAGATGGTGGGTAGAGGTACCTTCAATTTTCACTTCACATACTAAATCAAACACACCTGCGTTATTACCATGCACCGAAAAGGATTATTTGGATGCGTGCAGCCAAAATATTCCGGAGCGGTGGCTTAAGGCCTATAAGAAAGGTTTTAATTAATCGGAATAATTATACAGGATGTCGAAATCCAAACAATAATTTATTCAAAAAGCAGTTTTAGAGAATAATAATTGTGTTTGCATTTATAACCTTAATCGAAATTTAACCTAAAGTATGAAGAAGCTATTGTTATCATCTATAGCGTTTGTTTTTTTGCTCAGCAGTTGCGGGTCCAAAACAAAAGGAGAACTGGTCGGGGTCCAAGGAAAAAAATGGTACCCGGAAAAACCTTACGGTATGGAGCTTATTCCCAGAGGATCGTTTATCATGGGTAAAAGCGAGGAAGACCAGGCCCAATTGCTCAACGCCCCTACCAAGACGGTAACCGTCCGTTCGTTTTATATGGACGATACCGAAATTACAAACAGCGAATACAGGCAGTTCGTGGAATGGGTTAAGGACTCCATTGCACGGACCAAATTGGCCATTTTGGCAGATGAACTGGGATTGGGACCCGAAGATGGGGGTATTGGCGACTATGCCTTTAATGATGCCGATACCACAAAGGCCTCTGTCTATGACAAGTATATGTTGGACAATTATTCCGGAATGGGCCAAACAGGCTACGAAGGACGGGCGTTGAACAAAAAATCAAAACTCATTTGGAGCACTGCCAAATATCCAGATGAATACTATGCAGAGGTCATGGACTCCCTGTATATCCCGGAGGAAGAATCCTATAACGGACAACGTACCATTGACGTTACCAAATTGAAATACAAGTACAGTTGGATGGATATCGAGGCCGCGGCCCGCTCCAAAACAGGTAGGAGAAAGGATTTCGTAAAACAGGAAGAACTTGGCGTATACCCTGATACGACCGTTTGGATACGCGATTTTTCGTATTCTTACAACGAACCCATGCACAACGATTATTTTTGGCACGATGCCTATAGTGAATATCCTGTAGTGGGAGTAAATTGGCAACAGGCCAAAGCCTTTTGTAATTGGAGGACCAAGTATAAGAACGACGATCAAAAAAGCAGGGATAAACAGTTTGTAAACCAGTTTAGATTGCCCACAGAAGCGGAATGGGAATATGCCGCCAGAGGAGGTATTGAAAGTGGCACATACCCCTGGGGAGGCCCTTATGTAATAAGCGATACAGGGTGCTTTATGGCCAACTTTAAACCACAGCGTGGGGATTATGCGGCAGACTCGGCATTGTACACCGTGGAGGCCAAGTCCTTTGAACCCAATGACTACAACCTTTATAATATGGCCGGGAACGTTTCCGAATGGACGGACTCCAGTTACGACCCTTCCTCGTACGACTATGTATCTACCATGAACCCCAATGCAGGTTCCGGACAAAATGCCAGAAAAGTGGTTCGTGGCGGCTCTTGGAAAGATGTTGCGTATTTCTTACAAGTGAGTAGTAGGGATTACGAATACAAAGATTCCGCCAGAAGTTATATAGGCTTTAGGACCGTACAGGATTATATGGGCGAAGAAGACTCCCAAAAGAATCTAAGGGCGGGAAAATAAAAAAAACAGTAAATCAAACCTTTAACCAAATACTTATTATTAATCAACATTAAATTTAAATCTAAAATTATGGCACAGTCAAAATCAACAAAAAAACTTTTTAATATGGCCTATGGGCTTGGAGCATCGGTAGTGATCATTGGTGCATTGTTCAAGATACTGCACTGGGAATTCGGTCCCCTTACAGGCGGACTTTTATTGGCGGTAGGCCTTATCACGGAGGCATTGATTTTTGCGATCAGCGCTTTTGAACCGATAGAAGACGAATACGATTGGTCTTTGGTATATCCGGAATTGGCAGGTGCCGAAACTTTCGGAAGGAAAGATGCCGCTGCCGAAGCTAAGGAAGCGGAAGGGCTATTGTCCAAAAAACTGGACGAGCTTTTAAAAGAGGCCAATATAGATGCCCAATTGTTCAACAGTTTGGGCAGCAGCATCCGTAATTTTGAAGGTGCCGCCAAAGGTATCGCCCCAACGGCAGACGCCATTCAACATACCAAAAAATATTCCGAAGAATTGTCCCATGCGGCCGCTCAGATGGAATCACTGAACAGCTTGTACAAAGTACAGTTAGAGAGTGCCAGCAGACAGGCTTCCATAAATGAGGAAGTGGTGCAGAATGCGGGCGCACTTAAAGATCAGATGGGATCATTGGCAACCAACCTATCTTCCTTGAACGGAGTGTACGGAGGCATGTTATCTGCAATGAGCAGAAATTAATTAGAAAGCGATCAAACCCAAATCAAATTAATAATTAACATCTAATTAAATAACATGGCATCAGGAAAGCAAACACCACGTCAGAAAATGATCAATTTAATGTATTTGATCTTTATCGCAATGTTGGCGTTGAATATGAGTAAGGAAGTTCTATCCGCTTTCGGTCTTTTGAACGAAAAACTAGAAGCTTCCAACAAGAAAACCACAGAGAACAATTTGGCGTTCTTGAGTGGTCTGGAAACCAAAGCAACCGAAAATGCCGAAAAGTTCGGCCCCCTTTTAAAGGATGCCCAGCAAATAAAGACATTGTCCCAAGAATATTACGATTATCTGGAAAACCTAAAAAAGGAAATGACCAAGGACCTAAAAGACCCAAAGGATTATCAGGTCATGGATAAAACCGATTTCTTGGACCAACGTTTTTTCCAAGGGGACAAGCTTAGCAAGGACGGAAAGGAATTTTTGGACCGCATCAACAACTACCGTACCCAAGTGTCCGCCATTTTACCAAAAGGATTGGATGGGGTTAAGGCTTCTTTGTCCTCTAGGTTTGAGACCGGCGATAAGGACGGAAAGGTCACCAACCGCGAAGGTAGCAAACTGAATTGGCTGAATTACCATTTTGAAGGATTCCCCGTAGTGGCTTCCTTGACCAAGATTACCCAATTGCAGGCAGATGTTAAGGCAACAGAGGAAGATGCTTTAAAAGCTATGTTGGAAGGGCAGTTGACCAGTGAAATTTCCATGACCAACTACACCACTTTGCTGGAGCAAGAGAAATCTGCATATTACCAAGGGGAAAAATTCTCTGGCAGCATTGTTTTGGGACGTACAGATGCCACTACAAGACCTAATGAGGTGAATTTGACCTTGGATGGCAGGAAACTTAATGAAGGCCCCGATTTTGTTATCGAGGACGGTAAAGTAAAACTTTTGGTAAGTGCTGGGAGTGCTGGCGACCATAGTATTAAAGGTAATTTAGTGTTCTTGCAGGACGGTGAACGTACGGAAGTGCCGGTAGATAAGAAATTTGCAACCATCACCAAACCGAATGCCGCCGTAATTTCTGCGGATAAAATGAACGTGGTGTACCGTGGCGTTTCCAACCCCATTACCATCTCCATTCCCGGTATTGCGGATAATAACGTAAATGCACAGGCTGCCGGTCTGTCCAAACAAAGTGGCAGTAAGTATGTTATGAACCCAGGCACGGGAAGAACTGTGGCCATTACGGCCACTGGCAAATTACCTGATGGCCAAACGATAAGGACTACGTCTGAATTCAGGATCAAGGACATCCCAAGACCGGAAGGTTCTATTAGAGGAGAAAGTGGTAGTGTAAAAATGCCAAGGACCAATCTGGAAATATCCACGGTCGGTGCCTTATTGGAAGATTTTGATTTTGATCTGAACCTTTCCGTAAGCGGCTTTAAATTTAAAGTGCCCGGACAGCCCACCGTGAGCGTCAATGGCAACAAATTGAACGAGCAGGCAAAATCCGCACTAAGAAGGGCTGGCCGTGGCGATGCGGTACAGATATTCGATATAGAAGCGTATATTACCAATAACCAGAGCTATAAACTTAAAAAGGTATCTCCGGTCGTTATAGAGATTACAAACTAGTAAATTTTAAAAGATGAATTGGAAAAATGTTTTATTAATTGGGGTTGTAACGCTGTTACCGATATCCATAATGGCACAGGCAAATATTTTAAACGCCAAAAAGCCGGAGGAAATCGGACTGAAGACAGAGGCGCAAAAACAAAAGGATAATGACGCTCCCTTGCCCTATGGGTATGTAGATGATAGGGACATCCTTTGGTCCAAGACCGTATGGGAGATCATAGACTTGGACGAGAGGATAAACTTTCCCCTGTACTACCCCATAGACACCGTGGATATCAGTGCCGATAGAAGGTCCTTGTACGATGTTTTGATAAAGAACATCAAAAACGGAAAGCTTCAGGATGTATATGTGGATTCTTATTTTACCGAAAAAAGAAAGTTCAGCGACCTACAGGCCACATTACAGAAAACGGATACCACGGATGCCGGTTATGAGCAGTACAATGCAGGGGAGCAGATCTCGGCAGAGTACATTAACCGCAGGGACCTCACCGCAGCAGATCTCGAAGAGTATATGATAAAAGGTATCTGGTATTTTGACAAGCGGCAGGGAGAACTAAAATACCGGCTTTTGGGTATTGCCCCAGTGGCGCCCGATGTTAATTTTATAGATAACGATGCCATGTCCTTGGAAGATGCCAAAGTTCCCCTTTTTTGGGTATGGTATCCTAGTGCCAGACAGGTGCTGCATGAGGCAAAGGTTTTTAACCAGCGCAATTCTGCCCAACCCATATCTTTTGATATGTTGTTGAACGCACGTAGGTTCAATGCAACCATCTATAAAGAGGACAATGTACACGGCGATCAAATGATCAAGGATTACATTGCCGATAATTCTTTGTTCCAACTGCTGGAGGCCAAGCGCATCCAAGAGGTTATACGGGATAAGGAACAAGATATGTGGGCCTATTAAGAGTACGCTTTTATTCCAATTCAAAGCAAATAAAAAACGCCGCAAGCAATTGCGGCGTTTTTTGTTACGAATTGTAAAGGACAGGTTTCCATGACCATAAACACCAATGATTCGCCAACCATATCAGCTTTTCCGGTTCTCATTTAGTATTTTTGCGTTATGGTAGATTATTTGGTCGTAGGGCTTGGCTTGGCGGGAATTTCCTTTTGTGAAGTTCTGGAAAATAACAATAAAACCTTTCTGGTAATTAACGATGCGTCACAAACATCTTCCTCCGTGGCGGGGGGTCTTTACAATCCGGTTATTTTAAAAAGATTTACATTGGCATGGCGGGCCCACGAGCAGTTGGAAATTGCTTTGCCCTTTTATGCGGATTTGGAGAAAAAGCTGAACGTAAGACTGGATTATAAGATTCCCGTCCTTAGGCTTTTTGCTTCTATCGAGGAACAAAACAGGTGGTTTGAGGCAGCGGACAAACCGGGCTTAAAGGACTTTTTGTCCCTTAAGGTCGTTTCAAACAATAATCCCGGCATCAATGCCCCTTTTGGATTCGGGGAAGTGTTGCGCACAGGTAGGATAAACACGAAAAAACTGCTTTCCGCTTACACCGAGTTTCTTTCGGAAAAAAAAGCATTATTGGGAAATCCCTTCAATTTTGATGTGCTGCAAGTACATGTAGACCATGTCCGGTACAATACGGTTAGGGCAAAACATATTGTTTTTGCAACGGGTTTTGGTTTAAGGAAAAACCCATACTTCAACTATTTGCCCCTAGAGGGAACCAAAGGAGAATTGTTGACCATTAAGGCACCCGTTTTAAAGGAGAGGAATATCATAAAATCATCGGTATTTATTATTCCCTTGGGAGAGGACCTGTATCGGATAGGAGCCACCTATCATTGGAAAGATAAGACCAATGATATTACGGATACAGGCAAATCGGAACTCTTGGACAAGCTGAACGAATTTTTAAAATGCGATTACGAAGTTGTGGGGCAGGATGCCGGAATACGTCCAACGGTGGCGGATCGCCGGCCCCTGTTGGGCAGACATCCGTTTCATCAAAATGTATATGTCCTGAACGGTTTAGGCTCCCGCGGGGTGATGATTGCCCCCTATGCTGCCCATAAGTTGTATGATTTTATAGAAAAGAAGGTGCCTTTGGATCCTGATGTAGACATTGCCCGATTCACAAAGAAATTCTTCCAAGCCTAATTTTACCTTTTCTTAGGATCAAAATGTATAAAAAAATTGATCCAAATATTACGGGACAAACGAATAATGACCGGCATAAATACTACCATGGTGGCTATAATTGAAATAAAGGTGTTTTTCAAAGAGGTACCGATAACCAAAAAAGCAATAATGAACGCAGCAACCGCAAAGGCAATCCCCACTCCATAACTTACGTACATCGCACCATAAAAGAAGGAAGGTTCTATTTTATATTTCGTGTTACAATGGGTGCAACGCTGCTGCATGTTAAAAAGCTGATCCAATTTATAAGGGTTTTTATGGGTATACATGCTTTCTTCATGGCATTTTGGACAACTTCCTGTTAAAATACTGTAGACTTTGGTTCCTTTTTTTAACATTTGCAAAAAATTTGTACAAAAATACAAGTTTGTAACGGCTTTTAATGTAACAATTGTAACAAAGCATGCTTAATATACATAACCTTTCCGTGTCTTTTGGTGGCGAATATTTATTTGAGGAAATAGCGTTCCGATTGAACGCCGGCGACAGAGTTGGACTCATTGGTAAAAATGGTGCGGGAAAATCCACCTTATTAAAGTTATTGTCCAAGGATGTGGCTCCGGATTCCGGAGCCATTGCCTCGGATAAGGATATAAAGATAGGTTTCTTACGGCAGGATATCGATTTTGAGCAAGGGAGAACGGTTATAGAAGAAGCCTATCAGGCATTCGAAGATCTGAAGGAACTGGAATTAAAGTTGGATAAGATCAACCATCAGCTAGCTTCCAGGACAGATTACGAAAGCGATGCTTACAGTCAGTTGATCGTGGACCTAAACGATGTTACCCATCATTATGAAATTCTTGGAGGATATAATTACCAAGGAGAAACAGAAAAAATATTGCTGGGACTGGGGTTTAAGCGGGCAGATTTCAACAAAAAAACAGATACGTTCTCCGGGGGTTGGCGTATGCGGATTGAATTGGCCAAACTTTTGCTGCAAAGCAACGACGTACTGCTGTTGGACGAGCCCACCAACCATTTGGACATAGAATCCATCATTTGGCTGGAGCAGTTTCTGAGAGGCTATTCGGGTGCCGTGGTTATTGTTTCCCATGATAAAATGTTTCTGGACAATGTAACCAATCGGACCATAGAAATATCCTTGGGAAGGATTTACGATTACAAAAAGCCTTATACCGAATATTTGGAACTTCGGAACGAGATACGGCAGCAGCAACTGAACGCACAGAAAAACCAGGAAAAGGAAATACAACAGGCCGAACGTTTAATAGAAAAGTTCAGGGCAAAGTCTACCAAGGCGTCCATGGCGCAATCGCTCATTAAAAAACTGGACAAAATAGAGCGTATAGAGGTAGATGAGGAAGATAACAGCGTTATGAAACTTCGATTTCCCATATCAGTGACACCCGGAAAGGTCGTTGCCGAAATTGAGGATTTATCCAAAAGTTATGGAAACCACCAAGTATTGGATAAAATCAGCCTGCTTATAGAACGCGAAAGCAAAACCGCGTTTGTAGGACAGAATGGACAAGGAAAATCCACATTGGCCAAAATTATGGCAGATGAGCTTGGTTACGACGGGCACCTTAAATTGGGACATAACGTACAAATTGGTTATTTTGCCCAGAACCAGGCCGAATATTTGGATGGGGAAAAGACTATCTTGGACACCATGCTAGATGCGGCTAACGAGGGCAACAGGAGCAAGGTAAGGGATATTTTGGGTTCCTTTCTTTTTAGGGGAGACGATGTGGAAAAATACGTAAAGGTGCTTTCCGGAGGCGAGCGCAATCGTTTGGCATTGGCCAAAATGCTCTTACAGCCTTTTAATGTGCTTGTAATGGATGAGCCCACAAACCATTTGGACATCAAATCAAAGAATGTTTTAAAGCAGGCCCTCCAAAGTTTTGAAGGTACTCTGGTACTCGTTTCGCACGATAGGGATTTCTTACAGGGATTGACCAATAAGGTCTATGAATTTAAAGATAGAAAGATAAAGGAATATTTGGGAGATATCAATTTTTATCTGGAGCAGCGGAAGGTAGAGGATTTTAGGGCAATCGAAAAAAAACAAAAGAACCCTGAGATCAAAGAAAAAAATAAGGACAAGGATTTTGGTTTTGAAGAACAGAAAAAGGTAAAGTCCCTAAAAAGCCAACTGAGTACCTTAGAAAGCAATATTGCGGTTTTGGAAAGGGAACTGGCACGAATAGACAGCGAACTTCTCCTACATAGCGCTAAGACCATTGAAAGGCCCGATTTTTTTGATAGTTACCAAAAAAAGAAAAAAGAGTTGGAAAAATTAATGAAAAACTGGGAAAAAATCACAATAGATCTTGAAGAATATGCCATAGGGGAATAAACATTGCTACCTGTTTGGGATGGCTTGCCACAATTATTACGACTTTCACAACAAAAACATACACTTTACCGATAATTTTTGTCGATCATCCATTTTTATATTTAATTTGTAGGGTAATTCTTAATTATTTAGAAGATAAAGTTTTCCAAAAAATAGTTCTTTTAAAACCTTTAATTTATGAAAAACCTACAAAATACTTTCTTCTTGTTCTTGGCCATGGGTACTCTTGTTTTTGCCGAAATACCGCAAAAAGAGAGAAAAGTGTTATTGGATTTATATAAAAGCACTAATGGCACGGATTGGACAAATAAATGGGATATAAATTCACCCGTTGCCATGTGGCATGGGGTAAAAGTACTGGATGGCCATGTGGTAGGGATCAATTTATTTAGGAACAACCTATCTGGAGCCATACCAAAAAACATTTATAAGCTAAAACACCTCACGTATCTCAACCTGGCTTTTAATTCCATAACAGGGGAGATGCCCGAAAAAATGACAAAATTGGAAGAGTTAAGGGTTTTAAAGCTCGAAATGAACAGGATACATGGAACAATACCGCTTACTATTGGCAATCTACAGGCCTTGGAAGAGTTTACTGTTTTTAATAACTTTTTGACTGGCAGTATTCCCGAAAGCATAGGGCAGCTTAAAAATTTAAGGATCCTCAACTTATCCAGTAATAGTTTAAAGGGGCATATGCCCAATTCTTTGGGAGCACTTACGAAATTGGAAAGTTTGGGACTTTTTGAGAATACTCTGGATGGCGAAATACCAATGGAGCTTGGACAGCTCTTAAAATTAAAGGAATTGGTATTGGCAAATAACCGGTTGGGCGGGGAAATACCTATAGAGTTTGGTCAACTGGCCAGCCTTAAGGTGCTTCAAATACAAAACAATAAATTTGAATCCTTTAAGAATCTGGAACATATGGACTCCCAGCAATTCCTTGTATTGGACTATGATAAGGAAACTATAAAGACAGACTTTAAGAGCAGCGATTTTAATAAAACGAGAATGGCCGATACGAAGTTTGAGGATGAAGGGAACGAATAGATTTTTATAAGTAATCAGTTTGGTTAAAAGGGTGTCTCGGCACCTTTTTTAATTTTACACTAGACAACTTTTAAGAATTATTTAACTAAACCGGCTTAAACTAATGGATAGTTTTACAATCCAACTACCTAAACAGTTCTCAAATACATGAATGCACGAAAACTAGTCCTGACAATTTTGGGGATAATACTTATTATTATTTCCGTTTTTGCCGCCAATCTCATCATAAAAAATAAGACCACACCCAAGCCAAGACCCCAAAAAGTGGTAAAGACCGTATTTGTGGATACGGTACAGAATGGCGCCGTCCCCATCATTGTAAAAGCCAATGGAACTTTGTTGGCAAAGAGCCGTGTAGAATTGTATTCTGAAGTCCAAGGTGTTTTTCGTAGGGGGAACAAGATCTTCAAAACAGGGCAGCAGTACAATGCAGGAGAAACAATAATCCGTATCGACGCGGCGGAATATGCCGCCAGCGTACAATCGGCAAAAAGTAATCTGTACAATTTGATAACCTCTTTAATGCCCGATCTACGTTTGGATTATCCGGAAGTATATCCTAAATGGCAGGCCTATCTAAATACTTTTGATCTTGACAAGAACACGCCGCCGCTCCCTCCAATGGTGTCCGAAAAGGAAAAATTCTTCATTACGGGAAGAGGGATATTGACCAATTTCTACAATGTAAAAAATCTGGAACAACGGCTTTATAAATACACTATTTCGGCACCTTTTAACGGAGTCCTCACCGAGGCTCTGGTAACGGAGGGTACTTTGGTAAGGGCTGGCCAGAAACTTGGAGAGTTCATAGACACCGATGAATACGAACTGGAAGTGGCCGTAAGTAAAACCTATAGTGATCTTTTAAAAATTGGAGAAACGGTGGAGTTGGCAAATTTGGACAGGACAAAAACCTATGTGGGAAAAGTGGTTCGGATCAATGGTAGGGTGGACCAAGCATCGCAGACCATAAAGGCATATATTGAAATAAAAGATAAAAGTCTCAGTGAAGGGATGTACTTGGAGGCCAATTTGAATGCAAGGGAAGAGCCGGACGCCATAGAAATTGATCGAGGTCTCTTATTGGAAAACGATAAAATCTTTGTGGTTAGGGACTCTATCCTGGATCTCATCGATGTAATTCCCATTTACTTCTCAGACAAAAAGGTAGTCCTTAAAAATGTACCCAATGGCAACGTTATGCTTTCCAAACCGGTTGTTGGGGCCTATTCGGGAATGCTTGTAAGGGTTTATGAAGAGAAAAAAAACACTGAAGGGGCAGCAAATTCCATAAGCCAATGAGAAACATTATAACCTATTTTATAAAGTACCATGTAGCGGTAGATGTTTTCATCTTTGCCTTTTTTATTTTCGGGGTTTTTGGCGCACTTTCCTTAAAATCATCCTATTTCCCATTAGTGGACTCCAAGAACATTGTCATAACCATTGTATATCCTGGCGCATCCCCTCAGGAAGTGGAAGAAGGGATTGTACTGAAAATAGAGGATAATCTAAAAGGACTGCAGGGCATAGATAGGGTTACCTCAACTTCTAGGGAAAACAGCGGCACTATAAATGTGGAAATAGAAAAGGGCAAGAATATAGATTTTATGTTGCTCGAAGTAAAGAATGCGGTGGATCGGGTTCCCTCATTTCCGGCAGACATGGAGCCTTTGATCGTTGCTAAAAGGGAAGAGATACAGCAAACCATAAGTTTCGCCATAAGTGGGGAGAACGTTCCATTGGCCACACTAAAGCAGCTAGGGAGGCAAATAGAAAACGATATCCGTAATATGGATGGTATTTCCCAGATTGCCTTTACCGGATATCCGGAGGAAGAAATAGAAATTGCGGTGAACGAGAACAGCCTACTCGCCTATAACATGTCTTTCAACGAAGTGGCAAGTGCGGTGGGCAACGCCAATATCCTGGTCACCGGGGGAAACATCAAGACCGATGCGGAAGAATACCTCATCAGGGCCAATAATCGTTCCTATTATGGGGATGAGATTTCCAATCTGATCATTAGGGCAGATGCCTCTGGCAGTACGGTAAGGTTAAAGGACGTGGCCATTATACGGGACCGGTTTTCAGAAACGGCGAACGCCTCTTATTTTAATGGAAATCTTGCGGTAAATGCCACGATCACCAGCACCAATTCGGAAGATCTTATTTCCTCTGCAGAAAAGATAAAGGCGTATATAGAAGAATTCAACCAAAAACACAACAATGTAAAATTGGATGTGGTCAGCGACCAGTCCACTGTCCTGACCCAAAGAACGGAGCTATTGGTAAAAAATGCATGGATGGGGATGTTCCTTGTCCTTATCTTTCTTTCCCTCTTTTTAAATACCCGACTCGCATTTTGGGTAGCGTTTGGCCTGCCCGTCGCTTTTTTGGGGATGTTCATTTTTGCAGGATTTTTTGATGTTACCATCAATGTACTTTCTTTGTTCGGTATGATCATCGTAATAGGGATTCTGGTAGATGATGGTATTGTCATTGCAGAAAACATATACCAGCATTATGAGAGGGGAAAAAGCCCCATACAGGCTGCGGTTGATGGCACAATTGAAGTAATTCCCCCCATAGTTTCAGCCGTAATCACCACTTTATTGGCATTTTCCGTATTCCTGTTCCTCGATAGTAGGATAGGCGAATTTTTCGGGGAGGTATCCGTAATAGTGATCCTTACTTTGGCAGTGTCGTTGATCGAGGCACTTATTATTTTACCGGCCCACTTGGCACATTCCAAGGCCTTACAGCCCTTGGACGATAAACCAAAAAACGCGGTTGCCGGGGTATTTGCCAAACTTAGGGTCATTAATAAATTTGGGGACAGGTTAATGGTCTGGATGAGGGATAACCTTTACAGCAAGGCACTTCGATTTTCATTGAGATATAAGTTTTTAACCTTTTCCATTTTTGCCGTGGCCCTGATCCTGACTTTTGGAGCAACAGGGGGAGGCATCATAAAGACTGCCTTCTTTCCCAGAATTGCCAGTGATAGGGTTGCTGTAGAACTATTGATGCCCAATGGCACCAATGAGAAAGTAACCGATTCCATCATAAGTATGATAGAGGAAAAGGCAAAGATTGTAAACAAGGAAATGACGGCACAATATTTAAAGGGCACGGATAAAGTGCTTTTTGAAAATATGATCAAAAATCTTGGCCCGGGATCGTCGGCCGCTACCTTGGTCATTAATTTGCTCCCCGGGGAGGAACGCCCGGACCAAATCTCATCCGAACTGGTTACCAATAGGTTAAGTGAGCTGGTGGGCCCCATAGTTGGGGTAGAAAGCGTTATATATGGCTCTGGTGGAAACTTTGGTGGCAGTCCGGTATCCGTTTCCTTGTTGGGGAACAATATCCAAGAGCTGAAGGCTGCAAAGAAGGAGTTAAGGGCCGCACTGGAGAACAATTCGCTTTTAAAGGATGTGGCGGACAACGATCCGGCGGGGATAAAGGAAATACGGTTGGAACTAAAAGAAAATGCCTATTTGTTGGGATTGGATTTAAGAAATATAATGAATCAGGTCCGAGCCGGTTTTTTTGGGGCGCAGGCACAGCGTTTTCAGCGAGGACAGGACGAAATCAGGGTATGGGTAAGGTATGATAGGGACAACCGCTCTTCCATTACCGATCTGGATGAAATGCGTATAGTAACACCCAATGGCAGCAGGGTGCCCTTAAAGGAAGTGGCCAATTATACTATTGAAAGGGGCGATGTGGCCATCAACCATTTGGATGGGCAACGGGAAATCCAGATTACCGCCGATATAAAGGATGATAAGACCACTACCGCAACCGATATTATGACCGATATACAAACGGCGATAATGCCGGACATCCATTCTAAATACCCAACGGTAACCGCTTCTTATGAAGGTCAAAATAGGGAGGCCAATAAACTGAGCAAATCCCTTAAACCGGTGGGCTTTACGGTACTTGTGCTAATTTATATTACCATAGCGTTTACATTTAGAAGTTTTAGCCAACCTTTATTGCTCATCCTGTTGGTGCCGTTCAGCCTAACCGCAGTGGCATGGGGTCATTGGATACATGGTTTTCCAATAAATATTTTGTCCATGTTGGGCATCATAGCATTGATCGGTATCATGGTAAATGACGGTCTGGTGTTTATTGGACGGTTCAACAGCAATCTGCGTGAAGGGCTGAAATTTGATGACGCCATTTATGAAGCGGGACGATCGCGCTTTAGGGCCATATTCCTAACGTCTGCCACGACCATAGCCGGTTTGGCGCCCTTACTTTTGGAAAAGAGCAGGCAGGCGCAATTTTTAAAGCCCATGGCGATATCCATTGCATACGGCATAGGCTTTGCCACCATACTCACCCTATTAATGCTCCCTTTGTTCCTCTCTTTTGGCAACAGTATAAAAGTGGGTACAAAATGGTTGAAGACAGGGAACAAAGTTACTAAGGAAGAGGTGGAACGGGCAATAAAGGAAGAAAAGGAAGAAATGTTCATGAGGGGAGAAACACCTAAAAATCCTAACGGGATACATACTGCCGCCAACATTTCCACTACTAATAAAGAAACACACAAAGAGCTTGAAAGCAAATAATAGCATTAAAATAAATAGGGGACCTATTTTTTCCATCCTGTTTTTACTAGTGGCGCATGGGCTTTATGCACAAGAAAAAATGTTGTCCAAACAAGAAGCGGTAGCATTGGCCCTGGAAAATAATTTTGGCATCAAGGTGGCGAAAAACCAATTGGATATAGCAGACAACAATCAAGGGATCCTTAATTCCGGATATTTGCCTACCTTGAGCGGTGTTGCCGGAGCAACCTATAATTCCAACAATACGGAAACGGAATTTCCCGGACAATTTTTAGAAGATGGATCACCTAGGCCAAATACTGTACTAAATGATGCCGAAAGCCGCAGATATAACTCTTCCATTTCTTTAAATTATACTCTTTTTGATGGTTTGGGCCGCTATTACAATTATAAAAGGCTTAAGGAACAGTATGCGCTTGGCGCACTGCAAGCCAGGGAAACCATAGAAAACACTACCATACAGCTCTTCAGTGTTTATTTTGAGATTGCCAGGCTTACTGAAAACGAAAATGTGCTGCAACAGGCCTTGGAAATTTCCAAAGACCGGATCAAAAGGGCGGAATATGCTTTCGAATATGGTCAAAATACGAAACTCGATATTTTAAATGCCCAAGTAGACGTTACCAATGACTCTATCAACCTGCTTAATGTGAAACAACAAATGGCCAATGCGAAACGGGATATGAACGTGGTATTGAACCAAAACCTCAATGAAGTTTTTATGGTGGACACGGTGGTGAATTTTATCCCAAAATTGCAATTGGAAGACTTTGTTTCATTGGCCACAGAGAATAATGTGGCCCTTTTGCAAACAGAGAAGAACCTGGCCATAACCGACTACGACATTAAGGTAAGCAGATCGGGCTATTTACCCACTTTAGGCCTTACGGGCACTTACGGTTGGAACTTGAACCAAGGAGCACCCTCTGCGTTTTTGTCGGGAGTTGTTTTTCCGGGAACCATTGCCACGACCACCAACGTGCTTTTGGCCGCCAATTTAACCTGGAACCTCTTTGACGGGGGTGGTACTACTGTACGTATAAAGAATGCCAAAATTGCATATGAGAATCAGGAATTACTTAAAGAACAGATAAAGCTGGAGGTGAATAGGGACATTCAAAATGCGGTTGCAATTTACGAAAACCGACTTCAGATCTTTAATATCCAACGGCAGAATGTGCTTACCAACCAAAACAATTTTGAACGCTCTAAAGAACAGTTCCAATTAGGGCGAATAACGTCCATAGAGTTTAGGCAGGCACAGATAAACCTGTTGAATGCACAGACCAATAAAAACTTGGCCAAATACGATGCAAAATTGGCCGAATTGCAGTTATTACAACTTACAGGACAATTATTGAACGTTGAGTTTTAGGGCGGCAAATAAACACGAATAATTTTCAATATCCTCCTTATTCCTCAATGCCTGTTCGTCGTCGGAGGTTTCTATATGCCCCTCCACTTGTACCGAGCCTGTCGAGGTGAGGAAAGGGGGGACTGTTTTTATTTCAGGTGAGGTAAATAGTTGACCCTTAAAAAAGGGCTACTGGTTTCACATTTAGTTTGTATTGGCCAGCTTCTATTGAAAAAAGAGCTTGTTTAATTTTAAGTTCGATTTTAAAATAGAGCCAACCTTTGGTCTGCTGTGGTTTTACCATC
>JBGTBA010000113.1:0-10080 GCA_041749595.1 Flavobacteriaceae bacterium | reverse complement strand
GAGAGGTCGGAACTGCCTTTTTGCAGTTCCGGGTGAGGTAAAATACAAAATTTCGGTTTTTGGCCCTAAGGCCAAAATGAAACTGGCGAAATACCCCTATGGCTTGCCTCGGGGATAGTCAGTTTCAAGAAATTTTTTATTTCCAGAGCTTTCAAAAAAAAGTTTGGGCCACGTATTACCAAAAAACAAACATAGAAGAGTAGAAGGGAGAGAAATCATGTAACCTTCATGCAAAGTTGTATAACAGTTTTATTTTTTTACGCCGTTATCTTTATGGTGTGCAAAGGAAGTTTGGAAATAACCATTAAAATACGTGCAGTAAAGATCATAGAAATCAATCTACCCCATAGTATGGCCATGCATAAAGAAGTACCATTAAAAACGATAAGTAATGGACGAAACATTAGGGTCTTTCAGTAAAAAAATAATACAACGGAACAATAGCATACAATACCTTTTGTACGCTATGGCGTTAGTATTTTTAGTGGTTTGGGCAGTTAACCATTTTTTGTACAATGCGGGTGCAATAATACATTTATCGCTTCTTAACGCCTGCACTTGTGCATTTTTAGGAGCTATTTTTAAACATAGAATTATAAACGAACATATCATTTAAACAAGTATTATGGAATCAGGAAAAGTAGTTTTGGGTGTTTTGGCAGGTTTGGCCGCAGGTGCGGTTTTGGGCATTTTATTTGCACCGGACAAGGGAACGGAGACCAGAAAAAAAATAACCCGTAAGGGAGAAGAATATGCAGGTGCCTTAGAAGAAAAGTATGAAGAATTATTGGATGCCGTTTCCCATAAATATGGTGACACCAAAGAAGGGATCGAAGGGTTTATTGCCAAAGGGAAGGCAAAATTAAACGAACTGACCAAGGAGCACGAGAAGACACCGGTTTAGTGATAGTTTAAAATTTTCAACATAAAATGGAAGAAAAGGCAACCCCGATAGAAATGCTCTTCGATAAAATGGAAGATTATGGGAAGACTACCTTTAAGTTGGTTAGGCTTAAGACTATAGATGCCTCTGCGGAGGTGGTTTCCTCTATTGTCTCAGGATTTGTCGTTGCTGTTTTTGTGGCATTGTTTGTATTTGTCTTTAGTGTTGGGGCATCCCTTTATATAGGTAATATTTTAGGTGCCGTGCATTATGGGTTTTTTAGTGTGGCCGGCTTATATATGCTTTTGGGATTGGTGGTTTATCTAAACAAGAAGGCTTGGCTTATTGTACCGGTCCGTAATCTTGTAATAAAACAGTTGTTAAAGCGGAAGATGTCATGAAACAAGCTGATATACTCCCTAAGAAATATTGGGAAGAAAATTATAAATGGCGAATTGCCTCTTCCGGGGAGTGCATGGTCCCCATAGATTCCGTAAATAAATGGTAACAGATGAAAACGAAAGGGGAGACGATAACAGAAATCATTGCTTTATTGGAAATCAGACAATTAGATGAACTAAATGCGCTTAAACATCAATTTTATTGTACATATGAAAGCCTTAAACCTATTAATCTAATAAAAAGCACCTTACAGGAAGCAGCGGGTTCTACAGAAATAAAAAACAACCTTCTTAGAAGTGCATTGGGACTTATTACAGGACGGATTTTTAAGATGGCCCTGTTCGATCGTTCGAAAAGCAAAACCAAAAGGATTTTTGGATCCATTCTGGAATTTGCCATTACTAGTGTTTTCGCACATGGAAATACACCAAAAACCAAGAACTGAGTCAAAAAATTTCATGACAGTACATCTGTTTGCCCTAAATAAACCCTTATTCCAACAAGGGTTCCTGTCACCGACAAGGAATCTAAAAATGCCGAATAAGGTTTAAAATATCCAGATATTATATACTATTTACCTATAATTCTATAACAGGCTATCAGTATAATAGCACTAACTTTATGCGTATTATAATCAATAAATGTAGTCCGTAGCATTCATTTACAGCACTTTTTTTTTTCTTACGTTTTACGGTTCGGTAATTGGCAAAAAGGTGAAGGCCAATTGCATACTATTTATAACATCGTTCTTGAACTTAAATGAAAGACAAACGAATACAAATATCAAAATGAGAAAATGCGTAATAATGTTCGTTATACTGATGGTTTTTATAATGATTTCCATTTGGACCAAGTAACAGGAAACAAAGAAAACGAACATCACATAAACTGAGAAACGAAATGAAAAATATTTTAATAATTGGAGCCTCGGGCCATGGTGGCGTGGTTCTGGATTGTATAGAGTCCAAAGGCAAATACAACGTACTAGGATTTATCGATTCTTTTCAGAAAAAGGGTTCAGAAAAGTTTGGACATACCATTTTAGGCAATGAATATGATATTCTGTCACTTATGGAGAAACATTCCATTTTTGGTGGTATAGTGGCCATTGGTGATAATTGGATCCGTAATTTAATGGTTCAAAGGATTCTAAAAATATCAAAGAGCTTTAATTTTATTTCAGTTATACACCCTAGGGCAATACTGGGAAAGGGTGTAACGATAGAAAAAGGTTCCGTTATTATGCCCGGTGCCATAATCAATTCCTTCTCTACCATTGGGGAGTTTTGTATTGTCAACACCAACGCATCCCTTGGGCACGAGGGCAATCTTGAAAAATATTCCAGCCTTTCCCCCGGTGTTTGTACGGGTGGAAATTTTAAATTGGGTAGATTCTCTGCCGTTTCATTGGGTGCGAAGATCATTGAAAACATAACCATTGGCGCAAACACCGTAATTGGTGCCGGGTCATTGGTATTGAACAATATTCAGGATCAGGTCATTGCCTACGGTTCGCCCGCAGTTGTAATCAGGAAGCGGTCTATAGGGGAAGGCTATTTGGGCAATAATAGGGGATTGAATTATGCCGATTCAATTCTTGAACGAGCAACCTTTGCCAACGGCATTGAAAATAGCATTGGGGTATAAGCGGATTTTTTAAACACTTTATAGTCAAGGAACGGTAAAAATTGAATTAGTAAACAATCAATACTATTATGAAAGCACTTGTATTCCATGGTCATCACGATATCGCCCTAGAAGAAAAACCGATGCCGAAAATTTTAAAACCTACCGATGTCATCGTCAAGGTGATAAAAACAACCATTTGCGGTACGGACTTGGGTATTTACAAGGGTAAAAACCCCGAAATTGCCAAAGGGAGGATTTTGGGGCATGAAGGTATTGGAATCATTCAAGAAGTTGGCAAAAGTGTAACCCTATTCAAAAAAGGGGACAAAGTAATAATCTCCTGCATTACATCCTGCGGATCCTGTTCGTATTGTAAAAAACAATTATATGCCCATTGCAAAGATGGCGGCTGGATATTGGGGTATATGATCGATGGGGTCCAGGCAGAATATGTTCGCATTCCGCATGCCAACAACAGTTTGTTCAAAATTCCCAAAACGATTGATGATGATATCGCCGTACTTTTGAGCGATGTTCTGCCAACAGGCCACGAAATAGGGGTGCAATATGGAAACGTAAAACCTGGGGATACTATTGCCATAGTAGGTGTGGGGCCTGTTGGAACGGCCGTGTTGTTAACTTCACAATTCTATTCCCCATCGATAATCATAGCCATTGACATGGATGACAACAGACTGAAACTTGCCAGAGAATTGGGGGCAACACACACTATTAACAGTGCCAAAGAGAATGTCTTGGATAGGATAAAAAAAATTGCCGAGGAAGGTGTGGATGTCGCCATTGAAGCGGTGGGGATTCCCGAAACTTGGAATATATGCCAAAGTATGGTAAAACCCGGTGGGCATATTGCCAATGTAGGTGTCCATGGGGTAAAGGTTGATTTTGAAATCCAGGATTTATGGATCAAAAACCTGACCATTACGACCGGATTGGTGAATACAAACACCACACCCATGCTTATTAAAGCCGTATCGGCCAACAAATTTGACCTGAACAAAATGATTACGCATCATTTTAAGTTATCCGAAATTGAAACGGCGTATCACGTATTTTTGAATAGCTCTAAAGAAAAGGCCATGAAAATCATTATCAACACATAATTGTATATAATCCATAACATTAATCCCTAGGCTTTTTATCAATTCTCCTGCATAACTCTTCTTTTCGGAATATATTTTACTGAAAAATAAAAAAACAGCTTTTCACATCATAAAAGGGGTGTTTTACAACAATGTTTTTTTCCTACCTATCCCTTTGTCTACTTTTAAATTGTAATTGAAAAACAGGACAATCATTCTGTAGTAATTACAGTAAAAGAGTTAACCCAAAATAACCTAAGTACTTTCTTCCCGTTAGTTTATCGGGATGGCAAGGCTCAAATTTTAACCAAAAAAGTAAGTTGTATGGAACTACAAATTGATGATTCGATATTAGTAAAGGACTACATCAACGGAAAAGAGAAGGCACTAGAAATCCTTATTAACCGCCACAACCAACGGATCACAAGTTTTATCTATTCCAAAGTATTGGACAGGGACGTCACGGAAGACATCTTTCAGGATACCTTTATTAAAGTGATAAAAACTTTGAAAAAAGGCTCTTACAGTGAAGAGGGAAAATTTTTGCCCTGGGTAATGCGCATAGCGCACAACCTGATCATAGACCACTTCCGCAAGAACAAAAGGATGCCAATGTTCGAAGGCAGCGATGATTTCAATATTTTCTCCGTGATCGGGGATGAGAAGCTTAATGCGGAAAAACAACTTATAAAGGACCAGATAGATGCCGATCTGAACTTGTTGATAGAGGAACTCCCAGAGGACCAGAAAGAAGTGCTTTTGATGCGTATTTATCAGGATATGAGTTTTAAGGAGATATCGGAAAATACGGGGGTAAGCATCAATACGGCATTGGGCAGGATGCGCTACGCCCTTATCAACCTTAGAAAGATAATAGACAAGCACAACATTGTCCTGACAAGTTAACATAAGTTGCATACAAAAGGCAATATTTCCGTTTAGGTGGCGTTATCATTCCATAACAATGCTATATGAATATGGAAAAAATTTACTCGAAAAGGCAAAACAGATGCAGGTTGGCGAAAGCCTGTCCCGAAACGGTCCAGTTTTTGCTTAATTATTCCAAGGCCGTTCAGATCGTGGAATACAAAAGCTTGCAGTTCGAAAATCATTCGAACTAGGAATGGAAGATTTCCGGCCATAAGGCTATTTTTTCTTTTCATAGTATTCTTTCACTGTTTTTTTTCTACCGATGGTTTTGGTAATGATGTCTTTTTCCATATCCCATCCCCTGGCGGGGGAATATTCCCGCCCATACCATATAATCTGAAGGTGCAGGCGGTTCCATAACGATTTTGGGAACAATCGTTTTGCATCTTTTTCGGTCTGAACCACATTTTTACCATTGCTAAAGCCCCACCGGTACATAAGCCTGTGGATATGGGTGTCTACCGGAAATGCAGGTATGCCAAAGGCTTGGGAAACCACTACACTTGCTGTTTTGTGCCCCACTGCTGGCAGTTCTTCCAATAGTGCTATATCCGATGGTACTTTACCTCCATATTTTTCTATTAAAATGTTAGAAAGGCCATGGATTCCCTTGGATTTCATGGGTGAAAGACCAACTGGCTTTATAATTTTGCGAATCTCATTTACGGACAGTTTTACCATATCATACGGATTATCCGCCCGTTCAAACAAGAGGGGAGTGATTTTGTTCACCCTGACATCCGTGCTTTGTGCAGATAGCAGTACCGCTATTAAAAGGGTGTACGGATCTTTATGTTCTAACGGAACAGGAATGGTAGGGTATAGTTTTTGGAGGGTACTTACGGTAAATTCAACCTTTTCGGATTTTGTCATTTTTTATTTGGTAAATCTGTTTAGTATATTTAGGGCAAAGATTCTAATTTAATTAAAAATAGCTATGAAAACATTACAAAAAGGAGATAAAGTCCCCGAATTTTCTGCCAAAGACCAAGATGGAAAAGGAATCAACCTTTCAGATTACAAGGGCAAAAAACTCATTGTCTTTTTCTATCCACAGGCCAATACGCCCAGTTGCACCATTGAAGCCTGTAACCTTAGGGATAATTATGAAAGATTAAAAGCGAACGGGTTTGAATTATTGGGAGTCAGTGCGGATTCCCAAAAAAAACAATTGAATTTCAAGAAGAAATTCAACCTTCCTTTTCCATTATTGGCAGATGAAGACCATACTATACTTAATATTTTTGGGGTATGGGGACCAAAAAAGTTCATGGGCAGGGAGTTTGATGGAATCCATAGGATAACTTTTGTAATAGATGAAGAAGGGATCGTGTCTGGAATTGTGGATAAGGTTGAGACTAAAAACCATGCAGAGCAGCTATTGTAGCGGTGCCGTACCTGAAACTTGGATATTTAATTGGAAAAATAAAAAGGACATTGTCAGGTAAAGAAAATAAAACATACCTAAAAGCCGGAATTGGGACCATATGCGGAATATGGCAAGCACTTTTAAGAAGGTTTTAGTTGGGTTCCCCCTCCTTTATCATTTTACGGGTAAAAAGGTTTTTCTTTTTGATGATGTCGGCTACCCCGGACGGAAGCATTTCTTCCCACCCGTCTTCATTGTCCATGATCCTCTTTAGGACATCCCTAGAGAAAATATGCAGAATTTCAGGGTCATAATCTATAATATCCAGAACTTTGCCGTTATATTTAAAGAACTTGTACAGTTCCTTCATCCTTGGGTGCACCTTTACATTATTGCTGGTCATTATCTGCCCCGTTTCTTCATTCTTCATGGGATATAGATAGACTTTCAGGTCTTTAAAGAACAATTTGCCAAATGCTTCCAAGATACCACCGCTTAAATGCCTGTAATATTTTTCATCAAAGACATCCACTAGGTTATTTACGCCCATGGTCAACCCCATTCTTGCTTTGGTAAAATTGCTAAAGTATTCCACTAATTTATAATATTCCTGAAATTTGGAGATCATGACCGTATGTCCCAATGAACACAACAATTCTGCCCTGTCCATAAAATCCTGTTCGTCTATTTCTCCCGAGGCCTTAAGATTGGAGAGCGTTATTTCAAAAATGACTATGGCATTTTCTTCGTCAACTGTTTGTTCCCGAATAAAAATTTCATACGATTTTTGAAGCATGTCCATATTTACTTTTGTAACAGGCCTAAAACTTCCCCTTATGGCCAGGATGTTCTTTTTGTACAATACAGCTGCGGGCAGCAGGTTGTTGCCATCAGGGCCAAACATTACGGCATCTGTCATGTCGTTTCTAATGAGCTGTAGGCTCATCAGCCTGTTGTCCACATTTTTAAAATGGGGTCCGGAAAAGTTCACCATATCAATTTCCAGCGTGTCCTTGTCTATGTGGTCATAAAGATATTTTAAAAGTTTTCGGGGCTTGTCATATTTGTAAAATGCCCCATATATAAGGTTTACCCCTACAATGCCCAAAGTTTCCTGTTGGAGCCGTGCTTCATTTTGCTTAAATCGGACATGAAGTTCAATTTCATCATATTCTTTTTGTTTAGGATCTAATTGATACCGTATGCCCAGCCAACCATGGCCTTTATATCGCTTGGAAAAATCAATGGTGGCCACCGTATTTGCATAGGAAAAAAACAACCTGTCCGGATGTATTTCACGGCTTATGCGGTTTTCCATGTTTTCCATTTCATGTGAAAGCATTTTTTTTAACCTAGACTGGGTTACGTACCTTCCGTCTTCCTCAATACCATATATGGCGTCACTGAAATCCTTGTCATAGGCGCTCATTGCCTTGGCAATGGTTCCGGAAGCCCCACCAGACCTAAAAAAGTGGCCAGAGGTTTCCTGGCCCGCACCGATTTCGGAAAAAGTGCCGTAAATATCCGGGTTTAGGTTTATTCTCAGGGTTTTGGCCTTAATTGAAGGGACATTTTCAAATGTAGTATCCTTATCTAGGAAAGAAACCATTACGTAAGTTTTGTGTCCAACAAAGTTAATAAGATTGACCAATCTAATAAATAAATAAGTTATAAATTTGAATTAAATAGACATACTGTTGAAAATCACTTTTTTGGGTACGGGAACATCGCAGGGAATCCCTGTAATAGGGAGCAGCCATCCTGTTTGCCTAAGTGGGGACCCCAAGGATAAAAGGCTTAGGGTCTCCGTGTTGGTATCTTGGGATGATTTTAATTACGTTATTGATTGCGGGCCCGATTTTAGACAACAAATGCTTACCCATAATGTCACCAAAATCGATGGCATATTGTTTACCCATGAGCATGCGGACCACACAGCGGGAATTGATGACATACGCCCCTTTTTTTTTAGGCAGGGCGATGTTCCCATTTATGCACATGAACGGGTAATAAACTCCCTGAAAATTAGATTTGATTATATTTTTGCCGACCTAAACAGATATCCGGGAGCACCTGCGGTACAGGTAAATACGGTTACGAATAACAGTCCGTTTAAAATTGGGAACACCATGGCCGTGGCCATAGAGGCATACCACAACAGGTTACAGGTTTTTGGATATCGAATAAAAGACTTTGTTTATTTAACTGATGTAAAAAGTATTTCTGAAGAGGAAACAAGCAAATTAAAAGGAGTTAGGGTATTGGTAATAAACGCATTGCGATCAGAGCCGCACCATTCCCATTTTAGTTTGCCCGAAGCCTTGGAATTTGTGGATAAAGTAAGGCCGGAAAAGGCTTTCTTTACCCATATCAGCCATTTGTTGGGCTTTCACCAAGAAGTTGAAAGCAAATTGCCGAACGGCGTACATTTGGCGTATGACAATTTAATCGTAACACTCTAAACAGTATTTAAACAAATGAAAAGCAGACTATTCTTATATCTTTTTATTTTTGCGTCCTTAATTGCACTATACCAGTTTATCAGCACCGATAAGCTATTGAAGGCCAATGGGGATAGCGTACAGAAACTGCGTACGGAACTGGCCAAAATGCAGGATTCTGCAAAAAGCCTTAACCTAAAAGTTTTGGATATGCAGTATTTTTCCCTGGAAAACAACGATGATGCCTTGGCGTATTATGATCATTTAGGGTTAAAGGACCCCGCCCGCTACATTGCCGATAAGTTGCTGGAAACCAACGAAAAAAAAGGAAGCAACCCATTGGTTCCATACGAAGGTATGGAAGGTGATTTTAAAATCAATAAAATAAAGGTATTGAACCATAAATGGATTTTGGCCGATTTTTCCGATGGCACGTTTTGGGGAGAGATCTTATTGAAATATGAGCTAAAGGACGATTTAGGGGTAGATTTTACATTAACGGACCATTTGCTCTACACCCGAAGCAACTAAATCTTGTTTTTTAGCCACTCTTTGAACGAATAAAAATTTTGCGGTGAGACACCGTGGCCAACCGGGAACTCCTCATATTTAAAATCAATTTTCAACTGCTTTAATAATTCAGGGGCTTTTTGGGCCCATTCCACGGGGATGACTTGGTCGACGGAACCGTGCGACGCATAGATCTTTAGGCCGCTATGGTCTTTATCAACATAGCCATCCGGCAGTATTTTTTGGTTGATGTAGCCACTTAGGGCAATGACATTCTTTATTTTTTCCGGATATGACAATGCTACGGCGTAACTAAGAATAGTCCCCTGACTAAATCCTAGAAGGGTTATGTTGTCTTTGTCCAAATGGTACGTTTCACAGGCTTCATCAATAAAGGCAACAATCTTATCCCTAGAGACCTTGGCTTCTTCCTCATCGCTCCACTTACCAAACGCCGCATCAAAATTAATGGTGTACCAGGCATAACCAAAAGGGGGCATGGCAAAAGGTGCCCTTACGGAAATAATGCAAAGTTCCTTAGGCAATTCGGGGGCAAATGAAAAAAGATCCTCTTCATTGCTCCCATAACCATGGAACATAAAGAGTACGGGTATCTTACCCTCTTGATGACTTGATGGTCTTATGATATGTTCTAGCGATAATGCAGCCGTTGTCATTTTAAGACCGTTGCCGAATAGTAATTTGAATTTTTGGATTTAATTTGGTTGCTTTTTTTGATCAATTTAATTTTTCAGGTTACTTTTTATTCATTTTTTGCTGTTTTTATTGGCTTTAACTGCTTTTTTTGCTTTGTTT
>JBGTBA010000112.1:0-14584 GCA_041749595.1 Flavobacteriaceae bacterium | reverse complement strand
GCCGCATTCAACTTCAAAAGGATGATGAACAAATGGAAGTTATCTTCTTGTCATTTTTTTCAAGAACTATTGTCCTTCCCCGAACTTATCATTTGTAAAAACATATTGTTTAAAAGGGCTTTTTAAGGCTCGACTAATTATGCCCATACCTAAAAACTCCTTATAAATAGGAAAAACCCGTATGGGTTAAAAATTCCGTTTTTCGGTTGGTTCAAGGGATGAAAAACCCATTAGTGGCATTATTTGTCCGATAGTTTTAGTAAAACACATTATATGCCCCGTAAAAAAAGCGGTTCAAAGGCATTAAAACAAACGATTTTAAATAAAAATACCGATTGTTATCTTCTTCTTGATAAGGATTGCTTATACTATGGTTTCTCCTTGATTTTAGCCCAAGTATCCCGCAGGCCTACCGTTCTGTTAAAAACCAAATGTTCCTGGGTTGAATCCGTATCGATATTGAAATACCCCAATCTTTGGAATTGAAATTTATCCCCCACTTTCGCCGATTTCAAGCTCGGCTCCACATAACCGGTGATTATTTTAAGGGAATCCGGATTAATAAATTCCAAAAAATCCTTGTCTTTATGTGTGTCCGGAGTTTCGTCCGTAAATAAACGATCATATAGCCGTACCTCCGCTGTAATGGCATGGACCATTGAAACCCAATGTAAGGTGCCCTTTACCTTTCTCAAACTTTCTTCAGTGCCACTACCACTTTTACTTTTAGGATCATACGTAGCCCGTATTTCAACAATATTCCCATTGGTATCTTTTTTAACGCCTTCCGCCTTAATAATATAGGCCGACTTTAAACGAACTTCCCCACCCAACTTTAACCTAAAAAATTTGTTATCGGCTTCTTCTTTAAAATCTTCCCTATCTATATAAATTTCCCTAGAAAAAGGAATTGCACGGCATCCTGCGGTTTCGTCCTCGGGATTATTCTCGGTCTCTAGCCACTCGTCGTAGTCCACAGGAAAATTAGTTATAACCACCTTTACCGGATCTAGAACGGCCATCACTCGCGGCGCAATTTTATTTAGATGTTCCCTAATATGAAACTCCAACAAGGAAACATCCACTACATTGTCACGTTTAGCGATCCCAATAGTGTCCGCGAAATTACGGATGGATTCTGGTGTATAGCCCCTTCGCCTTAAACCTGAAATAGTAGGCATACGTGGATCGTCCCAACCATTTACGTGTTTCAGTTCTACCAATTGCAACAACTTACGCTTGCTTACTATGGTATGACTTAGGTTTCGTCTGGCAAACTCCCTTTGTTTGGGCCTCAATTTATTTGCATCCACCACTTGATCCAAAAACCAATCATATAATTCCCGATGCATTGCAAACTCCAAGGTACAAAACGAATGGGAAACTTGTTCTATATAATCGCTCTCCCCATGCGTCCAGTCGTACATGGGATAAATACACCAATCGGTATTTGTTCTATGGTGGGCTTTATGGAGAATTCTGTACATTATGGGGTCCCGCATCAACATATTGGGTGAGGCCATATCTATTTTTGCCCGTAATACATGGGTTCCCTCCCCATATTCACCCTTTTTCATGCCATCAAATAACCTCAAATTTTCCTCAACGGAACGAACTCTGTAAACACTTGGCGTCCCGGGACTGGTTGGTGTACCCTTCTGCAAAGCCATTGCCTCTGAGCTTTGACTGTCCACATAGGCCTTTCCCTGTCTTATAAGCTGCACCGCCCAATCATACAATTGCCCAAAATAATCGGATGCATAACATTCCGTATCCCATTTGTAACCCAACCACTCCACATCACGTTTAATGGCATCCACATACCCCTGTTCTTCCTTGGCCGGATTTGTATCATCGAACCTAAGATTTACCGGGGCACTATACCGTAGACCCAAACCAAAATTTAAACAAATGGCACTGGCATGGCCAATATGCAGGTATCCGTTAGGCTCTGGCGGAAATCTAAATCGCAATCCTCTTTTAGGGAATCCATTGCTTAAATCCTCCTCTACAATGTGCTCTATAAAATTCAGCGGCTTGGACGCTTCTATCATATGATTTCGTTTGAAGGGCAAATGTAGGAAAAATGGCGTTATGCCTAGTCACAAAAAGGGCTCACACTACAATAAAAGGCTTTCACAACAATTTTAATCGGTAAGACAACATAAAATTCCGTCCACTGAAATTAAAACACACTTTTGTTGTTAAATATAGGCACCGTTTCCCCCAAAACGGCACTTAAGTCCTATAAATAGAAATACTGACGTTGCAATATGTTTATCAACCCAATTGAATTAAACAAAAAAACGTGTATAACTATTAACAAATGGCAATTATGAAACCAAGTCTAATTCTTAACCGACCTATTGTTGCAGTATTGTTCTTTCTATTGGGCATATTTACAACTATATCCCAAACTTTAAACAAACCTACTCCTGCAGACAACCCCAACCAGCCCGGAAATTCTATATGGTCCGCGGCCTGTGCCTCTGCCAGCTTTAATGAATATTTTGTGAACTTTACATGGAGCGTTCCACTGGTGAACAGTGGTAACGTCTTTATTTTGGAATTATCGAACGCCACTGGAAGTTTTGCAAATCCCATTCAATTGGCCTCGGACAATACCAAAAACACCAGTTTCAACTTTAATTTTCAATTTGCCTTGCCTACAGACACCAGGGGCGAAGGCTACAGGATGAGGGTACGAAGCACAGATCCAGCAGTTATTGGAGAAGTATCGGATCCATTTCCAATGTATTTTATAGATTTCAATTCCCCACTTTTAATAAGCCGCAACGGGGACGGAAGCATTCCTCCCGGAGGGACCATTGAAATATGCAATGGAAACTCGGCCAACTTGGCAGCGCATAATATTCCTAATCCAAATACCTATCGGTACAATTGGTATAGGAGCGGTACTCTCTTGCCCGACAAAGGGGCGTCCATTACAATCACCCAAGCTGGCATATATAATGTAGAGTTGGATTACGGCTCCATATGTTCCGGTTCTGCCAACACATTGTCCAATGACATTACCATAACTTTGGGCACAAGTTTGGGCATAGCGATCAACCCTCCTGCAAAAACCAATTTATGCCCAGGGGAAACGGTAGCCCTTATTTCTAATATAACGGGACAGGGCTTAACCTACACGTGGTATAAAGACGGCGTGGCCATTACTACACCAACCGTGGATAATGACACCTATACAGTTAATGCCTCAATCGCCGGATTTGAAGGCAATTACCAAGTAGAAATAGTAGGTCCAGGAACGTGTCTGGAACGATCGGCAGGAGTAAACATTACCAACGCCGGAAACTTTACGGTAACAAGGGACAATGCAGCCAATTTGGTGATCTTGCCCGGCGAAACCGAAAGTTTGAGTGTAACTACTTCTGCGGCCCCAGTAACCTATCAATGGTATAGGGACGGAATACAAATACCGGGAGCCACCAACAACACTTTAAATGCCACGCAAACGGGAACATATTATGCCCAAGTAACCCTGTCCGGTGTGGCTTGCACAGCTACTTCCAAAAATTCGGAACCAACTGTAGCCGTTGCCCCTGCGTCTTTTGAAATTGCTATTGCATACACAAGTCCTTATGCGGCCTGTAACAATACCAATATAGCCCTTGACGTATCAACCATAACCGGTGTTTTGCCAGATGGCAGTAAAATTGATGTAACTGCCGATCTAATAAATAGCTTTAGCTATCAATGGAGAAAGGATGGCGTGGCCATTTCCGGTGCCACTTCCCGTACTATAAGCCTAACGGCCATTAGTGAAAATGGGAACTATGCTTTGGATGCAACCCTAGCTCCCTTCAATACGGCCTCAAATACGTTGCCAGTTCAATTATTGGTCAACGAAACATTGACAATAACCAGCACCAGCCTTACCTCTTGCAATACAGCGGATAACATTACCATAAGCACCTCCACAAATCTAACCGGTGAAAGCTTTAATTGGTTTTTTAACGGAACCAATCTTAATAATGGCAACACGATCCTGAATGTGAACACCCCAGGGACATACCGATTGGTTGTTTCCAAAAATGGCTGTCCGTTGAATTCAAATGAGCTGGTCATTTCTCCTTTAGATGATTCTTTGATTACATTAGACTCACCAAGCAATGTGGTCTTTCCCGAAGGAAATCCCAGAACCATAACAGCCAGCGGAGGCACTTCATACCGGTGGTACGATATAAACAATGTACTGTTGGGCAGCGACCCATCGTTTACCATTTCTGAAGAAGGCTCCTATATTCTAATTGCCAACATAGCCAACTGTGAGATCACGAAGCAGATTACGGCCACATTCCTGGATACTTTTAAAGTTCCCAATGTAATTACGGTAAATGGAGATGGGTTGAACGATCAATGGGTAATCCCCAACAGCTATTCCAGAAATCGGGAAATAAATGTGATCATATACAATGACAGTGGGGTAGAAGTGTTCAACCAATTTGACTATCAGAATAACTGGCCCCAATCCTCTACTTCGTTTCCAAAACAAAATATGGTGTTCTTCTACAAAATAAAAACAGCAAAAGAGGTTTTGAAACAAGGAACCATAACCGTTATACGCTAACCAACAATGTTACAAAAAAGAGTATTATACTTTTTACTATCCTTCATGGCCCTGGCAACCACTGTCCATGGCCAAGACGAAAGTCCATTTATAACCTATGATGTTCCTTCGCAGAATTTATTGAAATATAACCGGTTTTTAATAAATCCTACCTTTTCAACAGTTCGGGAAAATAATTCGTATATCAATTTATTGCATAGAAACCAATCGGTATCTTTTGATGATAATAATCAATCCTATTTCTTAAGCTATAGTGGCCGAATAAACGATAGGACAGGTCTGGGACTAAGCCTTTACACTCAAAGGGAAGGCATTATTTCCAATTTTGGCGTGCTCGCCAACTATGCCTATGGTATAAAGCTGAGCGACAAAAGCAATTTCACATTTGGAGCCAATATCTCCTATTACAATAGCGGATTTGATGAAAACCGAGCCAATCCGGTCGAGACCGACCCCTTGTTAAATGGCTTTCAAGATAGTTCCTTGTTGTCCTTTCAGCCAGGGTTTAACATTTCGTACGGGAAATTCGATTTTGGCCTGTTCGCCGAAAACCTCTTCGATTACAATTTAAGGACCAGTGAATCCGTAAGTGAATTTAAGGACAAGACCTTCTCTGGCCATTTACAATATACCCATCAAATTGAAAATGGATCGGGCATATTTGAAGAGGGCAGGTTAATGCCCTTGGTCCGTGTCCGAAAAGTAGGGGAAGAAGAAGTCGTCCTCGGTGGCAGTCTTATTTTGGACCTTCCAAAACTTGGATGGGTACAAGGTGGCTATGATAACTTCTATGGCGCCGCTGCGGGTATTGGTTTTAACCTAAACAGAAGGATTTCCATTGGCTATACCATGGAAAAAGGGCTGTCTAACAACTTCGACAATTTTGGCCTTACCCATGAGATTTCCTTTGCCTATTCCTTTACCCCAAATCTAACAGAAGACCGTGTACTATTGGAAAACCCAAAAGAAGAATTGGTGGACAACATTGAGGTGACCGAAGAGGTCCTCTCTTCAAAAGACAAAGAGATAGAAGAGCTCAAAAAGAAATTGGCAGAAAATGACGCCATTTTGGCCGAGCTGATGTTCCGTCAGGATTCTTTGGAAGACAACAGACAAAAAGATTTGGAACGCCGGTTCGAGATGGTGATGCGAATGGTAAAAAAAGAGACCAACGGCGGGCGTTCCGACGTGGAAGAAAAGGCCAAACAAATCTATTTTATCAATAATGACCCAAATGCCGTTGCAGAAAATACAGAACGGCCCGAAAACATAAAACCGAATGATATTGACCTTTTTGAACAAACCAAAAATCCAGTTGCCGTATCAAACCAAAAGCGGGAAATTACCAATACCGCAAAAGACAGGATACCGCCATTGACCAAAAAAGCCGAACAACCTATATCTATTGCTGAAACCACAAAGAACACAGTGGTGAAAAGGGACGCCGTTTCCATAAGGGAAGATGTAAATGATGACGAATTTACCAAAGCCGCACAACAACAAAACGTAAAGAGCCAAAAATTCAGGAATATACAGGGGGTAGAAGATGGTTATTATGTGGTGGTGAATGTATATAAAGGCGATCAATATCTTCATAAATTCATTAATGAACTTGATGAAAAAGGAATAAAGGCGAGTTACTTTACCAATCCAAAAAATGGATTGAAATATGTTTTTCTGGAAAAATCGGATACGTGGCAGCAGGCATTGGAAACGTATAAATCCAAAGCAAATGGCAACTATAACGGAGAAATGTGGATCATGAACGTTGATAATAGTGGTTATAGTGATAAAGCCTATGTGGACAATGTGAACAAGATAAAAGAAAAGGCGGCCAAATATGCTGTAGATGTCCTACAGAAAAACGTAGTGGCCAAAGACAAGGCAGTTGCCACTAATCCCACGGCAAAAACAATCAAAATAGAAGGCGTGGATACTGGTTACTATATTATTGTAAATGTCTTTGCCAATAAAAACAACGCTAACCGCTTTGTAAAACTTTTGAATTCCAAAGGGCTTAATGCCGGTTATTTCATTAACCCAGAAAATAATTACCGCTATGTCTATTTAAAAAGGCATGATTCCTGGAACAACGCTTTAATATCATACTACAGCAAAATTAATGACACGTACCAAGACAAAATGTGGATTATGCGTGTTACACCAAACCAACTGACCTAATGAAACGAAATTTCGTTAAAAGATTATTTATATCCTGTATCCTTTTTTGGTCCATTACAGGTATTTCGCAGGAGTTCAACACCTTTGATATTCGCTATCAGGACAATATAAAAGGCGACCTTACTTTTATAGCCAACAATATCCTGAACAGGAACGCCGGTACTGGCAGTGGCCCCAATACTGCCTATAATACCACTGGGAATTCCTCTGAGTTCAACGATAATTTCAACATGCAATACGTTGATATTGATGGAGATCCTACCACCTTTAGCTCAAGTAGTGCCACTTTTTCATTTCCCCAGCCCGATTGTAACCTAATTCGCTATGCCGGCCTTTATTGGTCTGCCACTTACCCAAGTGCACAAGCCGGACAAGCCGTAGGCACAGGAAGGCAAACTGATTTTAACCAAGTCCGCTTCCGGGTTCCGGGAGGATCATATGTAAACATAACCGCAGATGAGATCCTTTATGACGGTTTCACAAGCCCCGATGCCTCAATGCGGCAAAATAGTCCATATGCATGTTATGCGGACGTAACTGGTTTAGTAACGGCAATAGCCAACCCAACGGGTACTTATACCATTGCGAACGTACGCTCCGTGACCGGTGCTCTATCTCCCGGTGGTGGAGCCTCGGCAGGTTGGACCTTGGTCATTGTCTACGAAAACCCAACACTTAGCGGGAAACTGATAACCACTTTTGATGGCTTTGCGCGGGTTAGGGCGGCCAACCCAACGGTTGATATCAATTATACCGGTTTCAATACCATTCCCATGGGGCCCGTGCGTGCGAATATAGGTGCAGCGGTTTTAGAGGGAGACAATAAAATAGCTGGGGATCAAATGTTTATCAGAGCGGCTAGCAGTGCTTCCTTTACCACCCTGAGCAATGCAACCAATCCCGCAAACAATTTCTTTAACAGTAATATTACCCTAAACGGGGTGGTAACCACCAACAGAAATCCTAATAGCGTAAATACGTTAGGTTATGATACCGACATTTTCCTGCTAAACAACCCATTGAACAACGTTTTGCCAAATGCGGAAACTGCGGCCACCTTCAGGTTCACGTCCAATCAAGATCAATACTACCCGTTTTTCAACTCGTTCAATGTAGAGATCATTGAACCCAATATCGTGGTTGAAAAAAAAGTGGAAGACATTGCGGGCAACGATATTACCGGTGGGGGCGTAAATCTTGGTCAATTATTGGACTATGTGCTATCCTTTCAGAATACGGGTAATGATAATGCGGTGAACTATACCATTCGGGACATATTGCCCACAAACGTAACTTTTGTGCCCGCCAATTTAGTGGTTCCACCGGGAGTAACGTACGTATATGACGCCACCTCCCATGCTATTACTTTTACCATACCCGCAAATTTGGTGGAGGTGGGCGACCCCGTTTCTAGGATTAGACTTCGGGTAAAAGTGGCTGAAAATTGTTTTGATTTTGTAAACGCCTGTACAAACCAAATTCAAAATTTGGCTTTCTCCACCTATCAGGGACAACTTAACAACAACCAAATAACGGACGATCCCAGTGTGTCCGATTTTGATACTTGCGGATTTATAACCCCTGGAGCCACCAACTTTCTTTTGGATGACCTTTCGGATTGCGATTTTAGCAGAACGGTCCAGCTTTGTGGTGCCAACGTACTATTGAATGCCGGAGATAATTTTGATGATTATGTCTGGTATCGAGATGTAAACGGGAACAATGTGATCGATACAGGCGATACTGTAATTACAGATGGCAATTCCGATAACGACTTAAGTACCCTGCTCGTTACACAACTCGGCACTTACATTGTCGATAAAATTGTAGCCGACCCTTGTAAAGGTTTTCAGGAAATCATCACGGTAATCCCATTTGGCAATACCCAGACCAACCCCATAATCGATTTGATTAACGATCCCACCAACACTGTGGAAGGTGAAGTGGTAACCTGTTCCATAGATGGAGATCTTTTGCCCAAGATTTTTCTTTGTGGATTGAATGATACCGAACTTATACAGATAAACATTCCCGATGCATTGAGCATTGTATGGCAGCGTTTGGATGAAGGCAGTTGTGCTTCTTCCGGAGACGATTGTGCCAACAAAAATAGCACCTGTACGTGGAACCAGGTAAGTACTGGAAACGCGTTTTTGGCACAGGACGCAGGTCAGTACCGGTTGATCATCAACTATCAAAATGGCTGTTTTACCCGATTTTACTTTACTGTTTTTAAAAACCCCTTAGATCCGCAATTCAATAAAACGGATATTATCTGCGCTACCCCCGGCAACATAACGGTTACCAATATGCCGGCGAACTATGAGTACCAGTTGCTGAACGCTGTAAACGGTGCTATCTTGGTGCCTTTTAGCACCAACAACGGACCCAGTTTTACCATAACCAGCAATGGTGCCTATACGGTTGAAATGCAGCAGCAAGGCGTGGTGGGCGGATGTGTCTTTCGTTTGGAGGATATCGGCGTGCTGACCCGCGATTTTCAGGTGGACATTACTTCCAAGGATACCGATTGTACGGGCTTGGGCGAAATATCCATTTCCGTCCTCAACGTTGAACCTCAATATTACTATCAGATTTCCCAAGGGGGCATTATAGTGGACACCCATGGCCCGGTAATCGACAATAATTATACTTTTCAAAACCTAAATCTCGGTGTCTATGATGTGCTGGCAACCACTGATGATGGTTGTTCTTATTCTGGGCAAGTAACCATATTGGACGTCTCCGACCTTAGTCTCAATGCCCAAATATCACAACATATTTCATGTAAGGAAGGAAACATATTAATGAACTCCACAGGGGGCCAAACTCCGCATACGTATGCTATTTGGAGCTATGTTGATGAACTCGGAACTACGGTGACATCTTACCCCGATCCCAGTAGTGTCCCTGCCTCACAATTTCAGACCAGCGTAATATTCGACATTCTAAATCCAGGCGATTATACTTTTATAGTGGTTGATAAAAACAACTGTTTTGCTATTTCCAATTCAGTAACCATTACATTGGTCCCTGCGGTGGAATATGCGCCAACAACGGTTATCGATGAAAGTTGTTTTGGGGCGGCGAATGGTTCTATTTCTTTCAACCTTACGAACACCAATGGATATCAATTGACTTTTTTCTTATTGGACGCTCTCGGAAATGAAATTGCCAACAATTCCTCTGGAAATTTTACGGGCTTGGCACAAGGCAATTATACGGTCAGGCTAAATCAACGAAAAGGTAGTGCATCCTGCGATTTCTTTGAGGACTATACTATTTCAGGACCAAGCAATACATTGACATCGACAGCGATCCTTACGCAAGATTACACTTGTACGCAACTGGGAAGTATAGCGGCACAAGGCACCACAGGGGGTACCGCTCCCTATACTTACAGCATTAATGGGGTTACTTTTGGGGCTCCTGGCGCAAACACCTTTAGCAATTTAACTGCGGGCACCTATACCATCACCGTTAGGGATGCCAATGGCTGTACTTTTGCCACCAACCCAATTACGATTGCACCTCTAAATCCCCCTACGGATCTTACATTTACAGCCACAACGCCCACATGTCCGAGCAATATCTCGGACGTAACGGCAACCGTGGCGAACGGAAATGCCCCTTTTACGTTCGAGATCATAGCGCCATCGGCCATTCCTGCAAATTCCATTTCAGGTGCTACAGCCAATTTCAATGGTTTGGCCCCCAACACCTATACTTTTAGGGTAACTGATGCCAAAGGCTGTACTTATGAAGAAACGTTTACCATTGCCCCTGTTACGCCAATAGATGTCGTAGGCCAGTTGGTTGGCAACGTCTCTTGTTTCAATGGTTCAGATGGTGAGGCTCTCTTCTCCGTTGCCGGATTTGGCTCAGGAAGTTACAACTATACTATAACAGGCCCGGCTAATTTTTCCGGTTCCAACCAAACCAATGCCACGATTCCGTTAAGCGGCCTTATCGCCGGAATTTATGACATAACCGTTACCGATACGGTCACTAATTGCACGGATACGGCTTCAGTAACCATAAATGCCCCTAGTGCGGCATTAGCCCTTGGTATGAATATTACCCAGCCCACATGTACAGCCAATGGAAACGTGCTCTTAACCGCCACCAACGGCTGGGGAGGCTATAGTTATACCATTACTTACCCCGATGGCTCTACTACATTTACAAATACTACTGGTGCCTTTGGTGGACTCACCGCTACAGGAAATTACACGGTTACGGTAGAAGATGCCAACGGATGCGTTGTGACGGATGCTTTTATAATTGATGTTGTTGTGGCACCCGTGCTAGAGCTAGTACCAAACGCATTGTGTTATACATCGTTTGTAGGTTTAACGCTTACGGCCAATGTGATTTCCGGTGGTGATGGAAATTACCAATACAGCCTTAACGGTGGCGGCTTTGGAACCAGCAATGTGTTTTCAGGATTGGCCCCTGGGACACATACCGTGGCGGTAAGAGACGGTAAGAACTGCACCGATACCGAAACAATTACCATTCGGCCCGAACTTACCGTTGTGGCTTCTGCGGCGCCAATTTTCACATGTGCATCCACAACCGATGTAACCATAACCGCGGCCGGTGGCGATGGAAATTATGTGTATGCTATTGTAGCGGATGGAGCAACGCCAACGGCAGGGGATTTCAGTTCTGTGAATCCTGCATCCGTCACAGGGGCAGGAAACTACGATGTTTACGTAAGGGATAAGAACGGCAACATTGGCTTTTGCGAAGCCAACTATGATATAACCATTATTCAAAACGCACCATTGGCTATTACACCTACCGCCACTCCTGTGGTGTGTTTTGGTGATGCCAATGGTTCCATTGCCCTTGCAGTTACCGGCGGGACTGGCCCTTATCAATACAGTATCAACAATGGGGCAACCTATCAGCTTTCGGCAAACTTTATCAATTTGGCCGCAGGAACCTACGATATACGGATCAGGGATGCCAACAATTGTGAGGAAACTGCAAGCATTGTTGTAACCCAACCCGACCAGTTACAGGCCGAGGCGGTACTTACGGCGAACTATACCTGTTTACAGCTTGGAGAAATTACCGTAGGGAGCGTTACACCTACGTCCGGTGGTTCCGGAAATTATCAATACAGCTTAAATGGAGGGGCGTGGACTGCTTCAACTACCGGCGGAACAGTCTTCTCAGGTTTAACCGACGGTTCCCATACCGTCCGTGTACGGGATGCCAATGCCATCAATTGTGTCTTATCATTACCAGCCATCACCATAAATCCATTGCCCATAGAACCTGTTTTATCTTCTTCTATAGCCTATGCCTGCGATGGTAGTGGTGTTTTGACCATATTGCCCAATGACCCAAGTTATACCTATAGCCTTGACGGTGGTGCTGCCCAATTCCCAAATGCGTTCGGCAATGTAGCCCCAGGAAGCCATACCATAACCGTTGACTATGGAAGCGATTGTGCCGTAACCACGACTGTCTTAGTAGAAAATGGGCATGCTTTTGGCGCTTCCCTTATCAACTTTACCAACATCAGCTGCAATGGTGCTTCTGACGGTACAATAACATTCGAAGTAGAAAATTTTAACTCAATAAACGGATTCGAATACAACGTAAACGGCGGTGCATTCTCCGCACCACAAATGACTAGCCCAGTTGTCGTAACAAATCTTGCCGAAGGCCCATATACCCTAATAGTTCGCGACGTTCTGGATCCAAGCTGCTCCATTACCCTAACACAAACCTTGACCGAACCCAATGCGGTGGTAGCCGCTGCCAATGTGGTAACCCCCTTTACGTGCAACAACCTAGGAGCAACCATTACCGGAAGTGCTGTAGGGGGTACACCAAATTACCAGTACCAATTGGAAGATGGCCTTGGGGGGATACTTACCAGCTATCAGACCAATGCCACTTTTACCAATGTACCGGCAGGGGATTACATTATTCGGGTTAGGGATGTCAATGGCTGTGAAGATGCCATAAATGCGCCTATAACCATTGTTGCCCCCAGCAATCCTATCTTTACGACAACACCAACCGCTTGTTATTCCGGAAACAATGATGGAAGCATTCTGGTGGATGTAACTTCGCTTCCCGGAAACGGAGGGTTTTTGTTTAGCATCAATGGCGGGCCTTGGTTGGCACCAACACCAACAACGGCAACATCCTACACGTTTGCCAACTTGTCGGCAGGCGCCTACACCATCAATGTCCGAGATCAATTTGGATGTGATGGGACTCCGCAAAATGTGGTGATCAATGCACAATTGACCGCCAATGCCCTACTGAACAATGACCTTACCTGTTTGGCAGATGCGCAAGTCACCATCAATACCAACGGAGGTAATGGTGCGCTTTCCTACGAATGGTCCAGTGATGGGGGTACAACCTATTCCAATACCAATTTTGCCGGGAATATATTTACCACAACTATAGCCGGAACGTACATTTTTAGAGTAACTGATGCTATAGGTTGTACAGTAGAGACCAATACCGTAACCATCAATCCCGCTGTACTTCCTGTTATTAGCAGTATTCTGCCTACAAATCTATTGTGTAACGGAGATAATTCAGGAGCCCTTGCCATCACTATCAACACCAATTTTGGTCTTGCTCCTTATGTAATCAATATCTTGAATACCACAACAGGGGTGGATTACGGCACACAAACTTCAGGTTTGGCGGCAGGGGATTACACAGTAACCGTTACCGATGCCAAAGGTTGCTTTATTTCACAACCTGCCACTATAACAGAACCAAATGTTATTACCTATACCGTTACCGATGTGCCAATTACTTGTGATAGTGCCACTAGCGTAACCAATCCCGGGTCTATAACCGTTAGTGGCATAAGTGGCGGAACTGCGGAATATACCTATTACTTAACGGCCAACAATGGTCTCGTACCCCAAAGCTATACCACCACGGCAATAAACAGAGACCATACTTTCAGTATATTGACTTTTGGGATTTATCAAATAGATGTAGTAGATGCCAATGGATGTTCCGCTTTTAGTACCCAAATTATTGCCTCGCCACCCAATGATCTCGATATAGATGTTACCACCCTAACTGCGGATTGCATTACCGGGGGTACGGCTATTGTAACTGTGGGTGCAGCCGTAGGTAGCGGTAATTACCAATTTGCCATTCTGGAGACATTTACACCTCCCTACTCGAGTACCTTCATTAATCCTGATGTGCCTGGCGGCGACACCGCTACCTTTACAGGTTTGGTTCCGGGAATTACGTACACTTTTGTGGTTTATGATGTAACGACCAATTGTTATTATTTTGAAACGGCGCTTTCGCCCATCAACACCCCATCCAACATGACGGCCACACTGGACGCTGTTGCCAATGTGTCTTGTACGGGTTCTGCCGATGGCACTATTTCATTTACCTTTGACAATTATGATGGTGGTGCTACGGCGGTAAATTATGAAATCTTCAATTCGCAATCCAATATTTCTACTGGATTTAGCGGTTCAACAGCGGTGAACCCGCCAGCGGGAGCAATATCCATTCCCAACTTTGCCACTTTGCCCCCAGGCGAATATTACCTCTTACTTTCGGAAGTTGGCGGAGCCTTTAATGGCTGCTCGGTTTTCGGTGGTGGATTCACCATTCGCCAGTCCGTAAATCCCCTTGCTTTAAACCTATCGGTCACAAGAAACGATAATTGTAACCTAAATGCGGGAGTGATAACCGCTTCCGGACAATTTGGAACGGGCCCCTACGAATATCAAATTTTACCGGCAGGATCCCCTGCACCAACAGTGGCCACTTGGGCAGGGTCTTCCC